>NZ_LFDT01000001.1:0-308494 GCF_001037925.1 Vogesella sp. EB | reverse complement strand
ATCGCGGCCACGCCGGCGCGGCGGCGCGCAGTAGCGTGCTGGCGGCGCTGGCGCAGGCGGCGGAACAGGGCGCGCATACGCTGGTGCTGGCCGGGCCGGCACCGGCCAGCCTGATCGCCGACTACGCGCGGCGCCACAATCTGTCGCTGCTGGCACTGAGCCAGCGCGGCAACCGGCCGCGCTGGCTGGGCGCCAGCCTGCAGCAGCAGCTGGCACAACGCGCGCCGGAGCTGAACTGCCTGATCCTGGCCGCCGGCGAGCGCAGGCCCGCCGCCACGGCCGGTTGGCGCTGGCCGCGTACGGGTGCCGGTGGCGGCTGGTGGCAAACCACGCTGGCCAGCCTCGCGCTCACCGCAGCCATGCTGCCGCTGCGCGGCGTGCTGGATGCGGCCAACCTGGTGATGCTGTACCTGCTGCTGGTGCTGCTGGCGGCGGTGCGCTACGGCCGCGCGCCGGCGGCGTGGGCGGCGGTGCTGTCGGTGGCGCTGTTCGATTTCTTCTTTGTCGCGCCGCACTGGTCGTTCGCGGTGTCGGACATCCAGTACTTGATCACCTTCGCTGTGATGCTGACGGTGGGGCTGGTCGCCGGCCAGCTGGTGGCCAGCCAGCGGCAGTCGGCGGCGCAGGCGCGCCAGCGCGAGGCGCACACCCGCTACCTGTACGAGATGGCGCGCGAGCTGGGCAGCGCGCTGATGCCGGAGCAGGTCGGCGAGATCACCGGCCGCTTTCTGCAGGCCAGCCTCAACGCGCAGATCAGCCTGTGGCTGCCGGACGCCGAGGAGCAGCTGGAGGCGCTGCCGGATACGCCGCTGGCGGTGGACGCGGCGCTGGTGCGCTGGTGCTTCGACCACCAGCAGGCGGCCGGGCAGGGCACGCACACGCTGCCGGATGCAGCGCAGCTCTACCTGCCGCTGCAGGCGCCGATGCGCACCCGCGGCGTGCTGGTGGTGGCGGTGCCGGACGTGCTGGCACTGGCCGACCCGGACAACCGTCGCCTGTGCGAGGCGGTGGCGGCGCTGGCGGCGCAGACGCTGGAGCGGCTGCACTATATTGAAGTGGCGCAGCAGACGCTGCTGTCGATGGAATCGGAACGGCTGCGCCACTCGCTGCTGGCGGCGCTGTCGCACGACCTGCGCACGCCGCTGACTGCGCTGTCCGGCAACGCCGAGACCCTGCTGCTGGCCCTGCAGCGCGGCGGCCGCGCCGAGCAGGAGCAGGCGGCGCTGCTGCTGGCGCAGTCGCAGCGCATCACGCGGCTGGTGACCAATTTACTGGAAATGGCGCGGCTGCAGGCGGGCGGCGTCACCCTGCACCAGGACTGGCTGCCGGCGGACGAGGTGATCGGCACCGCCATCGCGGCGCTGGGCAACACGCTGGACGCACACCCGCTGCAGCTGGACATCGATCCGGCCTGCCCGATGCTGTACGGCGACGCCATCCTGCTGGAGCGGCTGCTGGTCAACCTGCTGGAGAACGCGGCCAAATACAGCCCGGCCGGCAGCTCTATCCGCATCAGCGCCGCCGCCGAGGACGGCCGCATCCTGCTGCGCGTTGCCGATCGCGGCCCCGGCCTGCCGCCGGGCGACCCGGCACGGCTGTTCGACGCCTTCAGTCGCGGCGAGCGCGAGTCGGCGATCGCCGGTGTCGGGCTGGGGCTGGCGATTTGCCGTACCATTGCCGATGTCCACGGCGCGCGCCTGAGCGCGGCCAATCGCCACGACGGCGGCGCCTGTTTCACCCTGTCCCTGCCGCTGCGTCCGCCGCCGGCACTGGATTTTGACCTGGAGAACCTGCCCTGATGCACGCCCTGACGGCACTGATCATCGAGGACGAAGCCGCCATCCGCCGCTTCGTCAGAAGCGCACTGGAAGACGAGGGCTACCGCGTGTTCGAGGCCGACACCGTGGCGCGCGGCCTGATCGAGGCCGGCACCCGCAAGCCGGACGTGCTGGTGCTGGACCTCGGACTGCCCGATGGCGACGGCGTCAGCCTGCTGCTGGACCTGCGCAGCTGGAGCAAGGTGCCGGTGATCGTGCTGTCGGCGCGCGTCGATGAGGTCGACAAGATCGCGGCACTGGACGCCGGCGCCGACGACTACCTGACCAAGCCGTTCGGCGTCGGCGAGCTGCAGGCGCGGGTGCGTGCACTGCAGCGGCGACGCAGCGGCGACGGCAGCGATAACGGCGGTGGCAGCCTGGTCCGCCTGGGCGAGGCGGTGACGGTGGATCTAGCCAACCGCAGCGTTAGCCGCGACGGCGAGCCGCTGCACCTGACGCAGCTGGAATACCGGCTGCTGGCCACGCTGCTGGCCCATCGCGGCAAGGTGCTGACCCACCGCCAGCTGCTGCAGGAGGTGTGGGGGCCGGGCTACGTGGAACACAGCCACTATCTGCGCATCTATATGGCACACCTGCGGCAAAAGCTGGAGGCCGATCCGGCGCAGCCGCGCTTTTTGCGCACCGAAACCGGCGTCGGCTACCGCCTGCTGTAGACCGCGGCGCGTCGTCAACGTGGAGGAAACAGGCATGAGCAAGCAAGCACGATGGCCAGCGTGGGCGCTGGCGCTGCTGGCGCTGGCCAATCCGGCGCAGGCCGCGCCGCGGGCGGAGCTGGTCGCGAGTGGACTGGAGCACCCGTGGGCGGTAGCCTTCATCGACGGCGGGCGCATGCTGGTTACCGAGCGCCCCGGCCGCCTGCGGCTGGTGAGCGCCGGCGGGCAGCTGGGCAAGCCGCTGGCCGGGCTGCCGCGCATCGACGCCGCCGGGCAGGGCGGCCTGCTGGATCTGGTCACCGACCGCGACTTCGCCCGCAACCGCACGCTGTACTTCTGCTACGCCGAGCCGGCCGCCAGCGGCTACGGCAATTCCACCGCGCTGGCCAGCGCCCGGCTGGCGGACGACGCCAGCCGCCTGGAACAGGTGAAGGTGCTGTTCAGCCAGCAGCCGAAATTCAGCAGCCGCGCCCACTTCGGCTGCCGCATCGTCGAGGCCGCCGACGGCACGCTGTTCCTGACGCTGGGCGACCGCTTCCAGCGCATGGCCGACGCGCAGACGCTGGACAACCACCACGGCAAGGTGGTGCGCGTGCGCAAGGATGGCGGCATTCCGCCGGACAATCCCTTCGTCGGCCGCGCCGGCGCGCGTCCGGAAATCTGGAGCCTCGGCCACCGCAATTCTCAGGGCGCCGCGCTGGGGCCGGACGGCCGGCTGTGGACGCACGAGCACGGGCCGCAGGGCGGCGACGAGCTGAACCGCCCCGAGGCCGGCAAGAACTACGGCTGGCCGGTGATCACCTACGGTGAAAACTACGGCGGCGGCCCGGTCGGCGCCGGCCTCAGCCGCAAGGCGGGCATGGAGCAGCCGCTGTGGCAGTGGACGCCGTCGATCGCGCCATCCGGCATGGCCTTCGTGCGCGGCACGCGCTACGGCAGGGCGTGGCAGGGCAGCCTGCTGCTCGGCTCGCTGAAATTCCGCTACCTGTTGCGGCTGGAGCTGGCCGGCACGCGCGTGCTGCGCGAAGAAAAGCTGCTCACCGGCCTTGGCCAGCGCGTGCGCGACGTGCGCGAAGGCCCGGACGGCTTCATCTACCTGCTCACCGACGAGGACGACGGCCAGCTGTTGCGGCTGTTGCCGGGCTGAGTCCGGGCTGGCTCGGCTGTGTGCGGCTGTGTGCGGCGGCCGACTGGCAAGCGCAAAAACAAAGCGGCCAACCGACTAGGGTTGGCCGCTTTGTTTCCGCTTTCGCTATTTAATCGAACAGTTCTTCCCAGAAGCTCTTCTTGCGCTTGTAGTGGCGGTTGTCACCGTACTTGTCGTGCTGCGGGTAAGGCTGTTGCTGGTGGGGCTGTTGTTGCTGATAGGGCTGCTGCGGCTGGCGTGGCGGGTAGCCAGGCTGGGCGGCCTGCGCTGCAACCGGCTGCGCTGCTTGTGGTGCGGCAGTGGCGGCGGCCATATTGCCCAGCGAATGCTGGATGATCTTGTCCAGCTCGCCACGATCCAGCCACACCCCGCGGCACTGCGGGCAGTAGTCGATCTCGATCCCCTGGCGTTCGCTCATCACCAGCGTCGTATCCTTGCAAACCGGGCACTGCATGGCTGTTCTCCTTGTTGATGGTGCCGGCCACCACTTTGGCGCCGGTGTGTCACAGACCGCGGCGGCCGGCTATGGTTCCGCCGCGGCGGCTGCGGCCAACGTTGGCCGCAGGCGGCAACGGCTTACGGCAGTGCCAGCGCCGTAGTGCTGTCGGTGGGCGGGCTGCCCGCTGCCAGTTCGATGCGGTTGCGGCCCTTGTGCTTGGCCAGATACATCGCCTCGTCCGCGCGATGCAGCAGCGCTTGTGGTGCTTCCTGCGGCTGGCGTTGTGCCACGCCGATGCTGGCGGTCAGCGCGATGGCGGCCTCGCCGTGGCGCAGCGGCTGCATTTCCAGTGCGCCGCGCAGGCGGCTGGCGATGGCTTCGGCCTGTGCCAGCCGGGCGTTGGGCAGGAAGATTGCAAACTCCTCGCCGCCGAGACGGCCGATCACGTCGCCATCGCGCAGGCAGGCTTGCGCCACCGTCACGAAATGGCGCAGCGCGCGGTCGCCGAGCTGGTGGCCCCAGCTGTCGTTGACCTTCTTGAAGTGGTCCAGATCGATCAGCAGCACCGACAGCGGAAACGCCATGCGCTCGGCGTAGTGGCTGCCCTTGTCCAGCAGGGCGAGGAAGGCGCGGCGGTTGAACACGCCGGTCAGCGGGTCGCGGTCGGCGATGCGGCGCAATTCCAGCGTCACCTGCTCGTTGGCCAGCATCACGATGCCGAACGCCATCAGCACGATGGCGACGATGGATTCCACCACCACCAGGTGCGATACCGCGATGGCGTGCTGTGCGTCGAACAGGCCGTGGTTGCCGACGCGGAACAGCCACGGGCGCAGCAGCAGGAACAGCCCGTGCCCGCCGCTGGCCAGCGCGTACAGGTAGCGGGCCGGGTGATCCTGCAGCCGGCCTTGGGCGATGGTGCGCGCGCACAGCAGGAACAGCGTGCCCACCACCAGGCTCATCAGCGTGAAGCGTGTCGTCTGCTCCGGCTGCACCACGGTAAACCAGGCCGCGGTCGCCAGCAGCAAGACGGCGCCCAGCACGCCGTAGCGTCGTGGCACCGGCGCGGCGCCGACATAGGCACGGGTGCCCACCCAGTTCAGCCACGCCATCAGGTAGGCCGACAGCTGTGCCAGCAGCACCAGCAGCAGTTCCGGCGCCACCGCGCGCAGCAGCAGGTTGACGCAGACCAGCAGCCCGAAGAAATAGGACAGCGTCCAGGCGCCCAGCCCGGCAATGCGCGGGTTGAAGCGCCAGGCAGCAGCCAGCATCAGGGTCATCACGACCATGAGGATTGCGGCAATGGCGACTAGCGTGGGACTGTGCACGTGCGGGGGTTCCTGGCAAAGCGGTTGGGGCAAGCAAACAGCCATCTAGCATAGCATCGGCATTGTGCTGGCATGGCCTTAATCAACGTCATTTTGGCCAGGATCAAATAATACTATTTGCATATGTGGTACGGCGGTGCGCGCGCCGCGCCGGCGCAGCGGGTGCTGGCCGCCAAGCCTGGTGGCAGGCAAGCCCGGCCGCCGGTTGCGGTTGACGGGCCGTCTCCTACACTTAGGGCACACCGGCTGTGCTGCCGCGCCTTGTGTTTGCCCGCTCCCGGCTGTCAGCGGGTGACGGCGACAGCTTGCCGTCTTGTTCACACCCGCCAGGTGTCATCCGCAGCGCTTGCGGCAGCCGGGTAGACACCCGTTGCATTGCAAGAAGGAGTGATCATGTCGACATCGACCTTGACACACCGTTGTCTGACCATCGCCATGGCGCTCGCTGTCATCGGCCAGGTGCCGGCGGTGATGGCCGCCAGCGATACCCAAATGATCAAGAGCGCGATGAGCGCCGCCCCGAAAAAGGTCAGCGCCGCGGCGACCGTCGTCGCCATGGAGGCCGACGGCAAGATGCGCACCCTGCGCCAGGGCAGTAACGGCTTCACCTGCATGCCGGACAACCCGGCCACCCCCGGCCCGGACCCGATGTGCATGGACAAGGCGGCGATGGCGTGGGCGATGGCCTGGATTGGTCACACCACACCGGTCGCCGGCCAGATCGGTTTCATGTACATGTTGTCGGGGGGCACCGATGCCAGCAATACCGACCCGTACGCGGCGAAGCCGGATGCCGGCAACCACTGGGTCAAGACCGGGCCGCACGTGATGATCGTCGGCGCGGAGCCGGCGTTCTATGACATGTACCCCAAGAGTGCCACGCCGGATACCAGCGTGCCGTACGTGATGTGGCCGGGTACGCCTTACCAGCACCTGATGATCCCGGTGGACTAAGCGACCGTGTGCGATGGGGGATGGCAGGCGGGCAGGCAGTGGCCGCCCGCCTTGCCATCGGCGCTTCAATCCGGCAACGCGGGCGCACCCCGGTGCGGCGCGAGCGGTGTGCCGTGCACTTACAGTTCGCCGGCGTCCAGCGCCTGGGCGATGCGCCGTAATAGCGCGGTCTCGCGCACGATAGACAGCCCCATGCCGGCCGCGCCGCGCGCCAGCACCGCCTGGTTGTGGGCAATGGCGGCGTCCACGTCCAGCCAGCGCGGCTGCATGCGGTTGTTGATCTCGTAGGCTTCCATCTGCGGTGCGGCCAACGTTGTCGCGATGCGGCACACATAGCAGTAGGACAGCATGTGCAGCACGTCGTAGTCGCCGCGCGGCGGGCGGAACTCGTCGATCAGCCCGAAGGGGTGCAGGATGCGGACATCGCGGGCGCCGGTTTCCTCTGCCAGCTCGCGTGCCAGTGCTAGCGCGTGATCCTCGTTTGCCTCCACTCCGCCGCCCGGCAGGCTGTAGTCGTCGTAGCGGCCGGTATACAGCAGCAACAGCTCGCGTCCGCGCGCCACGATGCCGCGCACCGCCAGCCGCTGCTGCACCCGCGCCGTCGGCGTCGGTTGCAGGTGGTAAATGGTTTGCAGGTGGTTCATTGATCGCCCCAGCGCCTTTCAGGCAAGGCGCTGTTTGTGCCGCAGCAGGCAGGGCGGCGTCAAGTAGCGGACAAAAGAAAAGCGGCCAGGGTTGGCCGCAGTGGGTGTCGGCAGCCGCCCGCCAGCGCCGCTGACGGGGGCGCCGTCATTGAAGCTCGGTCAGTGCCACCTCGTACGACTTGCTGTCGGGGCGGTAGCTCACGCGATAACCGGCGGGGTAGCGGCCACTCTTGCTGTAGCGGGCCGGGCGCGCCACCGGTGCGGAAAACACCGGCTTCGACTGCAGAAACGCCAGTGACACCATCGGCTCGATGAAGGTCTGCTTCTTGTTGTGGTAGCCGTAGATCAGCGTGGCGGTGAACGGCGGCTGCTGGAATTCCGCCGCCTGGGGATTGATGGCGTGCACGCCCATTTTCGGGACGGCCGTGCCCGGCGGCAAGATGTAGCCGGCGGGCAGTAGCTCGGACGGCGGTTGCTGGCTCGGATCGGCCGATTCTGCGTCGCTGTTGAAATGCACCTTCATCGTCTCCGCCCGTTTCACCAGATAGAAGTGGAAATCGAAATGCGGCACGTCGTAGACCTTGGGTGGCGGGTGGCCGACGGCCTCCCAGTTGATGACCACGTGGTCGACCACCGTGCGCGGCCCCTTGGCCGGCATGCGCAGCAGGTAGGCCGGTGCCATGGCGGCGCCCGGCAGCCCGGCGAGCGCCTGTTCACTGAACACGATGCTGACGGCGACCGCCTTGCCGGCGGCATCGGTGCGGACTTCGGTGTGCGCCTGGCCCTGGCCGAAGGGCACCGGCTTGCCGCGGTAAGTGGCGGACAGGTCGCCGGCGCTGGCCAGCAGCGGGCTGGCGGCCATCGCCACGACGGCCAGCCAGACCGGTGTTGCCGGCCTGGCGGATGCTTGCAGTGTCTTCATATTGCGTACCTCTTGCTGGTGAGTGAGAGGAGTGTGGAGCGTGTCACCAGAAGCTGGTGTGTTTGCATCTTAGTGAATGAGTCTGCTTTTGCCAGTACCGGCTACCGGGTGGGCGCAGCGAGGTAGTGGCTACCTGCCGGTGCGCCATTGCGGCCAACCTTTTGCCGCTTGCCTGCGGGCAATGTTGGCCTGGGGCAGGACGCCAGCCGCCGGCCGGCACGCTGTCTGCCCCGGCCGCTCCGGCGCGACCGGTTCAGCCGGCCAGGCTAGGTAGCAGGCTGAAGCCGTTGCGGCTGCCGGTGGTGACGTAGCCGACCAGCTTGCTGTCGCGATGGGCCAGCGCGGTGAGGCCGTCGTCACCCTCGCTGATCTGCCAGTCCAGCGCCTGCCCGTGGGTGATGCCCGCCAGCTGGATCGGATAGTGCGGCGTTTTCACCGCCACCGGCAGCGGGCCGAAACGCACCGGCTGCGGCGTGCCGGCCAGGGTGCTGGCCAGTGCCCGCGCCGACAGCGTGATCGGCTGCAGGTAGGGCAGGATCTGGCCCTCGATCTCGGCGCAGTCGCCCAGCGCATAGACATTGGGCTGCGAGGTGCGCAGATAGCGGTCGACGGTGATGCCGCGCCCGGTGGCCAATCCAGTCGCCAGTCCTGCGGCCAGCTCCAGCCGCGGCTTCAGCCCCGCCGCGCAGATCACGGCGTCCACGTTAAGGATTTCGCCATTGCTGAGCTTCACGTGGTAACCGGTCGCCGCGCGGTCGATGCGGTCCACCGCGGTGCCGAAACGCATCGTCACCGGCGCCATGGCATGGTGCAGGCGCTGGCTGACCACCTCGGGCACCAGCCGCTCCAGCAACCGGCTGCCGATGTCCACCAGCGTTACCTGCTTGTGGCGGGCGATGTCGTGGGCGATCTCGGTGCCGATCAGGCCGCCGCCGATGACCAGCACGCGCTCGCTGCGCTCGAGCTGCGCGATATAGCGACGGTACTGCTCCAGGTTGTTCAGGGTCAGGATGTCCTGTGCCGCGTCGCCGCGGATGGTCGGCACGAAGGGCTCGGCGCCCACCGCCAGCACCAGGTCGCTGTAGGGGATCTGCACCGCGCCGGCGTGGACGAGTTTGGCGTCGAAGTCGATCGCGGTGACGAGGGTATTGGGGCGCACCATGATTTTCAGCTCGGCGGCGATGGCGGTGGCGTGCTGCTGCACCAGCTGCTCGGCCGCCATTTGCTGGCCGAAGCCGTGGCTGAGCTGCGGCTTGGGATACTGCTCGCCGCCGTCCTGGGTCAGGATGATGACGGGGGTGGCGGCATCGAGCTGGCGGAACGCCCGGGCCAGGGTGTAGCCGGCGTGGCCGCTACCGATGATGACGAGGGGTTTTTTCATCAGGAATCTCCGGGGACGGTTGTTTACGCGGGAACAAAGTCGCTCTTGCCCATGAAGCACACCGGGCACAGGAAGCTTTCCGCGACATCCGGCCAGGCGGTGCCGGCGGCCACGCCTTGCGAGGCTTCACCCTGTTGCGGGTCATAGGCCCACGAGCAGGTCTTGCAGCGCATCTTGCCGCTGCCACAGCTGCCGGTATCACTCGCCGCCAGCGGTTCGCGCTGGCCCAGCTGCCCGATGAAGGCCTCGCCAAAGCGCACCGCCTGCGAGAGCGCGTCGTCGGTTGGCCGCCATTCCGCAGCGATGCCCTGATTGAGTACGCGGAAGCCGGCATCGTCCAGCCGTTTGGCGATGCGTTCCACCGCGCCGCCGCTCCAGCCATGGGTGCCGAACGCCGCTGCCGCCTTGTTCCTGAAGCGCAGCCCGGTCATTTCCTCGAGCAGGGCGGCGACGTGCGGCAGCATCACGTTGTTGACGGTCGGGCTGCCGACCAGGATGGCCTTGGACTTGAACACGTGGGTGAGCACGTCGTTCTTGTCGCTGTTGGACAGGTTGAACAGCTTGATCACGACATCCTGATCGGCGTTGCGGATGCCCTCGGCAATCGCCTCCGCCATCATGCGGGTGCCGTTCCACATGGTGTCGTAGACCAGGGTGATCTGGTTTTCCTGGTAGTCGTCGGCCCATTTCAGGTACTGCTCGACGATCTGGGTCGGCTTGTCGCGCCAGATGATGCCGTGGCTGGTGGCGATCATGTCGATCGGCAGGTTCAAGGCCAGCACTTCGTGGATTTTCTGGGTCACCAGCGCGCTGAACGGGGTCAGGATGTTGGCGTAGTACTTGATGCACTCTTCCTGCAGTTCGACCGGGTCGCACTGGTCGTTGAACATCTGCGCGCTGGCATAGTGCTGGCCGAAGGCGTCGTTGCTGAACAGCACGGCGTCGTCGGTGAGGTAGGTAGCCATGCTGTCGGGCCAGTGCAGCATCGGCATCTCGACAAATACCAGTTGCTTGCCGTTGCCGAGGTCGAGGCTGTCGCCGGTCTTGACGATCTTGAAGTTCCAGTCCTGGTGATAGTGGCCGCGCAGCGACTTGGCTCCGTTGGCGGTGCAGTAGATCGGGGTGTCGGGGATGCGCGCCATCAGCGCCGGCAAGGCACCGCTGTGGTCGATCTCGCCGTGGTTGGCAATGATGTAGTCGATGGCGCCGAGATCGACTTCTTTTGCCAGGTTGGCGACGAATTCTTCGGCATACGGCGCCCACACGGTGTCGATCAGCGCGATTTTTTCTTCCTTGATCAGGTAGCTGTTGTAGCTGGAGCCGCGGTGGGTGCTGTACTCGCTGCCGTGAAACTCGCGCAGCTCCCAGTCCTGTTTGCCGACCCAGCGGATATTGTTTTTGACGGTGAAAGCCATGGTGGTGCTCCTTGAGGGGGTATAAGATTCGTCTGATATGAATCTTATACCCGATAACATTCATAGAAAATGAATGTTATGAAGCAAAGTCCATTCGCTTGAGGCGCATCAAGAACGCGCGTTTTCGGCCGGTTTTTACCGTAACGGCAGGCCGGCGTGAGGCAAACCGCCGCAACCGGGTGCTGGCCGGCAGGGTAGAATGGCGACCCGAGTCCGGGTGCATAAGCTGCCGGATTGAACAACACCATGGAATGGTCCCGATCGTGCGATTGACCGCCTTTACCGACTACTGCCTGCGGGTAATGATGTACAGCGCGCTGGCGGGCGAGCGCCTGGTGACCATCGGCGAGATTGCCCACGCCTACGACATTTCCGCCAGCCACCTGACCAAGGTGGTGCATTTTCTGGGGCAGCAGGGCTATCTCACTACGGTGCGCGGCAAGGGCGGCGGCATGCGTCTGACGCACGCACCGCAGCAGGTCAACCTCGGCCAGTTGGTGCGGGCGGCGGAGGCCGACAACGTGCTGGTCGAGTGCTTTGATGCCGAGCACTCGCACTGCCGCATCGCCGCCTGCTGCCGGCTGTATCGCGTGCTGCATGCGGCGCAAGAGGCCTTCTACAGCGAGCTGTCACGCCACACCCTGGCCGATCTGCTGATCCAGCCGGCGGGGCTGGGGCGTGCGCTCGGCATCGAGATCCATCCCGTCTCCGACTGAGCGATACGCGCTGCGGCCAACCTTGCGTGGCCGCTTTGCTGCTAGGGCAGCAGCGGTGGCAGCCGGCGCAGCACCGGGCTGGCCTTGACGATGCTGGTGGCGGTAGTGGCCAGTTCGGCAAAGCCGTCCAGGATCTCGTCCAGCTGGCCGATGTCGCGCAGCAGCAGGCGGGCGATGTAGCAATCCTCGCCGGTGACCTTGTCACACTCGGTGAACTGCGGCGTGGCGACGAGGCGCGCCTCCAGCGCCTTGAGCTGGCCCGGCAGCGGGCGCAGCCGCACGATGGCCTGCAGGGTGTAGCCCCACTGCGGCCAGTCCAGCTCCGGGGTGTAGCCGCGAATGGCACCGTGTTCCTCCAGCCGCTTCAGCCGTTCCGACACGCTGGGGCCGGACATCTTCAGCTGCCGCGCCAGCTCGGCAATGCTCTGCCGCGCGTCCTGTTGCAGCAGCCCCACCAGCTGTACGTCAATCCAGTCTTTCATTGCAGGCAATCCTGTCGATTTGGCGATATTTACAAGGTAGCAAGCCGATTCTGCCTTGCAAAGTCCATTCAACCGGCTGCGCGAGCTGCGTATGCTGTAGCACACTAGCCTGCAAGGAGAACCTGATCATGACACAACAAAATTTACGCACCGGCGTGCTGCAGATGCTGGCCGCCATGGCGCTGTCCGGCACCATCGGCTGGTTCGTGCTGCAGTCGGGGCAGCCGGTCTGGAACGTGGTATTCGTGCGCTGCGTGCTGGGTGCGTTGGGGCTGGGCCTGTACGCCTGGTGGCGCGGGCTGTGGCAAACGTGGCCGTTTACCCGGGCCAGCCTGCTGTGGTGCATCGCCGGCGGCGTGGCGCTGGTGGGCAACTGGCTGCTGCTGTTCAACGCCTATCACTACAGCTCGATCGGCATCGCCACCGTGGTGTATCACACCCAGCCGTTCTGGCTGCTGTTGCTGGGTCGGTTGCTGTTGGGCGAGGCGCTGACGGTGCGCAAGTTGGCCGCGGTGGCGGTGGCGTTTGCCGGCATGCTGCTGATCGTGCAGCCGGGGCAGGGTGCCGGCGGCGGGCTGCTGGGCATCCTGCTGGCGCTGGGCGCCGCCATGCTGTACGCGGTGGTGACGCTGATCAGCAAACAGCTGCCGAAGACGCTGGCGCCCACCCACATCGCCTGCGTGCAGACGCTGACCGGCGTGCTGCTGCTGTGGCCGCTGCTGGACAACGCCAGCCTGTGGGTGGCCGGCAGCCATTGGGGCTATCTGGCCACGCTGGGGCTGGTGCACACCACGCTGATGTACATCATCATGTACGCCGCCTTCCGCCAGCTGCCCACCCACTGGATCGGCCTGCTCGGTTTCAGTTACCCGGTGGTGGCGCTGCTGGTGGATTACCTCGCCTACGGCCGGTTGCTGGATGGCTGGCAGCTGCTGGGCGTGCTGCTGATTGTTGCGGCCAACGCGTGGGGGCTGCAGCGGGTGCCGGCCGTGGCTGTCCCGCAAGCGGCAAAGGCCGGTGCCTGATCCTGAATAAATTGGCGGCAGGCGGGCAATCCGTCTGCCGCCATGCTGCCGGCACGGCGGGCTTGCTACAATCGGCCACATTGCCAACGCCCCAGTATTCCTCATGCGCATCCTTCACACCTCTGACTGGCACCTCGGCCAGCACTTCATGGGCAAGACCCGCCAGGCAGAGCACCAGGCCTTCATCGACTGGCTGCTGCAGCAAGTGAGCGAGCACGCCGTCGACGCCGTCATCGTCGCCGGCGACCTGTTCGATACCGGCGCGCCGCCCAGCTACGCGCGCGAGCTGTACAACCGGCTGGTGGTGGCGCTGCACGGCAGCGGCACCGCGCTCGTGCTGCTGGGTGGCAATCACGACTCGGTGGCGACGCTGGCGGAAAGCCGGCCGCTGCTGAGCTGCCTTGGCACCAGCGTCATCCCGGCGGTGGAGGCCGATCTTGCGCAGCAGGTGCTGGTGTTGCCACAGCGCGACGGCACGCCCGGCGCCATCGTCTGCGCCATCCCGTTCATCCGTCCGCGTGACGTGATGCAAAGCCAGGCCGGACAGAGCGCCGAGGAAAAGCAGCTCACGCTGCAGGAGGCCATCCACCAGCACTATCAGGCGCTGTACCGGCTGGCCTGCGCCCGGCGCGACGCGCTGCAGTTGCCGCTGCCCATCATCGCCACCGGCCACCTCACCACCGTTGGCGCCAGCGCCAGCGAATCGGTGCGCGAGATCTACGTCGGCGCGCTGGAAGCGTTTCCCAGCAGCGCCTTTCCGCCGGCTGACTACATCGCGCTGGGCCACATCCACCGCCCGCAGCAGGTGGGCGGGCTGGAACACATCCGCTACAGCGGCTCGCCGATCCCGCTGAGCTTCGACGAGGCCGGCCAGCAGAAACAGGTGCTGCTGGTGGATGTCGACGCCATCGGCCTGCTGGGGGTGACGCCGTTGCCGGTGCCGCGCTTCCAGCAGCTGGTGTCGGTGAAGGGCGATCTGGCAACGTTGGCCGCCGCCATCACCGAGGCTGCCACGCTGGGCAGCGCCGCGCAGCCGGTGTGGCTGGAGGTGCTGGTGCAGGGTGACGATTACCTGTCCGACCTGCAGGCGCGCATCCAGAACATCACTGCCGAACTGCCGGTGGAGGTGCTCCGCATCCGCCGCGAGCGCGGCAATGCCGCCGCCACGCTGCAGGCCGCGGCGCGCGAGACACTGGACGAGCTGACGCCGTTCGACGTGTTCGACAAGCGGCTGCAACTGGAAACGCTGGACGAAACCTTGGCCGCACAGCTGCAGGCGCGCTACCGCGACATTGTCGCCAGCCTGCAGGAGGGCGAGGCATGAAGATCCTGACCCTGCGCCTGAAGAACCTGAACTCGCTGCAAGGCGAGTGGAAGATCGACTTCACCCGGCCGCCATTCCGGGGCAACGGCCTGTTCGCCATTACCGGCCCCACCGGCGCCGGCAAATCCACGCTGCTGGACGCCATCTGCCTGGCGCTGTACCACGAAACGCCGCGGCTGAAGACCATCTCCGCCAGCAGCAACGAGATCATGAGCCGCCACACCGCCGATTGTCTGGCCGAGGTGGAGTTCGAGGTGAAGGGCCAGCTGTACCGCGCGTTCTGGAGCCAGCGCCGCGCACGCGACAAGGCCGACGGCCAGCTGCAGGCGCCGCGGGTGGAACTGGTCGACGCCAGCGGCACCATCCTTACCACCCACATCAACGACAAGCTCAAGCGCATCGAGGCCATTACCGGGCTGGATTTCGCGCGCTTTACCAAATCGATGCTGCTGGCGCAGGGCGGTTTTGCCGCCTTCCTCAATGCCAGCGCCAACGAGCGCGCCGAGCTGCTGGAAGAACTCACCGGCAGCGACATCTACGGCCAGATCTCGCAGCGCGTGTTCGAGCGGGCACGCGACGCCAAGCAGGCGCTGGAGCAGTTGCAGGCCCGCGCCGACGGCGTGGCGCTGCTGCCGGAAGCACAGCGGCAGGCCATGCAGCAGCAGACCGCGGAATTGGCGTCGCAGCTGGCCGCATTGCAGCAGCAACAGGCACAGACGCAGGTGCTGCGCCAGTGGCGGCATGAGCTGACGCAGGCCGAACTGGCCGAGCAGCAGGCGCAGCTTGCGGAGCAGGTGGCGCAGCAGGCGATCGAGCAGGCGCGGCCAACCTTGCAGCGACTGCAGCACAGCGAGCCGGCGGCGGCGCTGCAGCCGCTCTATCAGGCGTGGCAGGACGCCGCCGCGCGCCAGCAACAAATCCGAGCGGCCGGCGACAGTTTGCAGGCGCAGCTTGCCGACAGCCGGCAGCAGTCGATCGCCGCCCACTGGCAGGCCACGGCCATCGCCGCCGCGCTGGCCTCCGGCGCCCGGCTGCAGTGCCAGGCGCTGCAGGAGGAATTGCAGGCACGACAGGCGTGGCTGGCGCAGCACGCCCATTTTGCGGTGCTGGGTGAACGCCTCAGCGGCTGGCACAGCGAGCACAAGCAGCTGCAACAGGCACAGCAGACGTTGCGACAGCTGCAAAACCAGCGGCAGGCGCAGCAGGACGGGCTGGCCGCGACCGAGCGCCGTCTGGGCGAGCTGGACAAGGCGCTGCAGCACGCCACCATGCAGCACCAGCAAAGCCGGCACGCCACGCAAGCAGCCGAGCACGCGGCGGCCGAGCTGTTGCAGGGCCAGACGCTGGCCAGCCTGCGCGAGCGCTGGCAACTTGGCCAGCAACAGCTGCAGTCGTGGCGGCAGCTGGGCCAGCTGGCCAGCCAGCTGTGCCAGCACGCCGCACAAGACACGCAGCTGCAAGGCGCGCTGGCCGATGCCCGCCAGCAGCTGGCGGCGCAGCAAGCACGGCGCGATGGCTTGCGGCAGGACTACCGCACGCTGAAGGAGCAGGTGGACGACAAGCGCCGGCTGTTGCTGCTGGAACAGCGCATCCAGAGCCTGGAAGCGCACCGCGCCGCGCTGCAGCCGGGCGAGGCCTGCCCCTTGTGCGGCTCGCTGGAACACCCCGGCATTCACGCCTATCAGGCGCTGACCGTCTCCGACACCGCCCGCGCGCTGCAGGAAAAGGAAGCCGCGCTGCAGCTGCTGGAGGAGCAGGGCCGTGCCGTCAACGGCGAGCTGGTCAAGCTGGAAGAGCGTCTTGCCCAGCTGCAGGGCGCACTGGACACCCTGGCCGACAACCGGCAGCAAGCGCAAGCCGCCTGGCAGGCACAGGCCGCGCCGCTGGGGCTGGATGACAGCGGCTGGGCGCAGCAGGAACCATTGCAGCAAGGGCTGCTCGGCGCCGAGCAGCACGACGCCGCCCTCAACCGCACGTTGCAACAGGCGGAACTGGCACAGCAAAGCCTGGCCACCGCCCGCCAGCAGGAGGCTCAACAGGCCGCGCAACTGCAGCAAGCCGGCCAGCAGCACCAGTTGCTGCTGCAGGAAAAAGCGCATGCGGAACAAGGCGTGGCCGAGCTGCAGCGCCAGTTGGCAGCCACCGCGCAACACGTCGAACAGGCCGGCGCAACGTTGGCCGCGGCCATCGCCGCCGCCGGTTTTAGCGCCGACGGGTCTGCCACCGATGACGACATGGCGGCGTGGCTGGCCGCCCGCCAGCTCGACTGGCAACGCTGGCAGGACACCCAGCTCGCGCAACAGCAGCAACAGGGCGTACTGCTGCAGCAGCAGGCGCGCAGCGAACAGGCCGCCACGCTGGCGCAAGGCTGGCAGGCGCGCTGGGACAAGCTGGCCGCCTCGGCGCCGGTGGACTGCGACGCGGCCGCCGCTGACGAGCCGGCACTGGCGCACTACGCCGCGCAAGCGGAGCAACTGGTGGCGCAGATCGCCAGCCTGCAGGGGCAGCAAGCGCAGCTGGCGGCCGATCTGCAGGCGCAACAGCAGCAGCACGAGCGCGCCGAACAGGCATGGTTGGCCGCACTGGCCGCCAGCCCGTTTGCCGATCCGGCCGCCTTCCTGCAGGCCTTGTTGCCGGCCGACGAGCGCCAGCGGCTACAGGCGCAGCAGCAACAGCTGGAACAGGCGCTGCAACGCAGTCAGGCGGTGTGGCAAACCGCGCTCGCCACGCTGAAATCGCTGCAGCAACAGGCGCTTAGCCCGCTGTCGCTGGCCGAGCTGGACGCCGCACTGGCGGCGCTGGATGCACAGCGCCAGGCGCTGTCCGGCCAGCAGGGTGCGTTGCAGGCGCTGCTGCACGACGACGCACAGCGCCGCGACAACCAGCAGGCGCTGCTGCGCCAGATCGAGCAGCACAGCGCCGATGCCGACATCTGGCAGCGGCTCAACAGCCTGATCGGTTCGAAAGAGGGCGACAAGTACCGCAAGTTTGCGCAGGGGCTGACGCTGGACCACCTGATGCACCTCGCCAACCGCCATCTGGCGCGCCTGCACGGCCGCTACCTGCTGCAGCGCAAGGCTGGCGGCGAGCTGGAACTGGCGATCGTCGACACCTGGCAGGCCGACGCCACCCGCGATACCCGCACCCTGTCCGGCGGCGAGAGCTTCTTGGTCAGCCTGGCGCTGGCACTGGCGCTGTCCGACCTGGTCAGCCACAAGACCTCCATCGACTCGCTGTTCCTCGACGAAGGCTTCGGCACGCTGGACGGCGACACGCTGGAAGTGGCGCTGGACGCGCTGGATGCGATCAACGCCAGCGGCAAATCCATCGGCGTGATCAGCCACGTGACGGGCATGCAGGAGCGCATCGCGGTGCAGATCGTGGTGAAGAAGGGCAGCGGGCTGGGGCAGTCCAGCCTGCAGGTGGTGGGCTAGGGCAATGCGGCCAACCTTGCGGCAGGGTTGGCCGCAAAGCCTTACAGGTGGGTGATCGTCTGCGCGGCCGGCAGCCGCGACTTGGGCAGCGTGGCGTTGAAGTCGTCGGTAGCACGGCGACCCAGCGCGACGATCAGCGACGGCACCAGCCCTTGCGCCCGCAGATCCAGCGCCCCGGACAGCGCCTGCTGATCGAAACCCTCTATCGGGCAGGCATCCAGCCCCATGGCGGCGGCGCCCAGCAGCAGGGTGCCGGCGGCGAGATAGGTCTGTTTTTCCATCCAGTGCGCGGCGTCCCGCAGCTCGTAGCGGTGCAGGTTGACGAAGTGGCTGCGGCCGCGGTGTTGACCGGCGCGGATGTCTGCATTGGCAAAGCGGCCGTCACGGTCTTCCTGCTCCAGCAGGGTGGCCAGATGGGCGTCGTCCAGCTGGGCACGGGTGCAGAACACCACCACCCGCGCCGCGTTCAGGATCTTGCCTTCATTGAAGCTGTAGAAACCTTGCGTCGCCTGCGCGACACGCGCCTTGCCCTCGGCGCTGTCGGCCAGCACGAAGTGCCACGGCTGGGCATTGGTGGACGACGGGCTGAAGCGCAGCAGGCTCTCGATGTCGGCGGCCTGCGCGGCGGTCAGGCGGAATGACGGATCAAAGGATTTGGTGGTGTAACGGGTTTGGACCAGATCGGCGATGTGCATGATGACTCCTTGCTGTCAGTGTGCGTGCCATCATGCTTGTGAAAATTTATTTGATAAATAGCGTATTATTTGCATAACTATCAAATAAAATTTGAACATGAAAGCACTGCATCCTCTCGACATCATGGTGCGTACCGCCGAAACCGGCAGTCTGACCGCCGCCGCGCACGCGCTGGGGCTGACGCCGGCGGCGGCCAGTGCCGCATTGAAACGGCTGGAGGCGGAGCTGGGCGCGCGCCTGTTCGTGCGCTCCACCCGCCATCTGCGGCTCACCCCGCAGGGCGAACAGTTCCTGCCGCAGGCGCAGCAGATGCTGGCGCTGTGGGCGTCGGCACAGCAGGCGGCCCAAGGTCAGGCGGCGCTGCGCGGCCTGCTGCAGTTGTCGCTGCCCTCCGACCTGGGCCGCAACGTGCTGTTGCCGTGGCTGGACGATTTCCTGGCGCAGCATCCGCAACTGTCGCTGCGCCTGCAGATGGGTGACCGGCTGGCCGACGTGTATCGCCAGCCGGTGGATCTGGCCATCCGCTACGGCACGCCGGCCGATTCCTCGCTGGTGGCCTTGCCCCTGCTGCCGGACAACCGCCGCGTGCTGTGTGCGGCTCCTGACTACCTTGCACGCCACGGTACGCCCCGGACGCCGGCCGACCTGAACGGTCATGTCTGTCTCAGCTACATGCTGGGCGATAGCCTGCATCAGCAGTGGTCGTTTGACCGCGACGGGCAACAGGAAAGCATCACGCTGCCTGGCCTGCGCATGGCCGACGACGGTGATGTGGTGCGGCGCTGGGCGCTGGCCGGCAAGGGCATCGCCTACAAGTCGATGCTGGACGTGGCCGACGACCTGCTTGCCGGCCGGCTGTTGCCGCTGTGTCCCCACTGGCAGGGCGAGGCGGCGCCGCTATGGCTGATCTGCGCCGACCGCCGCGCGTCCGGCACGCTGGCGCAGGCGCTGCGGGCATTTTTGCTACCGCGTATGCAGGCGCGCTGGCAGGGCGTGCAAAACCTGCTGGCCGCTGCCGCCGAGCCACGGCGCTGACTCGCACCCAGCCGCCAGACCACAGGGCGCCACAAAAACCGCCATCCGTTAACGGCTGGCGGTTTTTTCTGGGACAGATGCGGACATGTCTGGTTTAGTTGGCGGCCGGCAGCGGGCGATACCACCACGGCGAATCGGCCGGCAGCAGCCGGCCCACATCGATCATCGGGTTATCCAGCTCGATGACGCGGCGCTGCGATAGCCTGGCCCGCTGCAGCAGCGGGTCGAAGTGGGCATGGAACAGCCGGTCGAAGCTGCCGTCGGCCTGGGCGCGGAGCAGGCCCTGCCAGATGTGTTCGGCCAGATAAGGCTTGCGCGGCGTGACAAAAAAGTATTCGGCGGCCGGGTAGCGCAGCACGATGAAACGGTCGACCGTCAGGCCGAGTTCGGGGCGCGCATCCACCTCGGCCCAGGCCTCGGCCACGCCGCGCGGAAAGTAGTCGAAGCGTTTGACCACCAGCATCCTGAACAGCGAGTCGTACTGGCTGGCCGTCATCACCGGCAGGCCGCTTTCCCGCAAAATGCGGGTGTCCGGCCAGTCGTGCTCCTGGCCGGCGGTAAAGTAGCGCAAGTCCTGCACCGTCTGCACATTGGCAAACTGTGCCGCCTTGTCCTGTCGCACGATGGCTATCCGCCAACCCAGCAGGCCCTTGTCCACGGGAAAGCGCACCGGCAGCAGCAAGGCTTCGCGTTCGCGGGTGCTCATGGTCCACAACACGTCGATGTCGCCGCCAGCGCCCATGGCGCGCGCAATCGACCGCCCTTGCAGCATCTGCGGCAACACCGGCTTCAGCGTATAGGCCTGGCCACTTTTATCCAGTGCCAGTTGCAGCGCGGCACGGAAGAAGCGCTTGTTCGGGTCCGGATAATCGGGAAAGCGAACGATTTCCGCCGCCAGTGCGGTGGCGGCCCAGCAAGCGGCCAGTATCAGTAGTACCCGGTGGGCAAGCTTGCGCATGGCGAGGCATTCCGGTCAGAGTCTGCTTCATCATATGGCGACAGCAACCATACCGCCAGGCGGCTTGCTCAGTCCGCTTGCCTGGCCTGGTCGCTGCGATTGCGGCGCAGCAGGCGGCTGTGGTCGATCACATCGGCGGCGCGGGCGCGCAGTTGGCCGCAGCCGCCATCGATATCCTGGCCGGCGGAATCGCGCACCTTGGTCAGCACGCCGTTGTCGTGCAGGTAGCGCTTGAGCTGCTGGATGCGTTCGGCGGACGGGCGCTGGTAGTGGTCGCCGTCCACACTGTTGTACGGGATGATATTCAGCACGCCGTACTTGCCGCGCAGCAGCTGCACCGCGGCGTCCATTTCTTCTTGCGTGTCGTTGATGCCGGCCAGCAGCGTCCACTGGTACTGGATCGGGTAGCCGACGCGGCGCGCGTAGTCCTCGCCCAGCGCCACCAGCTCCGCCGGCTCGTAACGCGGTGCGCGCGGCAGCAATTGCGCGCGCAGCTCGGCATTGGTGGTGTGCAGCGACAGCGCCAGCGCTGGCTTGACCTGCTGCTGTGGCAGGCGCTCGAACACGCGCGGATCGCCGACGGTGGAGAACACCAGATTCTTGTGGCCGATATTGCCGTCGGTGCCCAGCAGGTTGATGGCGTCCAGCACGTTGTCGATATTGTGCGCCGGCTCGCCCATGCCCATGAACACCACCTTCTTTACCGGACGCAGGCGCCGAGCCAGCGCCACCTGCGCCACGATCTCGGCGCTGCCCAGCTGGCGCAGCAGCCCACTCTTGCCGGTCATGCAGAAGGTACAGCCCACCGCGCAGCCCACCTGGCTGGACACGCACAGCCCGTCGCGTGGCAGCAGCACGCTCTCCACCATCTGGCCGTCATTCAGCGCCACCAGCAGCCGCAGCGAGCCATCCGCCGCCGGGTGCTGCGATTCGATGCGCGCCAGCCCATCCAGCTGCGCCACTAGCGACGGCAGGCCGTTGCGTACCGCCAGCGGAAAGTAGTGCTCGCCCTTCTGGTGGCGGGTGCCGCTATCCAGCGGCTGGCCTTTCAGCCACGCACGGTTGATGCGGCCGATATGGCAGGGACGGGCGCCGAGATCGGCGAGGGCTTGGTGGAATTCCTGGAGTCGCATGGGATCGGTTCTGTAAAGCCGCGCAAGCCTGGCCGCGCGTTGGAAAACAAGGCGCACAGGGTAGCGCAAGTCGCGGCAAAACGGGCGGGGGATTACGGATTGGCGGGCGGGCTGCGCTTGCGGCCAACGTTGGCCGCAAGCGTATCGGGACTAGCGTGCGATCAGAACCTGTCTACGATCTCGCGAGCTAGAGCGAGACAAGGCAAAAACGACTGAGGAAGCGGAGTTTACAAGTCGTAAATGAGCATTCCGAAGGCGTTTTTAACGCCGTATCGCCGAAGCGCAGCAGATCGTAAACAGGTTCTTAGGCCGGCGTGGCGGCCGCTTGCGCCTGCAGCTTGTCCTGGGTGCGGGTATCGAAATCGCTGGCGGCGTGGCGCTCGTGCAGCTGCTCGCTCAGTTCGCCGCGCAGGCGGTTCACCATGCGCCCGCGCTGCACCGCCGGCCGTGCCGCCATCTCGTTTGCCCAGCGCTGCACGTGCGGGTAGTCCTGCACCTGCAGGAACTCCGCCGCGCCATACAGGTTGCCGCGCACCAGCTCGCCATACCACGGCCACACCGCGATATCGGCAATGCTGTACTCGTCGCCCGCCAGCCAGCGGTTTTCCGCCAGCCGGCGGTCGAGCACGTCCAGCTGGCGCTTGGCCTCCATCGCGAAGCGGTTGATCGCGTATTCGAACTTCTCCGGCGCGTAGACATAGAAATGGCCAAAGCCGCCGCCCAGGAACGGCGCGCTGCCCATCTGCCAGAACAGCCACGACAGGCATTCGGTGCGCGCCGCCAGATCCTGCGGCAACAGCGCGCCGAACTTCTCCGCCAGATACAGCAGAATGGCGCCGGATTCGAACACCCGCTGCGGCTGCGCACCGCTGCGATCCTGCAGCACCGGGATTTTCGAATTCGGGTTCAGCGCGACAAAGCCGCTGCCGAACTGCTCGCCCTCGTGGATGCGGATCAGCCACGCATCGTACTCGGCACCGCGATGGCCCAGCGCCAGCAGCTCCTCCAGCATGATGGTCACCTTCACGCCATTGGGCGTGGCCAGCGAATACAGCTGCAGCGGGTGCTCGCCCACCGGCAGCGCCTGCTCGTGGGTCGGCCCGGCGATGGGGCGGTTGATATTGGCAAACTGGCCGCCATTGGCCTGATCCCATGTCCAGACGCGGGGCGGGGTGTAGCGCGATTCGCTCATGAGCAGAAGTCCTGTCGGTGTGCCGCTAAGGGCAAGGAAGGAAAGGCGACCACGGCCGCCACATGCAGAACAGATGGGGGTCGGCGCCGGCAATTAAAGTCGCCGCCAGCGGCGGGATACAGAACAGTGTGTGCAGGGGAGAGAGCTTGCGGCCAACTTTGGGGGTATCCAGACGCGTAGCCCGGATAAGCCAAAGGCGCATCCGGGGATGCACCAACGTTGGCCGTAAGGCAAAACGTGAGCGAAGGCGGTGGCCGTGAAGCCGTGTACAGTCGGCCCCAGCACCGTCGCCCGGCACACCAACGTTGGCCGCAAGGCGGTTGTTCAACGCCGCCGGCCCCGCAGCAGCGACGAATACGGCCAGTCCTCCGCCCGCTCGGCCAGACCGTGCTTCACCGGGTTGTAGTGGATGTATTGCACATGATTGGCCAAATCTTCGTCGTCACGCAGTGTGTGCTCCCAGTAGCGGCGCTGCCAAATGCCGGCGCCGCCATCGGCTTGCGTGGCAGCGGTGATGCCGCGTTTGGCCAGCGCACGGACAAAATGCGCCTTGATCGCCTGCCAGCGTGCCGGGTAATCGTCGTCCCCCGCCGGCAGCGTCCAGATGCAATGCAAATGCTCAGGCAGGATCACGATGGCGTCGATGGTGAACGGTTTGCGTGCCATCACCACCCGAAACGCCTCGCGCAGCAGGTCAACATGATCCGTGAGATAGTGTTGCCGCCGGTCGTGTAGTGTCACCGTGAAGAAGTAACAGCCACCAGCCACGCGATTGCGACGATACAAAACCATGAGCGCCTCCCGTGAAAGCTATTTACCCATTATGAATTAATGGTGGCACTCCCGAAACGCCCGCAAGACCAACACCCCACCGCAGCAAAAAGACGCGTAGCCCGGATAAGCCAGAGGCGCATCCGGGGACTCGTCAACGTTGGCCGCAAGGCAAAACGTGGACGGAGGAGGTGGCCTCAATGTGTCGCGTGATTGATTCTTGTAAGGTGAGCAAATCCCCGGATGCGCTTAGGCTTATCCGGGCTACGGGTAAAGAAAAACCCGGAACGACGTCCGGGCTACGTGTTGGATTGCATGTAATATGCAAAATTTTAAATGCTACTCATTGCATCGGCAATTTCGAGTTTTTCAATGTGCTCACCTTGTTTAACCAGCATTGCTCTAATGCAGAGTTTGAATGCAGGGTCAATAAAAGTATAGGCATCGCCTTTAGGTGTTCTGCGCAACAAGTTGTCTTGCAATTCTGACATGAGTTGCGGGATGTTTAGAGCAATTTCTTCGGTAGATGTTGGAAAATTTTTGCGCAAGAACTGCTCAACATCCGAAGCCTTGAAATCTCTGGTATTTATATTGCCAATGCAATAAATTACTTGGTTTCGTCTCTGAATTTTTGTTGAGTTTTTATTCATTGCCCCTTCAATGATTGAGTAATTTTTCTCAAGGTGTTCTTGTATCCATTTCTTGTCGGCATCGCGCAGAACATCTTCCCAGCTTGCTGCACTATTCTCAATTCTAGAATTAGACAGTATCAAGCCATACTCATGAATGCGTTGAGGAATACTGTCTGTGATCCATATGGAGTGATCGATCACAGTTTGGAAGTCAGGATCGTCTTCCTTCAAAATGCCAAGCTGACTGACTAGGCCTCTTTGAAAAAAATCTCTTGACTGCTGATCAGTCAATCTGTAGACCTCCTCAAGGGCATTCAGCCTATTTGAAATGGGTGCAGTGGTTGGTGTTTTCCTGAAATATGTGCGAACATCGTGAGGTGTTCCCACGATAATTAACTTGACGCCATATTTTGAGTAATCGTCATCATCGACAAGTGTAATAATGTCGGCAAGCTCTCGCATCAAATCCGGCGAGTCAAATATCCTCTCTAGGTTATCTAGTACAATAATCCCCGGGCCACTCTTTGCTGATTTGCTGACATTTTCCAGTGCATCAATTAGTGGATCGTCGCTAATTTTTTGATATGTTGCGGCGTGAGAAATAGCGCCAGACGCAACTGCAGGGATTCCTGCATTTGCGGATTTTGTTTCCGTGTAACCTGTTTGGGTAAATGTGCCACCTTTAGTTGACTGGCGAATTGCCTCTTGGATTGATTTAAGTCTTGAGGCGTTGGCAAGGTTGACAATAATATATGTCGCCCGTAGAGTGCCTAGCACTCTTTTATACATCCAGGTTTTTCCGCAGCCACTATCACCATGAATCAATAAATGTTTGTTTTCATGTCGAATCTTGGATTCGAGGGATTTTTCAATTTGCTCACGGGATATGTACATGTCCGTGTTAATTTCAGTTGCACGCGGAGTGAAAACCTCATTAGGCTTTTTCATTTCAACCTCTTTTGAAAAGTAGGGGATTTTCAAAATTTTTTGAAGCATGGAGTGCAGTTACTGTTGATAAATGAATTATTGATATTTCACGTCATTGAAATTTCAATTGTCATTATGTTTTTTGACAAAAAAAGGGAGCACTGCTCCCTTGTCCTTTTGGTGTCTTAATCCCAGCTCAAAGCCCCGCCAGTCTGATATTCAGTCACCCGCGTCTCAAAGAAATTCTTCTCTTTCTTCAGGTCGATCATCTCGCTCATCCACGGGAACGGGTTGTTCACGCCGGGGAACAGCTGCTCCAGGCCGATCTGCTGCATGCGGCGGTTGGCGATAAAGCGCAGGTATTCCTTGAACATGCTGGCGTTCAGGCCCAGCACGCCGCGCGGCATGGTGTCTTCGGCGTAGGCGTATTCCAGCTCGACCGCGTGGCGGAATAGCTCGGTGATCTCGGCCTTGAATTCTTCGGTCCACACTTCCGGCTGTTCCAGCTTGATGGTGTTGATCAGGTCGATGCCGAAGTTGCAGTGCATGGACTCGTCGCGCAGGATGTACTGGTACTGCTCGGCGGCGCCGGTCATCTTGTTCTGGCGGCCCAGCGCCAGGATCTGCACGAAGCCGACGTAGAAGAACAGGCCTTCCATGATGCAGGCGAACACGATCAGCGATTTGAGCAGGGTCTGGTCGGTTTCCAGGGTGCCGGTCTTGAATTCCGGGTGGCACAGCACGTTGATGAACGGCAGCAGGAACTCGTCCTTGTCACGGATGGATTTGATTTCGTTGTAGGCGTTGAACACTTCGCCTTCGTCCAGGCCCAGGCTTTCCACGATGTACTGGTAGGCGTGGGTGTGGATGGCCTCGTCGAAGGCCTGGCGCAGCAGGAACTGGCGGCATTCCGGGCTGGTGATCTGGCGGTAGGTGCCGAGCACGATGTTGTTGGCGGCGAGCGAATCGGCGGTGACGAAGAAGCCGAGGTTGCGCTTCACGATGCGCATTTCGTCTTCGGTCAGCTGGCCGGTTTTCCATTGCTCGATGTCGCGCTGCATGTTCACTTCTTGCGGCATCCAGTGGTTGGCGCACTGGGCCAGGTATTTTTCCCACGCCCATTTGTGCTTGAACGGTACCAGCTGGTTGACGTCGGTGGTGCCGTTGATCACGCGCTTGTCGGCGGCGCTGACGCGCTTGGTGCCGTGGGTGTCCAGGGTGTTGGCCGGGGTTGCGGTCGGGATCGGGTCTTCAAAGCTCAGCATGTAGGCTCCAGTGATTCTTTAAGTGTTCAAGTTTTGCTTGCGGCCAACCTTGTGTTGGCCGCCTGTTTTTCAGGTGGCAGCGCACGGCTGCCACCGGTGATTCAGTTGCTGCGCCCGGCCTTGCCGCTGAACGGCTGCAGGCGGATAGCGCTCAGGTCGTTGATCTTCCACACGCGGCGCATGTGGCCGAAGTCCCGTTTTTGCTCGTCGCCAAATTCCACGTCCGGCCGGTAGTCCAGATTGAAGCGCAGCTGGCCGAGGTAGACGGTTTCGCCGGTGCGTACTTCAAACGGCTTGTCGAGGCGAAAGCTGGCGTAGCCCTTGTAATTGAACACAAGGTCGTCGCCCGGATCGTCGTTCCAGCGCGCGTAGCCGGTTTGCAGCTGGTAGCGGCCCGGTGGTAGCGCCAGCAGTTGCAGCTTGCCGTCTACCGGCGTCATGCCTTCTTCGCCAAACACGGTATCGGTGCCGAAGTTGGCGTACACGATGCCGTGCTGGCCGTTGTCCAGCCCGCGCCAGCTCAGGTTGGCCGTAGCGTAGCCGGGGTTGTAGGTGCGTACGGTCATGGAAAACACGGCGTAGCCCAAGCCCGCGGGCGGCGTCAGCGATCCGTGCAGGGTGTCGGCCATGGTGGTGCAGCCCGCCAGCAGGGCGGCGGCACACAGTGTCGGTAAGTGGCGCATGGTGCTCTCCTTGACGACTGGTTCCTGCTGCTTGGACTCGGCGACAGCTTGCCGGGTTCGGCTCATCCCTCAGCCGCCTCGCGGGAAGCGGCTGAGGGATGAAGGTTGGCCGCATGCGGCCAACCTTGGGCGGGACACAGCCTTGCGGCCGTGCCCACGCGGGGACAACTTACTGGCAGCTCTCGCAGTCAGGGTTGTCGATGGAGCAGAACTTGGCGTCGGTGGCCGGGGTGTTGTCCACTTCGGCTGCGGCAGCAACCGGGGCCGAGGCCACGGCGTTCAGCTCGCCGCCACGACCGGTGGATTTCTCCGCCGAGCTGGCGCCCAGGGTGCGCAGGTAGTAGGTGGTTTTCAGGCCACGAATCCATGCGTACTTGTACAGCTCGTCCAGCTTCTTGCCCGATGCGCCGGCCAGGTACAGGTTCAGCGATTGCGCCTGGTCGATCCACTTCTGGCGACGCGAGGCGGCGTCCACCAGCCATTTCGGGTCCACTTCGAACGCGGTGGCGTAGATGGCTTTCAGCTCGGCCGGTACGCGGTCGATGCGGCCCAGGCTGCCGTCGAAGTATTTCAGGTCGGCGACCATCACTTCGTCCCACAGGCCCAGTTTCTTCAGGTCACGCACCAGGTATTCGTTGGTGACGGTGAATTCGCCGGACAGGTTGGATTTCACGAACAGGTTCTGGTAGGTCGGCTCGATCGAGGCGGACACGCCGATGATGTTGGCGATGGTCGCGGTCGGGGCGATGGCCAGGCAGTTGCTGTTACGCATGCCGTGTTCGGCGATGCGCTTGCGCAGCACGCTCCAGTCCATGCGCTCGCTGCGGTCCACTTCCAGGTAGCCGCCGCGCTCGGCCGCCAGTAGGTTGATGCTGTCGTGCGGCAGGATGCCGCGATCCCACAGGCTGCCCTTGTACGACGGGTAGCGGCCACGCTCTTCGGCCAGCTCGGTGGAGGCGAGGTAGGCGTAGTAGGCGACGGCTTCCATCGATACGTCGGCGAATTCCACCGCCGCGTCGGAGGCGTAGGCGATGCGCATTTGGTGCAGGCAGTCCTGGAAGCCCATGATGCCCAAGCCGACCGGACGGTGCTTCAGGTTGGAGTTGCGCGCCTTCTTCACCGGGTAGAAGTTGATGTCGATGACGTTGTCCAGCATGCGCAGTGCCACGCGCACGGTACGGGCCACCTTCTCGGTGTCCAGCTCCAGCTTGCCGCCCACGTCCTTCATGTGGCGCGACAGGTTGACCGAACCCAGGTTGCAGACGGCGATTTCGTCGTCGTTGGTGTTCAGGGTGATTTCGGTGCACAGGTTGGAGCTGTGGACCACGCCCATGTGCTGCTGCGGGCTGCGGATGTTGCACGGGTCCTTGAACGTCACCCACGGGTGGCCGGTCTCGAACAGCATGGTCAGCATCTTGCGCCACAGGGTGAGCGCCGGGATCTGCTTGAACACTTTCAGCTCGCCGCGACGGCCCTTGGCTTCGTAGGCGACGTAGGCTTTTTCAAACGCCTGGCCGAACAGGTCGTGCAGGTCCGGGGTTTCGGACGGCGAGAACAGTGTCCACTCACCACCTTCCATCACCCGCTTCATGAACAGGTCCGGAATCCAGTTGGCGGTGTTCATGTCGTGGGTGCGGCGACGGTCATCACCGGTGTTCTTGCGCAGTTCGAGGAATTCCTCGATGTCGGCGTGCCAGGTTTCCAGGTAGGCACATACCGCGCCCTTGCGCTTGCCACCCTGGTTGACCGCCACGGCGGTGTCATTGACCACTTTCAGGAACGGCACCACGCCCTGCGATTTGCCGTTGGTGCCCTTGATGTGGCTGCCCATGGCGCGCACCGGCGTCCAGTCGTTGCCGAGGCCGCCGGCGAACTTGGACAGCAGCGCGTTTTCCTTGATGCCTTCGTAGATGCCGTCGAGGTCATCGGCGATGGTGGTCAGGTAGCAGCTGGACAGCTGGCTGCGACGGGTGCCGGCGTTGAACAGGGTCGGGGTCGACGACATGAAGTCGAAGCTGGACAGCACGTTGTAGAACTCGATGGCGCGGTTTTCGCGGTCCACTTCGTTCAGTGCCAGGCCCATGGCGACGCGCATGTAGAACGCCTGCGGCATTTCGATGCGGGTGCCGTCGATGTGCAGGAAGTAGCGGTCGTACAGGGTTTGCAGGCCGAGGTAGCCGAACTGCAGGTCGCGCTCCGGCTTCAGCGCGGCGCCGAGTTTTTTCAGGTCGAATTCGGCCAGCTTTTCGTCCAGCAGTTCTGCCTCGATACCTTTCTTGATGAAGGTCGGGAAGTACAGCGGGTAGTGGCTGCCCATTTCTTCCTGGGCGATGGCTTCGCCGAGGATCTCGAGGCGGATGTTGCCCAGCAGCAGGCGGGCGGTCACGTAGTCGTAGGCCGGGTCCTGCTCGATCAGCGCACGGGCGGCGAGGATGGCGGATTTGTTGACTTCTTCTTCCGGCACGCCGTCGTAGATGTTCTTCAGTGTCTCGGACAGGATGGCGTCCACGTCGGTGGCGGCCAGGCCCTGGCAGGCGGATTCGATGCTGGCGCGCAGGCGGGCCACGTCCAGCGGCTGCTTGCGGCCGTCCTTGCGGATCACGTTGATCTGGATCTGGTGCAGTGCTTCGCCACGGGCGGCACGCTCCTGGGTGCGCTGCTCGCGGTACAGCACGTAGGCGCGGGCGACGTCGTGTTCACCGGAGCGCATCAGCGACAGTTCAACCTGATCCTGGATGTCTTCGATGTGGATGGCGCCGCCTTCCGGCTTGCGACGCATCAGCGCGCTGACCACGCCTTCGGTCAGCTGCGCGACCTTGTCGCGGATGCTGGCGGAGTTGGCACCCTGGGCGCCCATTACCGCGAGGAAGGTCTTGGTCATGGCGATGGAGATCTTGACCGGCTCGAACGCGACCACGGCGCCGTTGCGGCGGATGGTCTTGTACTGGCTGTAGTCGTCCTGGGGGGCGGCGGCGCGGCCCAGTTCGGCAGCCATTTGCCCGTCAAAAGTAGTGGTTTGCATTGTCATGTTTCCCTCGTGGTGGGGTGGGGTTGTTCGGATGACCCTGCGGCCTGCCTTGCAACAGCGGACGGCCCCGGGTTGGCCGGGTGGGTGGCCCGCGTTGCTCGGGTTTGTCACGGCTGTGGACAACTCTGTTGAAAAGCTGTGTGCGAGCTGTGTACAAACACAAGATGTACTGTCGTGACGCGAGAATGGCGCAAATTCTAGTGGTTAAGGCGGTGCCGAACAAGTCTTGACAGGCGACGGAAACGCGCAAACCCGCGCCGTTATTGGCTTTGCGGCGGCAGAAATATTTTCGGGAATTTTCGGCACTTGTGGCGCCGCTGGCGGATGCCTTGCAAAGACAAGGGTTTGCCGCTGCCGCGCCGGCTGTCATTTCATTGCAACATCATAGCGATGTGGCATGGATGCGACGTTTTGCCAAAGAAAAAGGGCAGCTGCAGCTGCCCGTTGACCACAACATCTGGTGTTTTTGTTTACGGTTTGAGCCAGATGAGGCTGGCCATGCGGCCGGTGACGCCGTCGCGGCGGTAGGAGAAGTAGCGCTCGCGGTCGATCACCGTGCACTCGTCGCCACCGTAGACTTCGCTGATGCCGATGGCCGCCAGCCGTTGCCGTGCCAGCAGGTAGATGTCGGCCAGGTATTTGTCGTCGCCGATCGGGTCGAACGCCTGCACCGCGTGCACGTCGTGGGCGAGGAAGGCTTCGCGCACTTCGGCGCCCACTTCGAACGCGTCCGGGCCGATGGCGGGGCCGAGCCAGGCGACAAGGTTGGCCGCAGGCTCGTTCATGGCACTGACGGTGGCCTCGATGACGCCGTTCAGCAGGCCGCGCCAGCCGGCGTGGGCGGCGCCGACCACGCTGCCGGCGCGATCGGCCAGCAGTACCGGCAGGCAGTCGGCGGTCATGATGCAGCACACCGCGCCGGGGGTGCGGCTGAAGCTGGCGTCCGCCTGCGGTGGCTGACCGGGAGTAACCGTGGCGGCGTCGACCACGGCGATGCCGTGCACCTGCTGCAGCCAGGCCGGTTCCGCCTGCAGCCGTTCGCGCAGGCGGGCGCGGTTGGCGGCCACGTTGGCCGCAGTGTCGCCGACGTGGTCGCCCAGGTTCAGGCTGGCGTAGGGTGGCGGGCTGACGCCGCCGTCACGGCTGGTGATCAGCGTGCCGACCTTGCCGGCCAGCGGCCAGCCGGCCTCACGCCACGACAGGTCGGCCGGCTCGGCGGGGGTGTCAGCGGATGTAATGGGTTTCCACATCGTAGTCGTCCTCGTCCCAGTCATCGTCGTCGTCTTCCATCGCTGCGCCGAGCGGCGTCTGTGCCTTGGCCTTGTTCAGCTTGATCTCGCGCTCGTCGCGCAGGATGGCCAGCAGCGCCTTCATGTCGTCCGGCAGCGGCGCGCTCCAGCTGTGGGTGGCGCCGGTAACCGGGTGCACCAGCGACAGCTTGTAGGCGTGCAGCGCCTGGCGGCCGAGGCTGCGCACCGCTTCGTCGACGGCTTCGCTGCCGTGGTGACGGGCGTTACCGTACAGCGGATCGCCGGCCAGCGGGTGCTTGGCTTCCTTCATGTGTACGCGGATCTGGTGGGTGCGGCCGGTTTCCAGCTTGCATTCCACGTAGCTGAAGTCGTCGTAGCGTTCCAGTACGCGCAGGTGGGTGATCGCCGGCTTGCCGCCGAAACGCACCACCGCCATGCGCAGGCGGTTGTGCGGGTCGCGGCCGATCAGGGTTTCGATCTTGCCGTCGTAGGGCACCACGCCGGTGGCGACCGCGCGGTAGATGCGCTTCACGGTGCGCGCCTGCAGCTGGCGCACCAGGTCGGTCTGCGCCTGCAGCGTCTTGGCGACGACCATCAGGCCGGAGGTGTCCTTGTCGAGGCGGTGCACGATGCCGGCGCGCGGGATGTGCGCGAGTTCCGGATGGCGGAACAGCAGGCCGTTGAGCAGGGTGCCGCTCCAGTTGCCGACCGCCGGATGGACCACCATGCCGGCCGGCTTGTTGACCACCAGCAGGTGCTCGTCTTCATAGATGACCGGGAAGGGTACGTCTTCCGGCACGTAGGACAGCGCTTCCGGTGCGGCAACCACTTCCACGCGCACGATCTCGCCGCCCAGCAGCTTGGTCTTGCCGGGTACGTGCTTGCCGTCGACGCTGACCTTGTCGTCCTTGATCCATTGGGTCATGCGGCTGCGTGAGTAGTCCGGCAGCATCTTGGCCAGTGCGGCGTCCAGGCGTTCGCCGGACAGCTCGTAAGGCACGGTAAACTGTTTGGCCTCGCCGCCGGTTTCCGCTTCGCTATCCAGGGTTTCGTCGTCCAGTAGCTCGTCGGGATGGGTGTCGTGTTCGTTCATGTCTTTGCTGGCGTGAGGTAAATCGGGTGATTTTAAAGGAGTCGGGCGGGATTGTCCCGTTGCTGTTTGCGCGCCGCCCGAAACGGCGGGGGTGCGCAAAATGCTGTTTTGGTTATAATCGACGGCAGTCAAACAAGGACACCTCATGAAAAATAGTTTTGTAGCCTTGCTGGCCGTCGTGTTGATGGCAGGTTGCGCCACGGTGGACACCAAAGATGAAACCCGCGGCTGGACGGTAGAACGCATCTACGCCACGGCGCGCGAAGAGCTGGATGGTGGCAACTATCAGCGTTCGCTGAAACTGTATGAAACCTTGCAGGCGCGCTTCCCGTACGGGCGCTACGCGCAGCAGGCGCTGATGGACGAAGCCTATACCCATTACAAGGATGCCGAGCCGGAGCTGGCGATTGCCTCGGCCAACCGCTTCATCCGCCTGTACCCGTCGCATCCGAACCTGGACTACATGTACTACCTGAAGGGTCTGGTGTACTTCAACGAGGACAGCTCGTGGATGTCGCGCCTGTCCGGTCAGGACATGAGCGAGCGCGATCCGAAAGCGGCGCGCGAATCCTACCAGGCCTTCCAGGAGCTGGTGGCACGCTTCCCGCAGAGCCAGTACAGCGCAGATGCCACCGAGAAGATGGTGCGCCTGATCAACGCGCTGGGGGCCAGCGAAGTGCACGTCGCCCGCTACTACATGAAGCGTGGCGCCTGGCTGGCGGCCATCAATCGCGCGCAGACGGTGGTGAAGGAGTACGCCAACACAGGGCACAATGAAGAAGCGTTGGCCATCATCGTGGTGGCCTACGAGCAGCTGGGGATGAAAGACATGGCGGCCGATGCCCGTCGCGTGCTGCAGCTGAACTTCCCGCAGAGCAACTATCTGCAGACGCCGTGGCAGGTGCGCGAGCAGTCGTGGTGGAAGTTCTGGGGTTGATGCCCTTGCGGCCAACCTTGGCTCCATGAAAAACGGCACCTGCGGGTGCCGTTTTTCATTGCTGTGTCAGTGGCTTATACAGCGTCTTCGTTGGTTTCGCCGGTACGGATACGGACCACCTGTTCCACCGCGGTCACGAAAATCTTGCCGTCACCGATCTTGCCGGTGCGGGCGGTGCTGACGATGGATTCGATGGCGCGTTCCACCAGGTCGTCGGCGATGACCACCTCGATCTTGACCTTGGGCAGGAAGTCGACCACGTACTCGGCACCGCGGTATAGTTCGGTGTGTCCCTTCTGGCGGCCGAAGCCCTTGACCTCGGTGACGGTCAGGCCATTGATGCCGATTTCGGACAGCGCTTCGCGCACTTCGTCCAGTTTGAACGGCTTGATGATCGCTTCGACTTTCTTCATTGAAGTAACTCCTTGAATTTTTGCGGGTAAGCGCGTTCGAACGGCGCCTGCTGTCAGACAAAATACGAATTCTGGCCTTATAAAGACAGGGGGTTTCGTGTATTATGACGCGCTTCCCTGATCCTTGTCTTCATTGTTGCGGGTATCCAATGTCGCACGTTCTCAAGCTGCGGGGCGGTGTCGCCCTGTCCCAGTTCCGACTCGATAAACTTCTTGCTGCTGCTCGCGAAGCAGGTCTACCCGATCTGACTATTGCGGCAGAGTACTGGCACTTTACCGAAAGTGAAGCGCCACTGAGCGAGGCGCAAGTCGCCGTGCTGGAAAAATTGCTGACCTACGGCGAACCGCCGCTGGCGCAGCAGCCTACCGGCGATCTTTTCCTGGTTACGCCGCGTCTTGGCACGCTGTCGCCATGGGCTTCCAAGGCTACCGATATCGCACGCCACTGCGGTCTGGAGCAGGTATTGCGCATCGAGCGCGGTATTGCCTTCCACGTCACCGCAGCCACCCCATTGACCGAAGAGGCTCGTCAACGTCTGGCGGGCCTCTTGCACGATCGCATGACCGAAACCGTGCTGCCGTCGCTGGCCGATGCCGAGCGCCTGTTCGTGCACATCGAGCCACAACCGCTGTCCACCGTCGACATCCTCGGCGGCGGCAAGGCGGCGCTGGATGCGGCCAACCTTGACATGGGCCTGGCGCTGTCGCCGGATGAAGTCGACTATCTGGTCGAAAACTTCATCAAGCTGGAGCGCAACCCGACCGACGTCGAACTGATGATGTTCGCGCAGGCCAACTCCGAGCACTGCCGTCACAAGATTTTCAATGCGCAGTTCATCGTCGATGGCGTAGAGCAGGGCAAGTCGCTGTTCCGCATGATCCGTGACACCCACGACGCGCATCCGCAAGGCACCCGCGTGGCCTACAAGGACAACGCCTCGGTAATCGACGGCGCCACCATCGAGCGCTTCTATCCGCAGCCGGACAGCAATACCTACGCCTACAGCGAAGAGCCGACCCACATTCTGATGAAAGTGGAAACGCACAACCACCCGACCGCGATCTCGCCGTTCCCCGGCGCCTCGACCGGTAACGGTGGCGAAATCCGTGACGAAGGCGCTACCGGTCGCGGCTCGCGCCCGAAGGCTGGCCTGTCCGGTTTTACTGTCTCCAACCTGAACATTCCGGGCTTCCAGCAGCCGTGGGAAGACGCCAGCTACGGCAAGCCGGGCCGCATCGCCTCGGCACTCGACATCATGCTCGAAGGCCCGATCGGCGGCGCCGCGTTCAACAACGAATTCGGCCGCCCGAACCTGGCCGGCTACTTCCGTACCTTTGAAGACAACTTCCAGGGCGAGCGTCGCGGCTACCACAAGCCGATCATGATCGCCGGCGGCCTGGGCAGCATCCAGGAACAGCAGATCTTCAAGAACGAGATTCCGGAAGGCGCGCTGCTGATCCAGCTTGGTGGCCCGAGCCTGCTGATCGGTCTGGGTGGCGGCGCGGCATCGTCGATGGATACCGGTGCCAACAGCGAAAACCTGGACTTCGATTCGGTACAGCGCGGCAACCCGGAAATCGAACGCCGTTGCCAGGAAGTGATCGACCGCTGCTGGCAGCGCGGCGCGGCCAACCCGATCGTGTCGATTCACGACGTCGGTGCCGGCGGCCTGTCCAATGCCTTCCCCGAGCTGGTGAACGACGCCGGTCGTGGTGCCATCTTCCATTTGCGCAAGGTGCATCTGGAAGAAAAAGGCATGACCCCGATGCAGATCTGGTCCAACGAATCGCAAGAGCGCTACGTGATGGCCGTGATGCCGGCCGACCTGGAGCTGTTCACTGCCATCTGCGAGCGCGAGCGTTGCCCGTTCGCGGTGCTGGGCGTGGCCACCGATGACGGCCACCTGCAGGTGCGTGACGATCATTTCGACAACAACCCGGTCGACATGCCGCTGGAAGTGCTGCTGGGCAAGCCGCCGCGCATGACCCGCGACGTGACTACCCGTGTCGTGGTGACCGACGCCTTCGACGCCGCGCAATACGACACCAAGGAATCGGCGTACCGCGTGCTGCGTAACCCGACCGTGGCCGACAAGTCCTTCCTGATCACCATCGGCGACCGTACCGTGGGCGGCATGACCGCGCGCGACCAGATGGTTGGCCCGTGGCAGGTGCCGGTGGCTGACGTTGCCGTGACCGCGATGGGCTTCAACACCACCAAGGGCGAAGCGATGGCGATGGGCGAGCGTACGCCGGCGGCGTTGTTCTCGGCCCCGGCCGCCGGCCGCATGTCGGTGGGCGAGTCGCTGCTGAACCTGGCCGCGGCCAACGTTGGCGAGCTGGGCAACGTCAAGCTATCCGCCAACTGGATGGCCGCTGCCGGTCACCCGGGCGAGGATGCCAATCTGTACGCCACCGTGAAAGCGGTGTCCGACATCTGTATCGACATCGACGTCAGCATTCCGGTAGGCAAGGATTCGCTGTCAATGAAGACGGTATGGGAAGACCAGGGCGAGAAGAAGTCGGTGACCGCACCGCTGTCGCTGATCATCTCCGCGTTTGCCCCGGTGGCCGACGTGCGCAAGACGGTGACGCCGCAGCTGCAGGCCGCCGACAGCGCGCTGCTGCTGCTGGATCTGGGTGCCGGTCGCAACCGCCTCGGCGGTTCGATCTTCGGCCAGGTGTGGAACGACATGAACGGCCAGACACCGGACGTGGATCAGGCGGCCAAACTGGCTGCTGCCTTCCACACCATCCAGTCGCTGGTGCAGGACGAGCTGCTGCTGGCTTATCACGACCGCTCTGACGGCGGCCTGTTCGCCACGCTGGCGGAAATGTGCTTCGCCGGTCACCTTGGCGCACAAGTCGAGTTGTCGGTACTGACCGACGACACTGCGGCCAACGTCAACGCGGTGCTGTTCAACGAAGAGCTGGGCGCGGTGATGCAGGTTGCCGTCGACCAGATCGACGAAGTGCTGGCGCGCTTTGCCGCCGCCGGTCTCGGCGCCGAAACCAGCGTCATCGGCGTGCCAACCGACGACAACACCCTGACCCTGTTGCATGGCGAAGAAGTGGTGCTGGCCGAATCGCGCGTCGCGCTGCAGCAAGCCTGGTCCGAGACCAGCTACCGTCTGCAACGCCTGCGTGACAACCCTGCCGGCGCCGACAGCGAGTATGCGCAGATCGCCGACACCGCCTCGCGCGGCCTGTTTGCCGAGCTGACTTTCGACACCAAGGACAATCCGGCGGCGCCGTTCATCGCCACCGGCGCGCGTCCGCGCATCGCCATCCTGCGCGAGCAGGGCGTCAACGGCCAGATCGAGATGGGCGCGGCGTTTACCCGCGCCGGTTTCGAGGCGGTCGATGTGCACATGTCCGACGTGATCGCCGGCCGTATCCGGCTGGCCGATTTCAAGGGTCTGGCGGCGTGCGGCGGCTTCAGCTACGGCGACGTGCTGGGCGCCGGCGAGGGCTGGGCGAAGAGCATCCTGTTCAACGCGCAGGCGCGCGAGCAGTTCGAAGCCTTCTTCGGTCGCGGTGATACCTTCGCGCTGGGGGTGTGCAACGGTTGCCAGATGATGTCCAACCTGTCGGATATCATTCCGGGCGCGCAGTACTGGCCGAAGCTGAACCGCAACGCTTCCGAGCAGTTCGAAGCCCGCTTCGCGATGGTGGAAGTCACCGAATCGCCGTCGATCTTCCTGCAGGACATGATCGGCTCCAAACTGCCGGTGGTGGTGTCGCACGGTGAAGGCCGCGCGGTGTTTGCCCCGGGCGCACAGGAGCAGGTGCTGACCGCGCTGCGCTATGTGGACTTCAACGGCCAGCCGACCGAGACCTATCCGATGAACCCGAACGGCTCGCCGGCAGGTATCACCGGCGTTACCACGCCGGACGGCCGCTTCACCATTATGATGCCGCACCCTGAGCGCGTGTTCCGCACATTGCAGAACAGCTGGCATCCGGCGGAGTGGGACGAAAACGGCGCCTGGTTCCGCATGTTCGCCAGTGCCCGTCGCTGGATCGGCTAAGCGATTCGCCGCGATGCAGACAAAACACCCCGCCACTGCGGGGTGTTTTTTATGGTGCCTACCGATAACACAAGGTTGGCCGCAATAAAAAACGCCGGCCACATGGCCGGCGTTGTTGTAGGCGGGGCGGGGTTAGTCGCGGTCGCCAGCGAAAGCCATCAGCAGGTGCAGCAGGCTGGTGAACAGGTTGTAGATGCTGATGTAGATGCCCAGCGCCGCGGAAATGTAGCTGGTCTCGCCACCGTCAACGATGGTTTTGACTTGCCACAGGATCATCAGCGAGCTGAACAGCGCGAAGGCGGCGGAAATCACCAGCGACATCAGTGGCAGCTGCAGGAAGATGTTGGCAACCACCGCCACCATCAGCACGATGGCGCCGACCATCAGGAATTTGCCCATACCGCTCAGGTCGCGCTTGGTGGTGGTGGCGATGCCAGCCATCACGGCGAAAACCAGCGTGGTCGCGCCACCGGCAACCATGATCAGCTGCGAGCCATTGGCCAGCTTGAACGCGGCTTGCAGCAAGGGGCCGAGCAGGACGCCCATCAGCAGGGTGAACAGCAGCATCAGCGGCACGCCCAGTGCGTTGTTGCGGTTGGCTTCGATGGCGAAGGTCAGGCCGTAGAACAGCGCCAGGATGGCGATCATGCTCATGATCGGACTGCCTGCCATGAAGGCGAAGCTCATGTTGGCGCCCACTGCCGCGCCGATGACGGTCGGTATCATCGACAGGCCGAGCAGGGCGTAAGTATTGCGCAGCACCTTGTGACGGCTGCCACTCAGTGCAGTGCTTTGGTAGGCGGTGTGCAAATTGGGTTGCATGGCGAAGAGACTCCTTGCTGTTGTTGTTTGGGTAATGCAGGTCATGGACAATATACCTGTAGGATAGTTTCGCCATCAAAAAATATTTGGGGCGGGATCTTGCCTAGCGTGGGCTTGTCTACTATTATGCGCACTCTGCTGAAGCAAGGCAGTGAGTCGCGAAAGTGGCGGAATTGGTAGACGCACTGGATTTAGGTTCCAGCGCCGCGAGGCGTGAGAGTTCGAGTCTCTCCTTTCGCACCACTACATTGCTTCATGGAAAACACTAAACCGCTCAAACCCAAGCACAGCAAAGGTTTCGGCGGTTTTTTGTTGTCTACTCAAAATGCAAAATCCCCCAAGAAAATACAATTTAACGCTACCATGTGTCCCATATTTGTCCCGAGGTTTGTCCCATGGCGACGTATGAGAAACGTGGTGACGCGTGGCGCGTCAAGATTCGCAAGGGCGGGGTAAGCCTGTCTGAATCAGGTTTCCGCACCAAGCGCGAGGCGGAAGCCTGGGCGGTGAAGAAAGAAGCCGAAATCTCTGCGCAGGCCGCTGGCCTGATCCCGGACAAAACCTTTGGCGAGTTGCTTGCACGCTACGCTGAGGAGGTTTCGCCGCGCAAACGTGGCGAGCGGGCGGAGCAGATGCGCATCGCGCTCTACCAGCGCGAGTTCCCGGTGTTGATGGCGGTGAAGCTGGCCAGCCTCAGCAATCATCACTTTTCCGATTGGCGTGATCAGCGGCTGAAGATGGTCAGCGCGGCCAGTGTTCGTCGCGAGTGGGCGCTGCTGCAGCACGCGCTGAATATTGCGGTGAAGGAGTGGGGCTGGATCAAATCGAGCCCGCTTGATTCCCTGACCAAGCCGGCGGCGGCGAAGGCGCGCACTCGCCGGCCGACTGATCTGGAGTCGGAGGCAATTTTGCTGGCCACCGGCTATCACCACGAGATGCCCCCGTTTCTGATGACTGCCCGGGTTGGTGCGGCGTGGTTGTTTGCGATTGAGACGGGTATGCGGGCTTCCGAGATCTGCGGCCTGACGCGGGAGTCGATCGATTTTGATCGGCGTCTGACGCACCTGGCGATGACGAAGAACGGCCATGCCCGGGATGTGCCGCTATCTGTCGAGGCGGTGCGCCTGCTGAGGCAGGTGATGGAGGCGGTACCGGATGGGCCGGTGTTCGGCCTGCGGCCTTCGTTGCTGGATTCGCTGTTCAGGAAGGCGAAGGCGCAGGCGCTGATCGAGGATCTGCACTTTCATGACAGCCGGCGTGAGGCACTGACCCGGCTGGCCAAGAAAGTGGATGTGATGACCCTGGCGAAAATCAGTGGTCATCGTGACTTGCGGATACTGCAAAACACTTACTACGCGCCGGACATGGCCGACGTGGTGGCGCTGCTGGATTAGGCGCGCTTCTTTTCCTGGCGGGCATCCGCCCAGCGCATGATTTCGGCGACCTTCCAGCGGCGGTTGCGGCTGGTGCCGGTGGCGATGTTGATCGCTCGCGGAAAATCGGGGCTGACGGCGATCCGCTGCATGAAGTGCTGCGAGCTGACGCCCAGGTATTCGGCGCAAGCGGCGGCATCCCAAAGCTGCTTGTCTGCCGGAATCACCGGCCGCGGTGTGGCCAGCGTGTAGATGAGCTGCTTGATGCTCTGCACCAGCTCGGCCGTGTCGATCGTCGAATTCATTCTGCTTTCCTTTCCAAGATGGTTGCGGTGCGTGTCGACCGTTAACCCAACACTTCGCAATCCTGATTTGCCCAGCTGCGCCAGGCGCTGATCGTGGTTTGCTGATCCTGATTGAATTGCACATGGGTCAGCGTGCCGCGCTGGTTCTGCAGCACGCCGGTGACGTGTCGCGTTACACCGAAACGGCGCAGCACGTCTCCCGGCTGTGGTTGCTTGCGCGGGTCGCGGCTCATGCCACGCTGCCTGCCGTTGATTGCTGTGCCTGGACGGCTTTCTTCAGGCTCTGGTACAGATCGGCGTGGCTTTTCTTCAGGTACTCCATCACGGCCAGGTCGGTGTTGTTCACCTTGGCCAGATCGATCTGCTCGACGTGCACCAGGCGTACCAGCTCGCGGACGGCTTTTGGCATGTTGCGGCCGGATTCGTAGCGAGAGCCGCCGGACTGGGTAACGCCGACGCGGCTCCAGAATTCACTCTGGTTCAGGCCAAGGTTGTGACGGATCTCGCGAGGGTCGGCGATGGTGGCAAAGTTCATGGTGTTCTCCTGTTGTTAGGTGCGTTGTTCCAGTCGGAATGTGAATGCGTCGATCGTGGCACCCTCCGGCGGGTTGATCAGATATTTGCCCTGGTTGTTGATGACGATGTGGCCGGTGGCCTCTATCGCCGGCACGGCATGCTCGATGCTGTTGACGACGATCAGCGGTGCGTAGGCAGTTAGTGGCCAGCTGGGCGGCACAGCGACCGCTGGCACGCCGCAGAGCGACAGGTGGTCTACTAGCTGGTCTGCGCGGTCAAAGTCCTTCCTGTGGGCTGCTAGCGTGGCTACAGCGTGGGCAAACTGCTCGCCCAGCCGGATCAGGGTGTCGACATGTAGCGTATTCATCTCGCAATCCAGTCAGCCAAGGTCAGCAGGGCGATGAACGCGGCGCAGGTGCCCATGCCGCGTGTAAAGGCTTTTCCCATGGCCAGCAGATCCTGCTTAAGTTCCGCGCGCATCACGCCACCTTTCCGGCCGGCTGTGGCCGCTGGAGCTTGCGCACCTCGTGCACCGGCAGGCCAAGCATGCCCCAGCCGATGAAGCGAAGGCTGTAACCTCGCTCGCGGAACTGCTCCGCCAGCGCCTCCGGCACATGGCCGATCAGGGTTTCTTTGAAAGACGGTTGCATCATTGCTCTCCCTGTTTTCCTTGCTTCAAGGACATGCCCAGACAGGCGTGCTGCCCGCACTTGGCGTCAAAATTTCCAGGCATGAGGCAGCAGGCCGGCGCGCCGCCACGATCTGGCGATATTCACCGCGAGCAGGCTGCTCATTCGTCAGGTTCTGCGCTGTGGGCGCCTTGATGCGCACGGCGCGCTTGTTCCACTCTGCATGGCTAAGGCCGGGCAGGTGGCACAGCAGTAACAGCAGACAAATTCGGGACATGGCGGCCTCCTTGTTGGTGTCCCCTTCGGCGCGGTGCGGTGAAGCGTGCACGGCATGGGCGAGGGCGGGTGGGGTTGGCTAGTCCACCACCGCGCGGCGCAGTGAGGCGCAGCGTTTGCCCAGGCTGAAGGGGTGTTAGTCGGTTGGTTAATAACTATGGTTAACTTGGTGTCATTATAGCCATGAGGATTATTTTGTAAATAACCGTTGTTATTTTTGTGGTGGTGCGATGTGGCAAAAGTGTCACGCCGGCGTTGAGGGGGCTGGTAGTCGGACTGCTATTCGTGGGTCAGGCTTGTGGGTTGAGGTGTGACTTATCGATTAACATGCCAATTAACTACTCAAGCGATAGGGCAATAACGTGGGCAAGCCAACTTACCGTCGAAGGCGGAGGCGTTCTTCCAGTGCAAGCAGCATCCAGCAGCCATCCAGCTTTCTCTATCAGGTCAAGCTGTGGGCCGTGCTGACTGCCATCATCGCGCCTGGTGCCTTTCTTATCGGGACGTACTACTACGAAGGCTATGTGGAGGCCTTTGGCGTTCGGGTAGAGGACTTGCCGGTCAGCACATCTGTCCTCTATGTGCATGCATACAAACTGGTTGGCATCTTTCTGCTCAAGGTGGCAGAGGCATTGGTGAGCTTTGTTGACTGGCAGCGACCGCTGTTGATGCTTGTATATGTGGCGGCGGGATGGGTGGGGCTCTACGGGCTACTACGACTGATCCGCTGGTTGGCAAACTTGCCCAGCCATCATCTACTGAACCGATTCGTGCGATGGCTTCACCCGAGTAAGAACGATGTAACGCTTGTATCAATCATGACGGTGGCGATTTCCTATGCGGCTGTGTTGCTTTTAACCGCAGTCGGTACCATGGCTCTGTTTTGGTGGCAAATCCCCCTGTCTGCATCGAAGCAAGGTCGTGACGATGCTCAGGAAAAAATATCGGATTTCAATGCGTTAGGGTGTCATCGCCAAACCAGCGATGGCTGGGGAAATTGCGTCAAGATTACGGACGCGAAGGGCAAGGTACTGTATGAGGGGGTTTTGGTTGGCAGTACTGATAAAAATATCGTTCTGTACACGGCACAGGGCGTAAAGGTTATGCCGCGCAAGAATGACTGGTATTTGCTGCACGAGCGTACCAGCCCCAGCAAGGGCACAAAGCCCGACGTGAAATAGACAAAGCTGGACGGCCCTCGCTGTCCGGCTTTTTTGCGTCTGGAGCAGCAGGCCAGCCGTCCAGGTTGGCCGCTGTCATGCTGCCGGCAGTGAAGGTTCCGTTTGCATCCTCCCGGTGGCCAGCAGGATGTTGTCAGCCTTTTTTGGCATGCAGCGCCCGTAAGGTCTGCTCTGTGACGTCGATGTCGCCATGCGGGTAAAGGTTTGGCAGCAGGAAAGACATGGCGTGGACTGGAAAGCCGACCCGAACCTTGCCCTTGGGGGTGTCTGAAGCCAGAAAGCCTTCGGTGACCAGCTGGCCTAGTACGGTACGTGCTGTGCGCTCGCTCAAGCCGGTTAGCCGTGCGGCTTCTCCACGCTCAAACTCGCCCATGGTGAAGGCATGCATGTACAGGTAGGCTGATTCCGGCCGCAGCATGGTGCTGCGAATTTGTCGGAAGTACGTGTCTACTCTGGCGCCGAAGCTATCCAGATCGAACATGCTGGCCATGAACCTGGCCTGATCAACGCCAACCTGCAGGCCAAAGCGGCAGAACTCCGCCAGCCCGCGTTCGGTCAGGTTGCCGCGGCCATCCAGATCGCCATGACGTGGCTCATCTGCCTGAGCCAGCAGTGATTTGTAGGTGTCGGCCTGCTTGGCCAGACCGCGAGACATTGACCATAGCGAAGTGCCGTTTACACCACAGGCTCTGAGCATGGCATCCAGTGTGATGCGCGCAACGCGGCCATTGCCATCCGCAAACGGGTGAATCCACACCAGGCGGTGGTGAGCGGCTAATGTGGCAACAATGCTGGTCAGCCGGGAAATGCCGCCCTTGTCTGCCCATGCCAGCCGCCGGCCGTACACCTCGGTGTAGCGGCTCAGGAACACGCCGAGGTGTTCGCTCTTTGGTGGCACGTGGCGCCCGACTCGCACTTCGCGCTGACGGAATTCGCCCGGCGTCATCACCGAGCCATCTTCCAGGATGAGCATTATGGTGGGCAGGTGATCACAAAATAGCCGGTGAGTCTCCTGCAGGAAGAAAGGCAGATTGTGTTGTGTCAGCTGCCAGCTTCTCGCCCAGCGATCCGCCACGATATGCGCACGTGCCAGGCTCTGGTGGTCTTTGTCTGCGCCAAAGCGCGCCGTGTCCTGTATTGCCTTGTCGATATCAATCGGCAAAGTCTTGTGGCCTTCGATCAAGTTGCTGTAATAGCAGTTCATCCCTGAAACCAACTCCGCCAGTCCGCGCGCGGTCTGCTTGTGGATCTTGGCATCAAGCCGTGCCGACTCCAGGCACAGGTCATGAGCCAACCCCACCAGCTCACCGAATAGCGGGCGCGAGTCTTCGATCACCATGGGTTCCATTTGTGATGGATGATCGTAAAATTCCAGTTTTCCTTCGGTCATTTGCCGATCTTTCTGCCGATGTTTTGACGAGTATAAACCAGTATCAACAATGGTTTACTGGCGAAGTCTTGAAGGTGGCGACGAAATATTGCCGATCTTTCTGCCGATGTTTGATCGAAAAAGCCGAACAGTCCTCGCTGTCCGGCTTTTTTTGCATCTGGCGCGGAGCTTCAGCCAGCCAGGCGATTTGCCGCGGCGGTGAGGATGGCGGCCAGTTCGGCGCGTGTCCAGATTTCGTCGCGTGCCGCGATGCGGGCGGCCAGTTCTTCGCGGCGGACGACGAAGGCATCCAGCGGTACCGGCTCAGACTGGATTTTGCCGTGGCGGTCTGTGCTTAGCAGCAGGCGGCTGCCATCAGGGGGCGTGGCCAAGGTTGGCCGCACGGTGCCGGGCTGTGCCGGGGCTGCGGCGTACAGATAGCGCTGAACGGCTGGCATAGCCTGGGTGGCGAAGGTGGGCGAGATGCATTGTGCCAGCTGCAGCGCGCCGGCCTCTGTCCAGACGGTGAGGGAGGGCTGGTTGCGTGATGGCGTATCGGGGGAGCTGCGATTATCGAGGCGGAAGTGGCGTTGCGTTTCGCCGGTGAGCTGGAAGTAGTGGGTGTTTTCGAGCAGGTGCGAGGCGTGTTCGCGGGCGTAGTCGCGGATCGCAGTTGGGCTTAGACCAAAGCAAGCGGCCAACCTTCGCACAGTCAGTACCGCTTGGCCGTTAAATTTCGTTACATCCGAAGACAGTTGCGATGACGACACAATATAATCGTCGGAATTATGCTTTTGCGTTAGCACATCGAGTACCCAACGACGGAATGCCTTTGCCTGATCGGTTTTGGCCAGCATGCCAAGAAGGTGAGCGCCGCGCAGCGAGAAGATCCGTACCGACTGTTTGCCGCCGGCTGTATCCAGCTCAACCAGTGCGGTCATGTCGTCACTGAACTCATCTGCATTTCGTTCGAAAAGTTTTGGAATGTCAGCGGATGGATTTTTGTAGCCCAAGGCACTTCCAATTTGGAAGCCCCTTAACCAAGGTTGGCCGCAATGGTCGGTGATGTCGAATGCGATGTTCTGAAAAACAAGGGATTGAGCAGCCATGATGGCCTCCGTTGATAGCGGTTTTATCCGCCACCCACGTCGCCAAACGGGGGTGGCAAGCCGAACGGGGTTGGCGAACCGGCTCAACGAAACCGGCAGACCCGAAGGTCTCCCCGCCCGACCCGCCATAGAAAGGACGCGTACGGACGCCGCAGACAAAAACAGCCGCATGGGCGGCTTTGTCTGCCGTTGAATACCAGGTCGCCAAACCTGTGACCCGTGATTGAACGGGTCAGGTAGATCATAGTTATTAAATTAGATTTTTGTCAAGATCGTAAGCTACTAATTTTAGGGGGTAAAATGGAAAAAGAGAATGTAGCGGATAAGGTTGCTGAAGCCACTAAAAATTTACTGGACGATTCTGAGAAATTCGTTGTGATTGGTTTGACGGGACGAACTGGCTCTGGATGCACAACAAGTGCGAATATTTTGAGTTCTGAAAATATTAAGCTTCCAGACTCTGGTGACTCTCATTACGAAGGCAATGAAAAGAGAAAATATAGAATTATAAAAAAATTTCTTGAAAAACAATGGCGGCCTTTTGTCGTTCTGCAAGTTAGAAGTGTTATTACAAGATGTATACTTGATTTAAATTTTGCTGAATTTAAGAATTTTGTATCTCAAGCAATAGAAATTCCATTGGTGGAGGTTGGGGTACAGGTTGATGAATTTAAAGCTAATTATGATGAGGCGTTTTTAAAAGCCAAGTCCATGCATGATATGCCAGAGAATTCTTCTGATGAAATCGCAAAAAAGAAAGAAGCTGCTTATGAATTTTACTTCAAATACTTGCCGATTTTTTCAGATAAAATAAAAAGCATACTGAGCAAGTTAAGTCCTGCGGCTTATACGGCAATTTACCAACTGGCTGGTGATAATATTCGTGCATCTGGCAAGGTGAATTCAAAATCATTTAATCCATCCAAGCTATTCTCCTTTGCCAACTTGATAAACAAGGTTATTAAATCGGCTAGGCACTATTTTGGCAAGGATAAAAAGTCGTGCTTTATTGTTATCGATGCAATTAGGAATCCATATGAGGCTACTTTTTTGCGTGATAGATATGCCGGCTTTTATTTGGTTTCTATTAACACAAAAAACGAAAATAGACTAAAGCATCTAAAGGAAAGTCATAAGTTCACTGATTTGCAAATAAAGGCGCTGGATGACAAGGAGTATCCTGAAAAGCTTGTTGGCTATCAAAAATACTGTTCACAGAATATACAGAAGTGCATAGAAATTGCGGATGTTCATATAAACAACCCAAAACATTCAGATTTTGCAACAAGTGAGTTAGCCAGTCAGCTAGCGTGGTATGTCGCTTTAATGCTTCATCCTGGGCTTGTGATGCCGACTTCTATTGAAAGTTGCATGCAAATTGCCTATGGCGTAAAAATAAATTCAGGTTGTATTTCTAGACAAGTTGGTGCAGTAGTAACTGATAGCTCATATGCAACAAAGGCCGTCGGCTGGAATAACACAGCTCAAGGACAGGTTCCATGCTTATTAAGGAGCGCGGAGAATCTTTTAGATGGTTCCGATAGTTTTGCATATAGTTTTTATGAAAAAAATGATAGGATTTTTCGAGAGCATTTAGTGAGTAAGTATGTTGAAATTAGACCGAAAGCTGAAAAGAATGGTCGTAATTTGGCATTTTGCTTTAAAGATATGCAAAACAGCATAGAGGGCGAGAAAAACCAAGTGCATACACGCTCACTTCATGCAGAAGAGAACGCATTTCTCCAAATTTCAAAGCATGGTGGGCAAATGCTTAAAGGTGGGGTTTTGTTTACTACTGCTAGTCCATGTGAGTTGTGTGCTAAAAAAGCATATCAACTTGGGATTAGTAAGATTGTATACATAGATCCATATCCAGGCATTGCGACAACACATATTTTAAATGTTGGTTCTGGTAGTCCTGAATTAATGCTATTCCGTGGCGCCGTTGGCTCGGCTTTCCATAAGCTGTATCAGCCTCTGATGCCTTATAAGGACGAACTGGAAATGCTATTCAATATCCCTAAAAAGGAAAATAAAAAAGAGTTGGAAATTAATAGATTAAAAAGAGAGAATGAAATGCTAAAAGAAAAACTCGCATCTTTTGAAAAAAATGATTCAAAGACAGAGCATGGCGGTGCTGTGTCTGATGGTTAATCTAATTTTTAGCGCTAGTATCTTGTTAATTTAATTGATGACCAACTGGAATATTAATGAGAAAAATTAAAGTTGTTGCACAGAAAGACTTTATTCAATCGGTAACAACATCATCAAGGCCTTTGCCTGCCTTGGCTGAGTTGATTTGGAATGGATTTGATTCTGGCTCTGATGAGGTTGAGGTCTCTCTTCAGTATGATGAGATGGACGGCTTGCACTCCATTACAGTTCAAGATTTTGGCTCTGGCATTGATTTTTCAAATGTTGAGGGACTTTTTGGGAGTTTGGGTAGTTCTTGGAAGAAATTAAAAATTAAAAACCAAGGTCGAATGCTACATGGGCGAAATGGACGAGGTCGCTTTAAAGCCTTCTCGCTTGGGCAGAAGGTTGAGTGGCATACTGTATATAAGTTAGATGATGTGTATTATCGTTATACGATTGTGGGTGTTGCAAATGAATTGGATGATTTTCAGATAACATTGCCTGTGGTTGTTGATTCAGCCGTTTGTGGTACTACAGTTGTAGTAAGTGGATTATCAAAAAATTTTACATCTCTCCAGGATGGATCGGCTAAAAATTCTTTAGCAAAGCTATTTGCAACTTACCTTGTTGATTATCCTGAAACAACGCTTGTTTATGATGGTGATATCATAAACCCAAAAGATGCTCAAGTTGGGGTTTATAATTACGATCTATATCAAGCAACTGATGATAAGTATAAAGTTATTGTTTCTATTGTTGAATGGAAAACTAGAACTGACAGAACAATTCATCTTTGTAGTAGGAGCGGATTTGTTTTGCATGAGATTTCTAGCAAAAAAAATATTCGAGCGCCAGGTTTTAATTTTACGGTTTATATAAATTCAGATTATTTCCAAAAGCTTGATGAAGCCAATCTCTTGGATGTGGCGGAACTTGATCGTGATGCTCAGCAATTGATTGACGATGCTATCTCAAAAGTTAGAGCGCACTTTCGTGAACGCTTGGCAGAGAAAAGTAGTGAAGTTGTTGCTGAATGGAAAAAACAGAAAATTTATCCCTATGAAGATAAAGATGACATTGGGCCTGTTGAGGTGGCCGAAAGACAAGTCTTTGATATTATTGCTGTCAATGTGCAAAATTACTTGCCGAATTTTGAAAAATCAGATGTCAAGTCAAAGAAATTCACATTCAAATTATTGTCTCAGGCAATAAAGCAAAATCCAGAATCTGTTCAAGTTATTATAAATGAAGTTTTGGGGTTAAAAAAAGAGGCGCAAGATGATCTTGCTGGTTTGTTAAAAAAAACAACACTTTCCTCAATAATAAGTGCTGCAAAAGTTGTTTCTAATAGATTAAACTTTCTTGATGGGTTGCATCAAGTTATATTTGACAAGGAAGGAAAGAAGAAGTTACTCGAAAGGGATCAGCTGCACAAGATTCTAAATTCTGAGGCATGGATTTTTAATGAGGAATTCACGCTTGCAGGATCTGAGAAAAGTCTTGAAAATGTTCTTCAGCAGCATATCCATTTACTCGGTGAAAGAGAAGATAAATTAGATCCGATTGAGCTAAGTGATGGAAGGTCGGGGCGTGTTGATTTACTCTTGCACAAGGCTATTAGTCCTAGGGCTGGGGAGTATGATTATCTTATAGTTGAATTGAAACGGCCATCAAAAAAAATAGATTCCGATGTTATTACGCAAATTAAAAAATATGCAATGGCGGTATCTAGTGATGAGCGGTTTCATGGTATAAAGGTTCGATGGACTTTTTTGGCTGTTTCTAATGAAATTGATGATTATGCAAGAAGTGAAGCAACTCAAAAAAACAAGCCTTTTGGCTTGATATTTGAGCCGGACAATGGGACTCAAGTGACCGCCTGGGTAAAGACATGGTCTGATATAATCAACGAGGCAAAATCAAAACTATTATATATTAATAAGCAACTTAATTATGAAGTTGATTCGGATTCTTCTAGGGAGTATTTGCTTGCGACGCACTCAAAGTTTATTCCCCAGCTTGATATTCTGCAGAATAAGCCGGTAACTGATTTTAATGACATTATTTCAGAGATTGATGCTTAGCAAAAATTTAAAAAGCCCACTCAACCGAGTGGGCTTTTTTGCGTCTGGCCATCGGCTTACACGCCGCCGCTGACGGCCACCACACGGCCAATGATGCGTAGCAGGTGCAGATGTTCTGGCGCGACTACTTTGTCGGGGTAGATGCGCTTGTTGTCGTTGTCGCTGACGATGCGGATGCCGCCGCCGACTTCCTTGAACAGGCGCTTGATGAAGAGCTGTTCTTCCAGGGCGATGGCGTAGACCTTGCCGTCGATAATGTGGCCGTTCTGGCTGTAGTCGACAACGATACTGTCGCCGTCGAGCAGGCGCGGTTCCATGCTGTCGCCACTGACGACCATGGTGGCGGCGGTGTCGGGGTTGATGTTCATGCGATCGGCCCAGCGGCGAGTGTAGGCCTGGCGCTGGCCTTTTTCATCGACGTGCCAGACCAGCGAGCCGCCGCCGGCGGAGAGTTTGATGTCGATGGCCGGCAGGAAGATGTATTCGTCCTGCGGGAGCTGGTCTTCGTTGTCCCAAACGGTGATGTGCCGTATGCCTGCATTGCCCTGGCTGCCGGTGAGTGGCTGGCTGGCGGGGTCTTTTTGCAGGTGGACATCGCCGTTGCTGAGCTGTTCGGCGGTCAGGCCGAGTGCCTTGGCGATTTCGAGGATTTTGCGCGTGGTGCCGCCGGCCTCGATTTTTTGCAGGCCGGGCTGGCTGATCGGCACTTTGGCCGCCAGCTCTGCTTGTGTCATGCCGCGCAGTTCGCGCGCCAGTTTGATGTGTTCGCCAAGTCGTGTCATTTCTGCAGCTTATTCCTGAGGTTATTTATCGTCAAACAACATTAGGCATTGTCGTTTAGATAACTTTGGGTATAATTGCGGCCATGGATACTCGTTCAGTTATCACGGCATGGGTGAAGTCGGTTGGTGGCCAATCTGCTGCCGCCCGGCTGATCGGCATTTCGCAGCCTGCGCTTTGCAAGATTCTTCGTGGCAAGTGCCGGGTGTCGCCGGCGCTTGCGGTGCTAATTGAGCTGCATTCGGGGATTTCCTGCGAGGTGTTGTCGCCGGATTTCCCTTGGCAGTCCGCTGCTGTTCTGGTGTGTGGCCATGCTGGTGGTGTTGAAGCCTTGCCCGATCTGGTGCGGGTGAGGGCGGCCCGGTTTCCCGAGCAGCTGTCTCTTTCAAGTTTTCAAGCCAATGCCCCTGATGGCTTGGGTTTGCCCGGCTGAGCCGGGCGTTTTTTATTTGTTTGATCTGGCTGTGAGTCTAGGTGCGGGGTTGCCGCGTCGTCCACGGTCGTTTTGGCGGGAGTCGATCATGTCTGTTTTGGATGTTGCTCATTCTGTGGTGCATGACTATCCGGGCGGTGCGGAGGCATTGGCTGTCCGGCTGGGCATGGCGGCTTCGACGTTGCGCAGCCAGGTGAATCCGAATATCCCGACGCATGTGTTGGGGTTGTTGTCTGCAGTACGGATCAGCCAGTTGTCGGGTGATTTCCGGATGTTGTTTTCGTTTGCGAGCGAGTGCGGTTTTGTGTGTATGCCTTGCGATGGTTCGATTTCGGAGGTGTCGCCGCTGATGGGGTTGTCGTCGCTGATGGAGGCGCATGGTGATGTGGGCGTCCAGGTGGCGTCTGCGCTGGCGGATGGCCGGATCAGTGCGTCGGAGATGGATGCGATCGAGGATGCGATTGCGGCCAACGTTACGCGTTTGCATTCGCTGGCGGGTGCGCTGCGCGCGGCGCGTCGCCGGGGTGTGTGTCATGCGCCGGCCTGATCCGGTGTTGCAGGTGTTGCAGCGCAAGGCTTACCGGGTGCGTTGTGCGCATCCGGATGATCGGCATGCGGCCGGCGCTGCTTTGTTAAAGACGTTGATCCGTTTGCTGGATAGCAAGGTTGGCCGCAATGACTCTGGTGGTGCTGGAGTGGCTGCAGGAGAGCGGCCGTTTGCCAAGTGATGCAGCGTTTTTGGCGGCGTTGTCCGCTGCGGGTTGGCTGGAGTTGAAGCGCCGCGAGGAGCGCCGGCTGAGGTCGCTGTATGGGGATGACTATATGGCGGCGCTGGGGCTGCGTTTGCAGGCGTTGGGTTTGGATTTGGCTGTTCGCCGGGTGGCGACGCGGCCTTTTGTTCGGGGTGGGTGATGCCTTCTATTGTGTTGACGGATGCTGAGTGGGATTGCCTGGCGGGTGAGCCGGGGGATCTGCTTAAGCTGTATGTGGGGCTGCGCCGCCGGATGGATTTTGCGTCCGGTGTGGTGGGCTTGGTGACGCGTCTGAAGGAGCAGGTGTTCCGTGACTTGCTGACAGTGGATGCGGTGCGTGGCCGGCATACGCCGCCGCCGGTGACGCGCAAGCGTTGGCGTGCTGCGATTGCGCGGTTGTGTTCGCTGGGCTTGCTGGTGGACTGCGGGAACTTCGTTTTCGAGTTGCCTTGTGCGTTGACGGATAAGCTTGTCCAAAACATGAGGGGCCAATCTGGGGCCAATGAGCGCACGGCTGGCGGTGGTGTTCAGCGGCCGGTTTCGAATGGCTGGAAAGCCAGTGCTGGTAAGGTTTTGGCGGTTGCGGCCAACGTTGTGGATGAGGGTGGTGCCGGGGTGATGGTTGACGGTGGTGGTGCCGATGAGGGGCACACTTCCGCTTCTCCGGTTATCCGTAAAAAGCGTGAGTGTGTTGGCGGCAAGGCTGGTGCTGTGTCGCGGCCTGCGGCGCGTGGCTCTCGCGTGCCGGTGGATTTTGTGGCTGATGAGCAGGCGGTGGCGCTGGCTAAGGGCTATGGACTGGATGTGGCGACGGAGCAGGTGGGGTTTGTGTCGTATTACCTGGGCTGCAGCAGGCCGGTGTTGTCGCCGGATTGGCAGGCGAGGTTCCGCAAGTGGTTGGTGAATGCGGTGCAGTTCCGGGCGGCTTCTGGCAGCCGTGCGCCTGCGAAGGGTTTGGCGCCTGCGGCGCGGTCTGCAGGGGTGTCAAACGGCCGGCCTTGGTTTCTGACGGCGAAGGGGATCGAGCTGAAGGCGATGGAGCTGGGTTTTGCGCCGCCTCCGGGGGTGCCTCTTGGGCTGTGGAAGCAGGAGGTGTTTTCGCTGGCTGGTTTGTCTGAGGCGGAGTATCGCCGCGGGGTGGTGGATTTCGCGTAGGTGTTGGTTGTGGTGCGCTGAGCAGGCCCGCAGAGGCCGCAGCGCTTTGGTGTGGTATCCGGTCAGGGGTGATCGGGAAATTTATGTCTGTTGCTGGTGATGTTTTGTTTGATTCGGTAGGTCAGGCGCTGCGGTTTGCCTTTTTGTTCAAGGCGTCTGTGAAGGGGGCTTCTGTGCCAGGGGCGGTGTCTATCGGGTCTGGCCGGGGGTTGGTCGGGCTGGATGGCGCGGGCGAGGCCGGCAATATCAAACGGCTGATCGGGGATCTGCCGAAGGTGCAGGCGGCTGCGTTGCAGGCACGATTCAGCGAACGGGTGGCGGCGTGTCCTTGCTGCATGGCGGATGCGCCGGCTGCCGAGTGGCTGGGGTGCTGCGTGTTGTTGTCTGGTGTGGCGATGGGGGCCGCCAGTTCATGCCATGAGAAGCTGGCGCTTGATCTGACGATGCGGCATTTTGGCGATAAACGTTTGACGTTCGAGATGCTTGGTGGCCGGTATGGTTGTTCGGCTGATCAGGTCCGCAAAATCAACAACAAGGTGGCCGGGGCTTTGCGGGCGGTGGAGCACGCGGCGCAGGCAAAGATTTCTGACTGGCTGATCGCGTCGGGTTATATCGATCATTGCCAGGAAGTTGAAGCTGTGTGTTGACTGTCCGGTTTGACCGGACTAATATCCGTTTTCAGATACGGCTGAAAATTCCGTCAAGAGCCCGCGAAAGCGGGCTTTTTGCGTTTCTGCGGTGTTTGCGTGGTCGTTTCTCCTCTGTGTTGTGCTTTGCGGCGCCCCGGTCTGTTGATCGGGGCGCTGTCTTTTTGTACTGCCGATCTGGGAGAGACGGGGACCCTAGCGATTCTGCGCCCGGTACGAGGCTGGAGACTCGCGATTCTTTTTTAGTGGCTGCGCTGTGAAGTTAGTGAAATTCACCCACGGTGAAATCTAGTGAAATGATGGTGAAACCATGCGCACATATTTGAGCAGAAAGGCCTTTGCGGATTCGCAGGGTTGGTCGCCCAGCTATGTGACCAAGCTGGGATCACAGGGGCGGCTGATCATGTCGCCGGATGGCAAGTCAGTCGATGTTGACGCAACGCTGGCCAAACTCGGCAAGACCGCCGACCCATCGAAAGAAGGTGTTCGCCAGCGGCATGTCGACACCCGCACGCAGCGTGATGTCCGCAGCCAGGTGACTGCGGATGCACCGGACACAGCCGAGTCGCAGGGCGGCAGTTCCGACTACTACACGCACAAGGCTAGTCGCGAGAAATACCTAGCGCTCCTGGCACAGGCTGAATATGACAAGGTCTGCGGCAACACGGTGGAGCGGCAGGTCGTCGAAGAGGCCACATACCGCTACGCCAGGTTGTTGCGTGATTCGGTGATGGGTTTGCCCAAGCAGATATCGTCCGACCTGGCTGCGATCTCCGATCCCTGGAAGCTGGAACGCGAGCTGAGCGACCGCCTGCGCAAGATGCTGGAGGATGTCACCAAGCTGGGCGAAGATGACCTGAACAAGGCGATGACAGAATGAAATATGCAAGCGGCTTTGTCGCGTATGTGAAGGGTTTTGTTTCTGGTTTGCGTCCTGATCCTGCGCTTTGGATTGATCAGTGGGCCGATGAGCATCAGCGCATTCCTGCCGACGCAGGTGCAGCAGAACCAGGCAAATACCAAACTGACCGCACGCCCTATGCGCGCGGCGTGATGCGGGCATTGTCGCCGGAGCACCCCTGCCGCCGCGTAGTGGTGATGGGGGCCTCGCAGATGCTGAAGACGCAAGTTTTCCTGAACTGGATCTGTGCGTTGATTCATATGGCGCCGAGTAACATCCTGGCGCTGGAGCCTTCGCTTAATCTGGCCAAACGACTGTCCGGACGCATTGGTAAAAACCTGGATGCTATCCCTGCGTTACGAGACCGCGTTGCGGCACCGCGCAGCCGTGATAGCCGCAACACGATCGACACCAAGGAATTCACCGGCGGTACGCTGATGATCACCACGGCTGGTGCTGCGGCCAACCTGGCTGAGGTGTCCGCACGCTACCTGTACGGCGACGAGATCGATCGATGGGATCGCAACGTCAATAACGAGGGCGATCCGGTTGTGCTGGCTGAAGCGCGAACCTCCACCTTTGGCCGCAACGCCAAGATTTACTACTCCAGCTCGCCGACGGTCGACGGTGCCAGCCGGATTGCCGAACTGTACAAGGAAGGCAACCAGCAGCGTTACTACGTGCCATGCCCGCATTGCGGCGAAAGCCAGACGCTGGAGTTCGAGCAGCTGAAATGGAATGCGGATCGCACTGCCGCACACTATGTCTGCATCGAGAACGGCTGCTGTATCGAGGAGCACCACAAGAGCACCATGCTGGCCAGCGATGACTGGCGAGCAACGGCCGAGGGCGATGGCGAAACCGAGTCGTACCACATTTCGGCGCTGTACATGCCGCTGGGCTGGGTATCGTGGGCCGCGCTGCTGAAACAGCACGAGAAAGCCGAAGTCGCCTTGCAGAAGGGTGATCCGGAGCCGATGCAGGTGTTCTACAACACCCGGCTGTCCAGAGTGTGGGACAACGCCCAGGAACGCACCCGCGGTGCCGATCTGCTCGCTCGCGTTGAAGACTATGCCCTGCGTACTATCCCGGCCGGTGTGCTGATGCTGACGGCGGCGGTCGATACCCAGGCGAACCGCCTGGAGCTGCTGATCAAGGGCTGGGGCGAAGGGCTGGAAAGCTGGACCATCGACCACCGCGTGATCATGGGCGACCCTGCCGAGCAGCGCACCTGGGACACACTGGACGAAGAGCTGAAGGCCGAGTTCATCCACCCGTCTGGCCGCCGCATGACCATCGCGGCCGGCGCAGTGGACTCGGGCGGTAACCATACGCAAGAGGTCTACCAGTTCTGCCGCCTGCGTCGCTGGCGTCATATTCTGGCGATCAAGGGGGAATCCAAGCGCGGCAAGCCGGTACTGCCTCAGCGGCCGAGCAAGGTCGATGTCACCTGGCGTGGCACCACCGAAAAGGGCGGCTGTGAGCTGTGGCTGATCGGCACCGATACTGCCAAGGACTGGCTCTACAACCGCTTCAAGCTACTGGAAGGCCCGGGAGCGCAGCACTTCAGCAAAGACCTGCCGGCCGAGCACTTCGATCAGCTTACCGCCGAGCGCAAGCTGATCCGCTACGTCAAAGGCCGTGCCGTGACTGACTGGGTCAAGCCGAAGTCCGAGCGCAACGAGGTGCTGGACTTGAACGTTTACAACCTGGCTATGGCGCACTACCTGGGCCTGCATCGCTATCAGGCGGCAGACTGGGAACGGCTCAAGATCAAGTACGCGCAGACCGGCCTGTTTGATCAGGCGCCGCCCACTGTGACCAACCCTGCAACCGCAAAAGACCCCGCCCCCAAAGCGGGGTCTTCTGCTTTACCCGCCCCACAGCGCCGCCGGGCGCAGTCGGGCTACCTGAAACGGCGATGACATGGCATTCACTCAAACCCAGCTGGACGCGATCGAAAAAGCCCTGGCACGGGGCGAACGTGTCGTGCAATACGCTGACCGGCGCGTTGAGTACCGCAGCGTTGCGGAGCTGATCGAGCTGCGTAACACCATCAAGCGCGATCTGTCGCAGCAGAACGGCCAGTCACGTAGCCGCAGCCATCGGCTGTACCACGCAGGAAAGGGGATCAGATGAGCGGTTTCCCGACACTGCGTGGCCGCGGCTTTCTGATGCCGACCCGGCTGAAGAACAGTTACGAAGGTGCGGGGCAGGGGCGGCGTGCCAACAACTGGCAACCCGGCAGTAGTGGGCCGGTCAGCACCACCGGCAGCGGCCTGCAAACCCTGCGCAACCGTAGCCGCCACGCTGCACGCAATGACCCGTATGCCTTCAAGGCGCTGGACACGCAGGTCTCCAACCATATCGGTACCGGCGTCGCACCCAAGCCGCGGCACCCGGATGCAGACATCCGGCAAATGTTGCAGGAGGTGTGGGACGACTGGTGCGAGGAGTCCGATGCAGATGGCGTGCTGGATTTCTACGGCCAGCAGGCGCTGGCTGCACAAGGCTTGTTTGAAAGCGGCGAGTGTTTCGTCCGGCTGCGTCCGCGGCGACTGGAAGACGGCCTGGCCGTGCCGCTGCAGATCCAGCTGCTGGAGCCGGAGTTCGTGCCACACGACAAGACCGGTACCGCGCCGAACGGCAACCGCATCCGGCAGGGCATCGAGTTCGACGCCATCGGCAAGCGTGTTGCCTACTGGATGTACAAGAGCCACCCCGGTGAACGTGCTGGCGAAGGCAGCTTCAACAGCCTGGTGCGGGTACCGGCTGAGCAGGTGCTGCATGTGTACGAGCCGACCCGCCCCGGCCAGCTGCGCGGCGTGCCGATGCTGGCCACCGTGCTGCTACGCCTCAAGACGCTGGACGAGTTCGACGACGCGGTGCTGTTCCGGCAAGAAGTCGCCAACCTGTTTGCCGGCTTCATCCGCAAGCCAAGCGCCGAGTCAGCATTCCCCGGCGAGCCGGGCCAGCAGGTTGACGCCGATTTTGCACCGCTGGTCGGGCTGGAGCCGGGAACCATGCAGGAGCTGGCACCGGGCGAGGAAGTCGAGTTCAGCGACCCGCCCGACGCCGGCAACAACTATCAGGACTTCATGCGGCAGCAGCTGGCGGCCATCGCAGCCGGTATGGGGCTGCCGTACGAGCTGCTGACCGGTGACCTGCGCAACATCAGCGACCGCGTGATCCGCGTCATTCTGAATGAATTCCGCCGCCGCGTAGAGCAGCGCCAGCACGCCATCTTTGTGCATCAGCTGTGCAAGCCGGTATGGCGTGCGGTGCTGAATATGGCGGTGCTGTCCGGTGCCATCAGCCTGCCAGGCTATGCGGCCAACCCTCGGCCGTTCCAGCGCGCGCGCTGGGTTCCGCAGGGCTGGGCGTATATCCATCCGGTGCAGGACGTGCAGGCGGATCGCCTGGCCGTGCGCAGCGGCTTCACCAGCCGCAGCGAAGTCGCGCTCAAGCGTGGCGCAGATGCCGAAACGATCGACACCGAAAACGCCGCCGATAACGCCCGCGCCGACGGGCTGGGGCTGGCCTACGACTCCGACCCGCGCCAGCGTGACGACCAGGGCGAAATCATCGTCGATGATCGTGATGACGACGCAAAAAAGGAACAACCATGAACCCTGCAACCCCCCGCATTTTCAACGGCCCGGCACCCGCGCCGGCGGCCAGCGGCAGCTGGTACCGCATCAGCAATGCGGCCAACCTTGCTGCTGATCAGTCACTGGAAGTCGAGCTGTATGACGACATCGGCGTCTGGGGTATTCGTGCTGCCGACTTCATCCGTGACCTGAAGGCCGCCGACGATGGCCAGCGCCCAATCGTGATCGCCATCAGCAGCCTTGGTGGCGACGTGTTCGACGGCCTTGCCATCCACAACACCTTGCGCCGACTGGGCAATCGCGTTACCGCACGTATCGACAGCGTGGCGGCCAGTATCGCCAGCATCATCGCCGTTGGCGCCCACCGTGTGGTGATGCCGGCCAACAGCATGATGATGATCCACAACCCGTGGACGTTTGCGATGGGCGAGGCCGAGGATCTGCGGGCCACCGCCGACATGATGGACAAGGTGCGCGACAACCTGGTTGGCTGCTATCGCGCCAAGGCGCCGGCGCTGAGTGCCGACGAGCTGATCAAAATGCTGGATGACACCACCTGGTTGACCGCGCAAGAAGCGCTGGCGCTGGGGCTGGTGGACGAAGTCACCGACCTCGTGCCACTAAAAGCCAGCGCCAACCTGCGCGCCGGTCTGGGACGGCTGAAGAACGCGCCACCGGCCCTGTTGCAGGCGCTGGACGAGCCCGCTACACCGCCCGCTGATCCGGCTCCAGCCCCAGCTCCGGCTCCTGATCCGGCGCCACTCGCCGCGGCAGACCCGGTGGCGATGGCGAAGCTGGCGGCGAGACTGTGCAACGAGGCCTCGCTGCCGGCCGTTGCCGTTGACAGTGTGATCACCGTCAGCGCCCTGGCAAGTGACAGTGCCATCCGCAGCGCAGTGGCCCAGGCCACCGAGATCCGCGACCTGTGCAAGACCGCCAAGCTGCCGGATCTGGCCAACAGCCTGATCGCCAGTGGGCTGGATGTGGAATCTGCCCGAGCGCGGCTGTTTGACAAGATGGTGGCCGGAGCCGGCGAAGAGCTGGACAACCTGCCACCGGCAGACGATCCGTCCACCCCGAAAAACAAGGGCCCATCGGCCCGCGACATTTATGCAAGCCGCCGTGCCCGTGCGGCCAACCCACAGCGAGGTAATGTATGAGCACCCTTCATCAAGCAGGCCGGACCGGCGAACACCTGATTTCCACCGTTGGCCAGATCAGCAATGACATCGTCGACCTGGCTGCCGGTGCCGCGTTGCCCGCCGGCCAGGTGCTGGCTTACGACTCGGTGCAGCAACTGTATGTGCCCTACGACAACGCCAGCGCAACTGCCGGTGTCGCGGCTGCCGTGCTGTATGCGCCGGCGCCAGCCCGCACTGAGTCCACCCGCGTGGTCGTCACCGGCCGTCTGGCAGAGGTGCAGGGCGACCTGCTCACCGGCTTGGATGCGAATGCCCGTTTCGACTTTGGCAGTCTGTTCATCGTCGTCCGCTAAACCATCCGCCACCCATCATTCAAGGCGCTGCCCGCAAGGTCGGCGCCTTTTGCATTTCAGGAGCTGAACCATGCCTACCCTTGCCATTTTTGAAGATGACGCCTTTTCGCTGTCGACGCTGACTGCCGCGATCAACGAAGGCCCCCAGACCCCGGGCCGCCTGGCCGCGCTGGGGCTGTTCGAAGAAGAAGGGATTACCACTACCACGGTGGAGATCGAGAAAGAGGGTAATACCCTGTCGCTGGTGGCGGCTGGCGAACGCGGCGGTCCCGGCCAGCAGGTCGGTGGTGACAAGCGCAGCCTGCTGCACTTTGGCACCATCCACCTGCCGCAACAGAGCGTCATCCGCGCCGACGAAGTGACCAACCTGCGTGCCTTCGGCAGTGAAACCGAGGTCGAAACGGTGCAGGCAGTGGTGTCGAAGCGCCAGAACAAGCACAAGCGCCAGCTGGATGCCACTACCGAGTACCACCGCATTGGTGCCATCAAGGGGCTGGTGATGGATGCCGATGGCCAGCGTGTACTGTTGGATACCTACCAGCACTTCCAGATCGTTCAGACCGAGATCGAAATCAACCTGAGTGCGATGGGGCCGAACCTGCGTGGCCAGTGCCTGGCCGTGGTGGAAGCCGTCGAAGCGGCGCTGGGCTCGGCTTCCAGCACCGGTGTGCGCGTGTTCTGCGGCAAGAACATCTGGGCTGCGCTGGTGGCCAACAAGTACCTGGAAGAAACCTTCAAGTACGGGCCGCAGGCAGCCGCCTTGCGCGGCGATCCACGCGACACCATTGAGTTCGGTGGCATGGTGTGGGAGCGTTATACCGGCAAGGTCGGCACCATCGCCTTTATTGATCCGGATCTGGCCTACGTGGTGCCGGAAGGTGTGCCGGACATGTTCATTACCCGTTTCGCGCCGGCTGATCATGTCGATGCCGTCGGCACCATGGGCCTGCCGTATTACACCTCGCTGGAGCTGCTGAAGCACGGCAAGGGCGTGGACATGCTGTCCCAGTCCAACGTACTGAACCTGAACACCCGCCCGGCAGCCGTGGTCCGCCTGAAACTGAAAGCAGCCTGACATGTTCCGTGACCTAATGGCCGACATCGACGCTACGGTATTCGACGTCCTGGGCGATGCCGCCACAGTGCAGGGCAAGCCGGTCTCCGGCATGTTCTACGCACCGTGGCTGCAGCCGGCACTGGGCAAGCTCAATACCAGCATCCGTGAGCCACATCTGGTGGTGCTGGATGCCGATGCTGTCGGGGTGAGCAAGGGCGCCGAGGTACAGGTGATGGGGCAGGGTGACTACGCCGTCGTCAGCATCGAGCCGGACGGTACCGGCCGCAGCACGCTGGTACTGCGAGCCAAATAGCAGGAGAGAGCATGCCAGTTGCGATCAAGGCCGAAATTGACATCCGCCCCGTGCTGCAGCTGGTCAACGGGCTGTCTCAAGTGGCGGTCAGCAATGCCTGGCGGCGGGCACTGCGCAAGACGGGCGACTGGATTAAAACCCATGTCGCCCGTTCGCTTTCCAGCGAGATCAAGGTGCCGCAGAAGGTGCTCAAGCAGCGGCTGTACTTCTTCTTGCGCTCGGCGAAGGAGGGCAAGGTCTGGCTGGGTATCAACGCGATCGAGGCCGCCCGCCTCGGCAAGGCTCGCCAGACCCGGCGCGGCGTCACGGTCGGCCGGCACCGCTTTGACGGTGCGTGGCTGTATCGCAGTAAACGCGGCAGCCCGAACGATGGCGGGGTGTTCCGCCGGGTTGGGCGCGCGCGCACGCCGTACGAGCAGGTACGGTTTGAGTGGGATGAGGCTGGCGAGCGTGCTTTTCGCGCTGTTGCTGCCCGGGCGCAGGAGCGGTTGTTCGAGATCCTGGCGCAGGAGCTGCGTTGGGAAGTCAGCAAGCTGACGAAATAGGACCCCCTGATGATTGAAGCACTACACGACGCCATCGAACAAAGGTTGGCCGCAGCCCTGCCGGAAGTGGATGTTCAGTTTTACCCGGAGCTGGGCGAGCGCGTCAGCCTGCCATTGCTGGTGCTGGAGCTGGCTGAATTTGAGCCAGGCACCGACCCCGGCACCGGCGAGCTGGCGCTGGTCGCCATTATTCAGGCCCGGGTGGTGTGTGATCCGACCGCGGCCAAGGCCGAGCTGGCTGTGCGTCAGCTGGCCGCGCGCGTGGCGGCGCAGGTACACGCGGCCACGACTTTCGACCAACCGGTGACGCCCGCCAAACTTCGCCAGATCGGGCCGGATGGTTTTCACCATGCCGAGCTGGATGGCTACCTGGTGTGGCTGGTGGAGTGGGTGCACGAGCTGGAAGTCGGCGAACCCTCCGACATCGCATTGCCGTCGTTCGAGCCGCGCGAGGTGCAGTGGTCCGTCGACGGAGATACAGAGTCGGTAGTGACGCCATGAGCTATGAACAGTCGGAAATGGACCGTCAGCTCTCCAGCCTGATCATGCTGGGTAATGTGGCGGCGGTGCAGATGAAGCCGCCACGCGTGCGCATCGAGTCCGACGGCTGGACATCGGACTGGGTGATGTGGAATGCGGTGGCAGCAGGGCGAGCCCGCCACTGGCGGCCGCCCAGCATTGGCGAACAGGCTGTGCTGCTGAGCCCGTCCGGTGATCCGGCGCAGGGTGTTGCCATCATCGGTTTCTATACCGGTGAGTTTGATGGCGATGGCCGCCCCGGCGTGGTCGGCTGGCTGATGCCGGATGGTGCGGTGATGGAGTACGACCACGCCGCTGGCGCACTGCTGGTGGACGGTGTCAAAACCGTCAACGTGAATGCGGCCGACAGCGTGACGGTGAAGACCACCACCATCACGCTGGATGCGCAGGACGTCATGGTGACCAACAACCTGACCGTCGGCGCTGCCATCAACCACTTGGCCAATGGTGGCGCCAAGGCAAGCTTTGGCGGCGCTATTGAGGCCAAGGGCGATATCCACTCCGATGCTGACGTCACCGCTGGTGACATCAGTTTGGGTGGGCATAGCCACGTAGAGCAGGGCGATGGCGCACCAGTTGGCCCGCCGACATGATTTACCCGTTTGCAATTGAACCACCCACCCGCCGCTGGCGGGTTTTTTCATTTCTGGAGCCGTCATGAGTAAACCAACCCCGCCAGTCACTGTTGCCGAGCAAGTCTTCTGCGACAAGGCATTCAAGTCGCGCACCCTGGTCCTGAAAGATGGCCGCGCGGTACCGGTAGATAACTACACCGTGACCACGTCCGACAAGGACGTGATTGCGTTTCTGGATAGCCACGCCGACTTTGCCCGTCAGCCGGCAACGGCTGACAGCGCTGCGGAGTAAACCCGATGAGCCTCACTGGCATGAACCGGGACACCGGCCAGCCGGTGAGCGGCATCGAGCACCTGCGGCAGTCGCTGGCTGACATCCTGAGCACCCCGATCGGCAGCAGGCGGATGCGGCCAGAGTACGGCAGCAACATCCCGCGCATGGTCGACCAGCCGGTCAATCCCGGTTGGATCGCTGCAGTGCAGAGCGAGGCGGCCAGGGCGCTTGCCCGCTGGGAGCCGCGGATCAAGCTCAAGCGCGTGTCGCTGATCTCCCTGATCGATGGGCGCCCGGTGTTCCGCATCGAAGGCGACTACATCGGTGAAACCCAGATACTGGACGTGACAGCATGATTGACCTGACCCAACTGCCCGCACCTGCGGTGATCGAGGAACTCGATTTTGAAACCATCTATGCCAACAAGCTGGCGCGGTTTCAGTCGCTATACCCCGACTACAGTGCGGCGCTGGAGTCCGACCCGGTCGTGAAACTGCTGGAGCTTGCGGCGTACGACGAAATGATGCTGCGAGCCCGCATCAACGATGCCGCCAAGGCCACCATGCTGGCCTACGCCACTGGCGCCGACCTCGACAACCGCGCGGCCGACTATGGCGTCACCCGTCTGTTGATCACTCCCGCCGATCCCGATGCCACTCCGCCAGTTGATGCGGAATGGGAAGACGATGATCGACTGAGATATCGAGCGCAGATGGCGATGGAAGGCATAACTGTTGCCGGCAGCCGTGGCGCTTACCTGTTCCACGCTCTGTCCGCTTCGGCCAACGTCGCCGACGCCTTCATCGACTCCCGAGGTTTTGGCCCGCTGCGCGTCGACTCGCCGGCCCCTGGTGAAATTCATGTCTGGTTACTCGATGTCCGCGCCGATGGCGTACCGGATCAAGATCTGCTGGATGCCGTAGCTGCCTCACTCTCTGCTGAAGATGTCCGCCCCCTTAATGACACAGTGACGCCCAAGGCGGGCAAGCCTGTGACCTTCGGAATCCACGCGCAGCTTGAATTCACTGAAGGCGGCGAAGCGCTGTCCGGCGGGCTGTCGGGAGCACAAGAACGAGTTGAAGCCTTGCTCGCCTCGGCACGCAAGCTCGGTACCGGACACGCAGCATCCGGCTTGCCGACCTCCGCCTTGATTACCGCCATCAGGGTGCCAGGTGTTCATGACGTGACCCTACTGTCACCGCTCACAACCATCGCTGGAGGTGTCGGCGAGTTTCCGCTCTGCACGGTCATCACACTGGATAAGAAAGTGCCACTGAACTGACCATGAGCCGCTACCTCCTACCCCCGAACCGCACCCCCTTCGAAGCCGCTCTGGCCGATGCGACGTTTTTGGATGTGGATGTCACCCAGCTACGTGGCATTGCCGACTCCACGCGCAGCCCCGCAGCACAACTGCCGTGGTTGGCCTGGGAACGCTCGGTCGAGAACTTTGACGACGCCATCAACGAGGAGCAGCAGCGCAACCTGATCAAGAACTCAATCAGCGTGCATCGCCGCAAGGGAACTGTATCCGCCGTGCGCGATGTTTTCCGGTCGCTTGGGCTGGGCGAGGTAGTCATCCAGGAGGGCAACCACCACTACATCGCCGATGGAACCCTGACGGCGGATGGCTTTGGTACCGGCGGCGACCCGGACGGCTGGGTGGAATACCGCGTGCAAATCGACAAGCTACTGTCGGTCGAGCAATCCCGGGTCGCCCGCGCCGTCCTTGCCGATGTAGCTCCCGCCCGCAGTGTGCTGTGGGGCATCGACTTTACCGGAGCTTCCCTTATCGCAAACGGCCTTGCCATCGCCGATGGCAGCTATACCGCTGGAGTAGTTAACACATGACAAAACTGAATGCACCGGCCGTGCCAGGCTGGCCGGACGTCACCCGGTTCGAGGTGTTGGAACGCCTGCTCGGCGGCGATGGTGGCCCGCTCAACCGGGCACCACTGGAACTGCTGGAGCGCTCCGAGTTCCTCAAGAAGAAAATCGACGACGTAGTCAGCGGTGCGCTGACAATCGAATTTGCCAATCGCCTCAAAACGGGTCGCAGCATCGCCATGACCGGCGATGGCAGCTGGGTAGTGACCTTCGACGGCGGTGGCAACGTCTCCGCGGCGATGACGCTGGCCAATACTGGCGTGGCTGCCGGCACTTACCCGGTGGTGACCATCGATAGCAAGGGCCGTGTGACAGCTGCCCGGGCGCTACAGTCTGCTGACCTGCCGGCCAATGCTGCGCTATCTGGCACGCCGACCGCACCAACTGCGGACCCCGGCACCAACACCACGCAACTCGCCAACACCGCATTCGTGCAGGCCGCCCTTGCAGCATTTGTTGCATCAGCCCCTGCTGCGCTCGATACCTTGACTGAGCTGGCGGCAGCACTCGGTAATGACGCGAACTTCGCCACCACAATTACCAACGCGCTCGCGCTAAAGGCGCCGCTTGCGAGTCCAGCGCTTACAGGACTCCCGACGGCGCCGACACAGCCACAGGGCGACAATTCGACCAAGCTGGCGACTACCGAGTTTGTCCAGCTGGCAGCGCAGTCGGTACCGGTGCGCCAGACGGTGCTGTGTGGTGTGACTGATGTTAATGGCCGCGCCAATTTCATCAGCGCCGGCGCTGGACTTGCGGTCAACCTTAGCGCGACGGCCGCTGCGTTAACCCTTGCCTTTTCTGCCGGTTTCGGCCAAGGCGGATCGGTCGACTACATCGAGCGGATCACTGCGGATGCCGCTGGCTACTGGTCGAACCTGCCGGCCAATAGCCTGAACTTTCTGGCCATCGCCCGTAATGGTGCCGGTAACCTAAGCGCTAGTGCCACACTGGCGCCAGTGCAGTATGGCTACACCTACAACCAGGCAGCCCAAGCACTGTTGCACTTTGATGGTGCAGCAGGTAGTGCCTCAATACTGGACGACTTCGGCAACACTTGGGTAGCACATGGTGGCGCGAAGCTGCAGAGTTCTTGGTCGAAGTTCGGTGGCACGGCACTCGGCGGTAGCGGAGTGAACAATGCGTTGAACGGTGCCGGTGACTTCATCAAATCGACGAATTTCACTGGCCTAGGGGGTGGAAGCTGGGCTATTCGCGGCTGGTTCAACCCGAGCGCGCTGCCTGGGAATGGTATCTCGTTCTGCCTGGCGGGTATGTTCAACGCCAGCAGCCTCGGGGTGCAGCTCTACATCGGCAACATGGGTGGCTCCATCAAGTTTGGCTATGCCCTGTCGTCCAATGGCACGTCGAACGACATTACCAACGCAACCTTTGGTTCGACGACGCCCATCGTGGGGACGGCGTATTTCGTTGAACTGACCTATGACGCCGTTGCCGGCTACTACCGGCTGTACGTCAATGGTGCCCAAGAGGCCAGTACGGCGAGTGCGCTGCGCATCTGCCCGGTGACGATGGCCACGGTTGGCGCCGGCAACACGGCCATCTTTTTCCCCGGCTACATCGACGAGTTCGAGTTCCTGCCGTATTGCGACCACCCGGGCGGCACTGCCTACGCTGTGCCGACTGCGGCCAAGTCGATCGCCGCCCCTGGCTACGCGTCCGACTGGTTCGACTTGGCCACCTGGACGATGAAATCGCCTGCGGCAGCCAGCCCCGGCGACGGTAGCAGTCCCGCATTCACCGTCAGCAACAAACTGTACGTAGGTGAGGTAATCACTGGGGCGGCCGGCGTGTCCAGCGTGGTGAGCTATGCGTACCAGGGCAAGTACAAGTCTGCGGATACAGCCGTGCCGGCCAGCGGTGTCCGCACCGCATTTTCATCCAACATTGGCGTGCCTGCGGACCTTCGGAAGGGCAAATTCCATGTCCGAAATTACATAGCAGAGTACGGGTTTACACCAGGCATGGTGACGGTGCCGCAACTGGGTGTAAACGCGAACTATATCCAGGGTAATCAGTTCACTCTTGAAGATCGAAACTCGATGAGTGTGACGACTGGTGCCTCTGGCGGGTTGTATTCGATTAACAGAACGACAGGCGCGGCAGCTTCGCTGACTCCGGGCAACTGGCGAATTTTTGTGACAGATGAGAGGGCCTTCTAATGTGGGTTGACCGTCAAGGGAACATGTACGAAGGGGACTGCCAACCAGGTGACCGCGCCGCCTCCGTTGAAGAAATTACCCGGCAGCAATTCGGTGCCGCGCGTGCGGCCAAACTGGCCGAGCTCGAGCGGGATTGCAGTAATGCCATCATCGCAGGTTTCGCCTCTGCGGCGCTCGGTAACGTCCACACCTATCCAGCCAAGGATACTGACCAGCAGAACCTTGCATCGTCGGTGCTCTCATCGTTGATGCCGAATCTGCCGATCGACTGGGCCACGCCATTCTGGTGTGCTGACGAAAATGGCAACTGGGCAATGCGCCCACACTCCGCCACGCAGATCCAGCAGGTAGGCATTGATGGCAAGTCCGCGATCATCGTCGCCATCCAGTGCAAGGCGGTACTGGAAGCAACCATGATGGCGATCGACCTGTATGCGCCGGATGCGACCGAGCGGCTGGAGGCAATCAAATGGCCCGCCTGAAGCTGTTGGGTCTGTGGTTCGCTGCAACGGTAGCCGGCCTATTCGCCATGGCGTGGGCTTTGCCTTCCGCGCTGGTCGGCAGTCAACGGACGCAACGTGTGGCAGTGGCGCTGGATCAGGCTGCGAACGCAGCCATCGGCGGTAGTGAAGACGAGACTATCAGCTCGCGAGCCGGCAAAGGCGCGCGCCGTGGCGTCTGGCACTGGTGCCTACTGTGCCGTGTGCTGGATTGGCTGGATCCCGGTCACTGCCAGAAGAGCATCGAAGCCGATGAAGGTGACGTGATAGCGACGAATCGCTGAATAGAAACAGGCTGACCCAGCTAAACACCAACCAATCACATGTACCCGCCACTGGCGGGTTTTTTTACGCCCATTTGGGAGAAGATATGGCTAACGAGTCGTTGTTCCACGGTGTTACCGTCACGCTGGTCGACAGCGGGCCGCGCACCATTGCGCTGCCGTCGTCGTCGATCATCGGTATCGCCGACACCTTCACGCCGGGGGCTGGTCTGGCGACGCCAAACCAGCCGGTGAAGATCACCAATGATCGCGAGGCGGCGGCAGCGTTTGGCGAGAACAGCCCGATGTTCCGCCAGCTCAAGGCCATCTACAGCAAGACCCGCGCGGCCATCGTCGCTGTCGGTGTCGAGGCCAATGCCGATCCTGCGCTGCAGACCAGTGCCATCATCGGCGGTGTGACTGCCGGCGGGGTGCGTACCGGCCTGCAGGCGCTGCTGGATGGTAAGTCCGCAGTCAATTTGCAGCCGCGGCTGTTGGTGGCGCCGGGCCACTCGTCGACGCAGGCGGTAGCCAGCGCCATAGATAGCCTGGCCGGCAAGCTGCGCGCCATCGGCATCATCGACGGCCCCAACACCACCGATGATGCCGCCATTGCCTACGCGGCTAACTTTGGCAGCAAGCGGCTGTACCTGGTCGATGCCGGCGGCAACAAGGTGTGGGATACCACCAGCAGCAGCGAAATCCTGCTGCCGTCGTCGGGTGCCGTTGCTGGCCTGTTCGCGGCCAAGGATGCCGAGGTCGGTTTCTGGGCGTCGCCATCCAACACCGAGTTTGCCGAAGTGTTGGGCACCGGCCGTCCGGTGGAATACCTGTATGGCGATCCGACCTGCCGCGCCAACCTGCTGAACCAGGCGTATGTGTCCACCATCATCCGCGAGGGCGGCTTCCGCCTGTGGGGCAACCGCACGCTGTCGGCCGATCCGAAGTGGTCGTTTGTCACCCGCGTGCGCACCACCGATATGGTGATGGATGCCATCCTGCGCGGCCACCAGTGGGCGGTCGACAAGGGCATCACCAAGACCTATGTGCATGATGTGACCGTAGGGCTGGATGCGTTCATGCGCGACCTGCGCAATGCCGGCGCCATCATCAACTTCGAGGTTTACCCGGACCCGGTGCTGAATACGGCCTCGCAGCTGGAAGAGGGCAAGGTGTACTGGAACATCCGCTTTACCGACGTGCCACCGGCTGAGAACCCGATCTTCCGTGTGGAAGTGACGAACCAGTGGATCACCGAAGTGCTGGCTGCTTAACAAGGAAAAATCATGGTTCCGCAAACACTCACCAACTTTACCCTGGCCCTGGGGGGCACCAGCTACGCCGGCAAGGCCTCGCAGGTGCAGCTGCCCAAGCTCAAGCGCAAGACCGAGGCCTGGCGCGGCGGCGGCATGGATGCCGAAATCGACTTTGCCATCGGGCTGGAAAAAATGGAGGCCGGCTTTACGCTGACCGGTATCGACAAGGCGTCGCTGGCGATGTTCGGCCTGGCCGATGGCAGTGCCTTCAATGGTACTTTCCGCGGTGCATTTACTGACAGGAAGGGGAAGGTCGTCGGTGCCGTCTGCACCCTGCGCGGCCTGCTCACCGAAGTCGACATGGGCAACTGGGAGGCCGGCAAAAAGAACGAAACCAAGTACACCCTCACGCCGGACTACTACAAGCTGGAAGTCGATGGCGCCGTGGTGTACGAGATCGATCCGGTTGGCCTGATCCGCATCATTGATGGTGTGGACGAACTCGCTGCCGAACGTGCCGCGCTGGGCCTGTAACCCTCGCGGCCAACCTTTGACGCCCCGCCTTGTGCGGGGCGTTGTCATTTCAGGACAACCCCATGAACGAAACCATCAAGCTGTCTACCCCGGTCACCATCAATGGCTTGCCAACCAATCAAGTCGTGCTGCGCGAACCGACGGTCGGCGATCAGCTCGATGCCCGCCAGTTGGCGGGCAATGATGACGCGAAGTTTGAAATGACCATGCTGGCGAATATGGCCGGTTGCGCGCCGGACGATCTGCGCCAGGTGACGCTGCGCGATTACGGCAAGTTGCAGAAAGCCTATCTTCGGCTGTCTGCGGAAGAACCAGCTGCCGACGGGAAACAGTCCGCTGTGGTGGGTGTGGTCACGCCGGCTGGCTGAGCGCTACGGCTGGGGCCGGGACGAGATCCGCGCGGTACCTGTGTCCGAGCTGGCGCAATGGCTGGCAGTGGATGAGTCGTCGGATTAGCGGCGGGACAGCCAGTACAGCAGCAAGGCGATGGCCACGATCGGGGTGCAGCCCACCAGCACCCCAGCCAGCGCGCCGTACAGCACGGTCACGGTGGATAGCCCGTGCTGGCTGATGCCGTATAGCGCGCCACCGGCGGCCATCAGCAAGACCACTGCCGTTCCGATCAGATCAAACCATTTGCCTGCGTGCATTGAAGGGCCCGTATGTCTAAAGATGTTGCCATTGGTATTGTAATCGGTGGCGCCGTATCCGCAACGCTGGGCGCCGCCGTCGGCAAGACGCAGAAATCGGTGGAAGGCCTGCAAAAGGGCATGGCGGACACCAAGGGCATCAAGAGCCTGATTGGTGAGACCCAACGCCTGCAGCGCGAACTGGCCGAGGCAGACAAGGCCGGGCGCCGGATCGGGCTGGAAAGCGTACGCCAATTGCGGGGCGAGCTGGGCGGGCTGGAGAAAGATTGGCAGGCGTCCACCGCCCGTGTCGGCGAGCTGGCCCGGGCGCTGAACACCGCCAAGCAGGCCGCCGCCGGCCAAGCCGCGGCGGTGCCGGCGCTGGAAGCCGAACACCGTGCGCTGTCGGAGTCGGCAAGATTGGCCGCGGCACATGCCGACATCAAGCGTGCAGCGTGGCAGGACGGCAAGAACAACAGCGCCTTGACCCGCCAGCAGGTGCTGGCGCTGAAGGATGAGGCCGATGCCGCCCGTGGTGCCTCTCAGCAGGCCAAGGCGCTGGCCGTTGCCAAGAAAGCCCAGATCGATGCGGCCAAGGCGGCCACATCGGAAGAAGCTCGGCTGACCAGCGAGCTGGGCAAGGCACAGCGCGCGGCCGCTGCGGCCAAAGCGGCGTTCGAGGGCAAGCGTGCCACGCTGCAGACCACCCGCAGCGAGCTGCGCAACACCGGTACCGCAGTCGGAGATACAACCCGCCAGACCGTCAAACTAGGGGAGGCGGCCAAACAGGCCGCCCAGGGCCAGCAGCAGCTGGCCAACGTACCGCTGCGCGACAAACTGGCGGCGAACACCGCCAAGCTGCGCGATATGGGTATTGAGGTCGGCAACCTCGACAAGGCCATGCGCAAGCTGCAGCAGACCGAAAAGGGCATGCAGTGGCAGCAGCATGGTATCGGCCAGATCCAGTCCGGCATCGAGCTGGGCAAAACTGCCGGGGTGACCACCATCGGTGCCGCCGCCGTGCCTACCAAGATCAGCGGTGATTTCCAGGCAGAGACCCGCGACATCGCGATCAAGTCTGGTATCGCGAACAAGGCCGGCGAGAAGGAGCTGGTCAGCGGCATCATGCAGATTGCCGCCGACCAGAAGATGGACCGCACCCAGCTGGCGCAGGCCATCAATGGTCTGGTGACACAAGGTATGGGGTGGCAGGAAGCCATTGGCCACGGCAGCCTGCTGGCCGAGCTGGTCAAAGGCCAGAAGATGGCGCCGGAAGACGCTTCCAAACTGATCTACTCCTTCGGCCAGAACGGCGTGTCGCAGAAAGACATGCGCAAGACCATGGGCGAGGTGGCCGTCGCCGGCGATCTGGGCGCGTTCGAGTCGGACAAGATGGCCCGCTTCATGCCGGAGCTGCTGGCTACCACCGGCGCGCTGGGTTTTCAGGGCCCGGACGCGGTGCGCTACATCGCCGCCAGCCTGCAGGCGCAGGTCAAGCTGACCGGTGACCCGGACAGCGCTGCCAACAACTTCAAGAACCTGCTGGCCAAGATCACCGCGCCGGATACCGACAAGAAGTTTGCCGATGCTGGCGTGTCACTGCAGGAGTCGATGAAGGCGTACATGAAGGCCGGTTACAACCCGGTTGAGGCCTTTATCGCGCTGACGGAAAAGCTCACCGCCAAGCAGGACCCGGCGCAGGCGAAGAAGCTGGCGGATCTGAAAGCCAGGATCAAGAACAGCGGCGGCAACAAGCAGCAAGAGAACGAGGCGCTGGATGCCTACCTGAAAATGGCCGGCCTGGCCGACATCCTGACCGACCAGCAGGCGCGCTCCGGCGCGCTGGCACAGATCAAGTACGGTGGCCAGATCAAGAGCGACCTGACCAAGATCCAGAGCACGGATGGTGGCAAGAAACTGGAAGGGGACAAAGCCGCTCGCGACGACACATCGAACAGCCGTTGGGAGGCGGTGGCGGCGGACTTTAACGCCAGCATGATCGCCGTCGGGGATGCCATCCGGCCGGTGACCAACGGTGCGGCCGATCTGGCGTCATCGCTGCTGCAGCTTGGTACCAGTTTTGCGCAGAGTCATCCGGAAGCATCGACGCTGGGGCTGGCCGCGGGCGTGGTGACGCTGGGCATTGCGGCCAAGCGCATTGTCGGTGGTGCTGTGCAGTGGGGCGCCGGCAAGGTGCTGACCACGCTGGGTGGCAAAGCTGGGGCAGCGGCAGGCAAGGGCGGTCTGCCCGGTGTGCTCTCTGAGGTGTTGGGTGGTGGCAAGCCTGGCGCCGGTGTGCAGCAGGTGTTCGTCACCAACATGCCGCGTGGCGGCCTGCCGGACTTGCCGGGGGCGCCGGACAGCAAAGGCAAACCACCGGGCAAGCTGACGCGTGTCGGTGCGGCGGTGCGTAATTCGCTGGGCGGGACGGTGACGGCAGGTCGTGCCGCCATGGCCTCACCGACGCTGGGTGCCGTAGCAACAGGCGGTGCCGCAACAGCGGCGGCCGCTACCGGCATGGTTGCCGCAGCGGGCGTGGCTGGCTACGGCGTCGGTACCGCGATCAATGCCGGCATTACGGCAGGGCTGACGGCGGCCAACGGTGGCCGCAAGCAGACCCTGGGCGGCTGGCTGTACGACAAGCTGCATGGTGACGAGGAGGCCAAACTGCTGGTGCCGACGGTCATCAAGCGGCCTGTTGCGGTTGGGGCGACAGCGAAGCCGGAAGCGGCAGCCAAAGCACCGGCTGCCATACCCGCGGCCAAGCCGGCGCCGGCCAAGGCGCCACCGCCGCCCGTCGTGCAGCACTTTACCTTCTCACCAAAAATCGACGTCAAGGTGCTGGGCGATGCCAAGAACCCGGCAGAGATCGCCGCGCAGCTGGCGCCGCACCTGAAGCGGTTGTTTGACCAATGGTCCGCCAAAGCCAAGTCAAGCGGCGGCGGTCTGTACGACCCGGTAGGAGGGTGACATGGAGCTTGAAACAGTATTGCGGCTGGCCGTTGATGGCGCCAGCCGCGCTGCCGGCGTTGCCAACCTGCCGCGGGCGGTGGCCGATGTCACGTCGGCGGTGAAGAGTGCCACCGGCGCGGCGGTGCAGGTAGAAAAGGCCGCCGCGCTGTTGTCGGCTGGTGCACCACTGACCGGCGCCAGCAGCAGGACGGTGCAGCGTGCGGCCGGGCTGCTGACGTTGGCCGCCAAGGACCTGACCGGCTCCAGCAATAACCTGCTGCACGCGGCGGGTAGTGCACTGGCGGCCAGCAACAGCAAGCTGAAACAGGCGCTGGGTTACTCGCTTACCGCCTATGCGCGGCTACCGAAAGACGCGCGCGCCCTCGCCATGCGCATGGGCGGTGGCAGTGCCACCTCGCTGGTGCAGTCATTCGGCGGCGCACTGGCTGCGGGGCTGGACATGAGTGGCTCGCCGGCTCGGGGCTACCTGCTGGAGCTGGCGCCGGAGCTGGGCGTACCGTTCCGATTTGCTTTGGGGCAGGCCGCGTTTGACACGCTGTCTCGTGCCACCCAGTTCAACATCGCCAGCCAGGAACGCTTGACGCGCCGGTCGGCAGAGCAGGCGGTGAGCAAGGGCGGTGACCGCATCACGCTGAAGGGGGCGATCTTCCTGGCTCAGCATGGTGCCGGACATATCGACCGCCTGCGCGAGCTGGGTGATGCGCTGCAGCCGCTGACACTGACCACTGGTTACGGTGAGCACCTGGGGCGCTGGTACCTGGCGCAATTGAACGAAGAACAGGCGTATCTGTTTGTCGACGGTGCACCGCGCAAGCAAGCCTTCACGCTGGAGCTGTCTCGCTATGGCGAAGATTATCAGAACGTCTGACGGAGACTGCCTGGACAGTCTCTGCCACGCGCACTATGGCCACCTCAACGGTACTGTTGAGGCGGTGCTGGCCGCCAACGTGGATCTGGCCGGGCAGGCACAGCCGTATCCTCAGGGCATCTATATCGCCATGCCGGACATTGCCAGCGCCACAACTGAAACCGTCACGCTGTGGGAGTAAACCATGCGGCCAACCTTTCGTATCCTGGCCAATGGTCAGGACATTACCGCGACCCTGCAAGACCGCCTGATCTCGATCAGCATTACCGACAAGGCCGGGCTGGATTCCGACGAGCTGACCGTTACCCTGGACGACCGAAACGGCGCCGTCGGCCTGCCGCCGCGCGGCGCAATGCTCGATGTCAGCCTGGGTTATGTCGAAACTGGGCTGACTCGCATCGGGCAATACCGGGTTGACGAAGTCGAGTCCAGTGGTCCTCCGCAGATCATCGTGTTTCGTGGGCGGCCGGCGGACATGTCCGGCAAGATCAAGCAGCCGCGGCGCCATTCGTGGGAAGGTGCCACGCTGGAGCAAGTCGTGAAGGACATCGCCACCCGCAACAAGCTCAAGGCGATGTGCAAGGTCAAGGCCACCGTGGCCCGGGCTGATCAGATGAACGAATCCGATCTGCACTTCATCACCCGCCTGGCTGGCCAGTACGACGCCACCGCGACAGTGAAGGGTGGGCAGATCCTGGTGCTGCCGCGTGGCGGCCAGACTGCCAGTGTCACCGGCAAGACGCTGCACACGCTGGTGCTCCACCGCAAGGACATCAAGGGCTGGCATTTCAAGTCCAGTGATCGCAACGCCTTTGGCGGCGCCATCGTACGCCACCACGACAATGCCACCGGCAAGACGCAATCGGTGCTGGTGCCCAATCCGGACAACCCGAGTGCGCCGCCGCGGGTGATCCGTCACACGGCGAGTAGCAAAGGTACGGCGGCGGCGGCAGCCAAGGCAGCCAGCAACCGCGCGGCACGGTCGGAAATCACCATGAGTATCACCATGGCCGGTCGCGCCGACATCGTGGCTGAGCGCAAACTGCGCACACAGGGCATCAAGGACGGCGTCGACCACCTCTGGACCATCGACAGCGTGACGCATGATTTCAGCAGTGGCGGCTGGGAAACCAGTCTGGAACTGATCCTGAACAAGAAAGCCGAGCCGGCGAAGAAGGGGAAGAAGAAAGCAGGACAGAAAAAACCCAAGGTGCTAGTGGCATTGGCGCCGTGACTTGTTTCACTCCAGCCCCGCGATTCCGCGGGGTTCACTTTTTAGGGGGTTGTAATGCAGGAACATGAAAAAGGACTGTTGTGGTTGCTGTGCGTAGGGTCGCTGATCGGGCTGGGCAAGCTGCTGTCCAGCGATGAAGCCATCACCACGCGCCTGATCTTTGGCCGCGCCATTCTGGGTGCCGGTACCTCCACCATTGCTGGCGTCGCGTTGATGCAGTTTCCCGCACTACCGCTACCGGCGCTGGTGGGGATTGGCGCCGGTCTGGGCATTGTTGGTGCCCAGTACCTGGAAGCCTGGCTCAAGCGCCGCGCAGACAAGATTTCTGCCTGACCATTACCACCGAGGACCACACCCGCCCATGAGGCGGGTTTTTTTATGGAAGGAGTCACATGGCTCGCATTTCGGAGCAAGAGGCCGGTGGCCGCAATGTCCTTGCCTTTCTCGACATGATCGCCGTTTCCGAGCTGGGGCGTGGCCTGATCGCCGCCAGCGACGACGGTTACAACGTCATCGTCGGGAGCACCGTAAAAGCACCGTTGCTGTTCAGCAGCTATAGCGATCACCCGCGGCGCGTTATTGATTTGCCGAAGCTGGGCATCAAGTCCAGCGCCGCCGGCCGTTACCAGATCCTGGCGCGCTATTACGACGCCTACCGCAAGCAGCTGGGTCTCAGCAACTTCGGCGCCATCAATCAGGACCGCATCGCGCTGCAGCTGATCCGCGAGTGCCGCGCTCTGGACGACATCCAGCGCGGCAACATCGCCACCGCCATCAGCAAGTGCCGCAGCCGCTGGGCATCGCTGCCGGGGGCTGGCTATGGCCAGAACGAGCACAACGCCCAAACGCTACTGGCCGTGTATGAGATGGCAGGAGGTCGCTTGGCATGATCGATAGCAAACTCGCTCCCATCATCGTTGTGGTGGCGCTGCTCGGGCTGTCGCACGGCCTCGCGTACTGGTCTGGCCAGTCTGCCGAGCGACAAGACCAGCAGCTCGCCGCGGTCACTCGCGAGCGTGACGATAACGCCGCGATCAACGACCTGCAGCAGCAGCTGCGCCGAGCCGAGTCCGCCGGCGCCAGCCAGTTGCTGGCCGCCGAAACCCGCTACCAGAAAGGTCTGTTAGATGTTCAAACGCAAAAAGCCCGCATTCTTGCTGGTCATGCTGCTGGCACTGCCCGGCTGTCAGTCCCCGTCAAAGCTGCCAGCTGCACAGCTGCAAGCCCTGCGGCCAACCTTGCCGGCGACGGCGCCGATCCAGCGCCACGCGCCGAACTTTCTAACGAGGCTGCAGAGTTTCTTGTCGGCCTCGCCGCCGAAGCCGACGCAGTCGCCGTAGAGTTGAACCGATGTGCGGATAGGGTGGATATGAACGAAAGGCTTTTAATAAAAGAGGAGGGCAGTTAGGGAAAATGGCTTCGTCGGAAAACTGCGGATGCCTGCGCAGCTGACCACTGGTGCCGGCGCACTCTTTCCGTTTCATGGAACCAGCGCTGGTGGAGATCGCTTTCGATTGATATGCTATCGGCAAGATAGATGGCTTGCTGTGTCGCACTTCGGCCAAAAGCAGTCATTTGTAGTATCCTTAAAATTCTCGATCTGACTCATTTTTAATATCGCTATGGCTTCCGCCGGTGCACAGTTCGAGCATTGAAGACAAAAAACAGAATGGTTAAGCCCTCGAACTGAGGAGGCTCTAAATTTATATAGGGAATTGCTTGTGAAGTGCTTATTTAGCGGTGACGATCCTGATACCAAAGAACATGTCGTGCCGACATGGCTTCAAAAAAGAATGAAGCTTGGGAAAGAAACTTTCAAGCTCCCAAATAATTCTTATTTACAGTACAAGCATGCAGTAGTTCCCGCGAAAAGCTCGCACAATACAAAGTTCTCGGAAATTGAAACGAGAATATCTCAAGGAATCTTGAAAAACGAAGAGGTTTACCTTTGGGCACTAAAGATTCACTTAGGACTTCTGGCTAGGGACTCAACCCTCAAAAATGATATCAAAGACCCAAAATCAAAAACTATAATTGATTTAAATGGATTTGATTATCATGTAAATGTATTTCGCACTTTGTACCAGAATTGGGCTAATGGTGGATCTACTGATCCATCGCCATTCGGGAGCGTGTTTATCCTCGACTCGTTGACCCCGGAAGACCATTTCGACTTAATTCATTGCGCGTACACTGGCGTGCTCGGTATTGATATAGGTAAGAAATTTTTATTTGTCATTTTTTGGGATCAAGGAAGAACCTTAAAATCAAATGCACTAGCTCTCTGGCACGAAAACCAAGTCCTCCGAGTTGAGAAATTGAAAAATACTTCAGAGCATAGCGGGCAATGCCACCTGGCGCATCGAGTCTGGTCCTGTGAAATAGCGTATTTTCAGTTTCGGAGCAGGCCAAACTCCATGACGATACTGAAAACCCCCAATAGGGTGGCTGCACCTTCGTATCCGAATATTCCCGCTCGCCCAGTTGACGTATTGGAGTATGTTCTAGTGTGCAAAAATTTTGGTCTTCAGCGGGATTTATCGAGAGGGGACAACTCATATACTCAGTTCACGACTATTGAAGAAGCTCTTGAGGCTGCAAACCTTAAAGTCGCTATCAAAGACTAGCCAGATTAGAACGCTAGGCGCGTGCTAGTTCATTTAGGGCTGAGATGTACTATTCTCAAATGGCCGCTATGGGTCGATTGCAGAAGCACACATCTTCGTCTAAGTATGTCTGCACTACGTTGGCCAGCGGGCACCAGCGCACTGGTCAGGTGCAACCACCAGTGCCCGCAACAACAGGTTGTGCCATCGGATGGCACTTCGCGCTCACCTGCACATCTTCTCGCACGGCACGCCATCGTGATCCCCGTCGATCTTCACGTTCGGGCAATACCGCAGGTAATACTTTGCCTCCTCGCAGCTCACCATCTGGCTGCAATGTACCTTCCCCGAGCAGCTGAAACCCGCGGCAGAACGGCGCGGCTTCAGGATTGGATCGGGCATCGATGAAGCAGGGGCGCTTGGTGCGGGCAGGGCAATCGGGCGGGAAGGTGCAGACGCCGCCGGCATCTGCCGTTTCTCGTGGCGCCACACCCACGGCGCTACCGGATTCGGGTCCGCCCACAGCCCCGTGCCGTAACTCTTCGCGAAAGCCTCCGCGCCGTCATAGCCGCTGTCACGCGAATACTGCCGGTACACCCACGCCATGCCCTTGCGCAGCTGCTGGCGGTTCACATCCAGATCCCCTACAAACACCTTCGCCACCGTCCGGCCGTAGCGGTCGCGCGTCTCCGGCTGCAGCACCACCTGCTTGCCATACACCATCGCCGACAGAGCCTGTTTCGACCGCTCGCCGAACGGCTGGTTTTTCTCCGGCGCGTCGATCTGCGCCAGGCGCACCTTGATGGATTGATTGCCGGCAGCCAGGCAAGTCAGCGTATCGCCATCCGACACACCCACCACCTTGCACGAGATATCCGCGGCCATCACGTTGGCCGCAAGAACAAAAGAGAGAATAGATAACAGTTTCATGGCCGGATCATGCCAGAACCATGTCAATTCTGGCAAAGCCAGTCCCGTCGGTGTCGATGCTTGTAGCTAGCTCGCTCGCCAGCACCTCCGGACTTTATGCCAAGTGTGACAAAACCATCTTTATGGCATGGTAAAACACTCACAAAGTGCGTAATAATCCCATGTCATTGCAACTGGATAACGGTTTCCAGTCAAAGGGAGATGAGCATGTTTTGTCAAAAATGTGGCCAGAACAATCAAGACTTGGCCAAATTCTGCAGCCGCTGTGGCACCAGCCTTGGCAGTGTGGCGATGCCAAGTGAAATGACCTTCAGCGCGGGCCCGATGCCGGACCAGATGACTTTTGGCAAGGCAATCTCCACCTGCCTGTCCAAGTACGCCGACTTCAAAGGACGCGCAACACGGGCGGAATACTGGTGGTTTATCCTGTTTACCTGCCTGGTGTCCCTCGTCGCCCTCATCATTGACCCTTCCGAAGTGCTCGCAAACATACTGACGCTGGTTTTCTTCCTGCCGTCCTTGGCAGCGGCAACGCGTCGACTGCACGATGGCAACCGCAGTGGTTGGTGGCAGTTGCTTGCTATCACCGTCATTGGCCTTATCCCGCTCCTGATCTGGATGTGCAGCAAAGGCGATCCGCACCGCAACGATTATGGCCAGCCGGTTTAAGCGTCCAACGCGAAAAAGATTGGTCGCGGCCAACCTCGCATAAAGAACACCACCCCGTCAGCCAAGTGCCAAGCTTGGCTGGCGCTACACAAAAATAGTCGCCAAACGAACAGGGAGAAACCCATGAACAAAACACTCGCCATCGCCATTCTCGCCGCGAGCACCATCTTCACCGGCTGCGCATCCGTAGCACTGGCGCCGAAAGAACAAGACGCCGCACTCAAAACCTTCACCGCACCACCAGCAGACAAAGCCGCTGTCTACATTTACCGCAATACCTTTGTCGGCCAGGCACTGAAGAAAAACGTCTACGTCAATGGCGAACTGGTGGGTGAGTCGGCCAACAAAGTCTACTTCTACCGTCAGGTCCCACCCGGCACCAACAAAATCTCCACCGAATCCGAATTCAGTGACAACGAAATCAACCTGATTACCGAAGGCGGCAAAAACTACTTTGTAGAACAATACATCCGCATGGGCGTCTTTGTCGGTGGTGCCAACGTCAAGCAAGTCTCGGAAGAAGAGGGCAAGAAAAACGTCCTTGAATCCAGCCTCGCAAAATAAACCGCCGCACCTGGCCAGCCCCAACGTTGGCCGCAAAGCAAAAGGGCAAGCCATGCGGCTTGCCCTTGTCACGAACCACCCTCACGCCTCACCTCGGCGTCCCGCTGCCGGGCGGTGCATTGCCGTGTCCGGTACCGGACGGGGCGCCAGTCGTGCTCGGCCAGTTGCCACCCGGACCGGGGTGGCTGGACTGGCCACGCCCGCCGCTGGTGCCTCTCCCGCCGGATGTCCCGCCGCCTTTACCTGCTCCTGAACCACCGCCACCTTTAGCCATCACGCACTCCTTCACCTGCCGGAAACAACGACAGGCGCAGCGCCGGCAAACGCCAGGGCCTGCCATCCCCTAGATGTAGCAGCCGCCAGCCAAACGGCAAGCACAAATCTGCGCAATGTCATTGAAATAAAAAAGCGGCCAGACCAAAATACAACGTCAACCACACGCAAGGCGTTGTCATGGCCTCCAACGAAATCATGTGGATCCCCTTTGTGCTGCTGAGCCTGTACGACTGGGCGGGCGGATGGGGCGTACTCGCGCTGCTGGCGGGAGGTGCGCTGCTTGGCGGGCTGCTTGCACGCTTTGGTCGCCACATCGCACTACGGCTAGTCGCCGCCGGAGTGCTGGCCGGCTCAGCACTCGGTTGGTTCACGCTGCTACTGCCGGCCTATGCCTTCTCCTGGACGCCTTGGGTTGAGCCTACGGGGTTGCCGTGGCCGTGGTGGTAGTGTCTTAAACTGTTTTTTGCCCGTTTGAATTATTGATAAAATCTACTAACTTTATAAGTTGCCCTCTTAGTTCTGCATCGAATGATGTATTGTCATGTGTTTCTATATATTTTTGGGCAATCTTGACTTTCGATGCGGTTTTGTTTTCGCCTGATTTGTTTTTGTAGTTAAGCCAGTTTTCGTACTTTCCATTTTCTGAGAATACTCTTGCGCTGGGATGTGTTTCTTTGATAATTGATAACACTTTTTCATGCTCAAGATAGTTTTCTATTTCCCTGCCGTGTGTCACCCAGGCAAAACCTGGGCCTTTATTGAACTCTTCGACAAGCCTCTTCTTTGTACTGTTGATCGATGCTCTTGGTGATGCCTTGTCACTGTCTATGATGATTACGCAATTGCCATTTAGTGAGCGCAACGAAATTAGATCGTCAGCAATTCTATCTTCATCATCTATCTGCAGTGCAGATAGATGACTTGCCAAACGCCCCCCGTAAAACATTACGCTGTAATGAATTCCTTCTAATAGTTTTTCATCTGTATTTTTTATCCAGCTGTTAACATAAATTCGATCCGATGGGCCTTCTACCCATATGATGCAATTCGTTTGCAAAATATCGGATGCTCGGTACCCTAATTCGGCACAAAGCTCGAACTTTGATTTTGTTGAAGATATTAAATGGCACTTTGATGTTGATCCATTGTTTTTTATGTGGAGAATTTGTGCGTTGGTAGCATCAAGCAAATGGGCTGAGTGGGTTGTAAATAAATATTGATTGTCAGTTTCTGCTTCTAGATATTTTATTAATTTTTTTTGCAGCAATGGGTGTAGATGAAGTTCTGGTTCTTCAATGCAGATAATGCTCTCTGATGCTATTGTCGAAACCGCTGCTAAAATTATAACCTCGTGGATCCCTGTTCCAAGGGACTCTAAAGGCAGTACTTTGTTGTCCATTCCTACTAAAATCATTGATTTGTCATGTGGTATTTCAATTGAAACTTCATCTTTGTCTAAAACGGTTTTTAGGAACTTATTAATCTTTTCGAATTTTTCTTTATCTTTCCAGTTTTCTAATGGTGGGTGTTGTATGGCGGCCAGCCGTTCAATAATTCCAGTGCCACTATAATCGTCAGGGGTTGTGCTTGCTTCGCCAATTTTTCTAATGGCGGGAACCAGAATAAAATTTGGATAATCTGAAGGGGTATATTTTAATTCTTCAACACTAGTAGGTATCCAGTGTTGTTGCAATCCACCGCCCGATGTATTTGTTATCGCTCGCCAAAGACTTTCCCATTCTGTGCCACTAAATCCCAATTGATCTTTGCTGGAGTTTAATATCGGCTTCATTGTTTTGGATGCAATATTAAACTCATGATTAAACCAAATGCATTCACCATCAAATTCATAGTAACTATTGTAGATGGCTCTAATTAGATTAATATGCCTTTCTTTGTTTATTCTTGGATGTTTTTCGAAGATAATTTTCTCGTAATCATCTTTTCTGATGGGGAAGCTAATTTTAGCGTGCGTACTCTCTTCAGTTAGGCATTTATCAGTGTGGCCGTATGTGACTTCTTCTTTTCTGGTAAATGATAAATCGTCGTTACATTTGTGTAGCAGTAAGTTATAATTTTTAATCAGAAAAGATATTATGTTGGATTTTCCGGAGTTGTTTGCGCCAATGATAAAATTGATTTTATTTAATGGTCCAACTTTTGTGATGTCGTTGCCGTAGCTTCGAAAGCCTGCGAACCCAAATCCTAGAAATTTCATATAATCTCCTATTTGTACTTTACATATTATGACAAAAGTCTATATTGAATGCAATTTATCTTTTTAAAGCGAGGGGCAGATGGATTTGACGAAATTGTATGGAGTGACTAATATGTCCATATCACGTTCAATAGCGTGAACGGGCTTGGCCGCCCGGTGACTTACACGGCAGACAAAAGCCGCCATTGCGGCTTTTTGTTTTGCAACACTCGTGCGCGCAATCAATGGCGGGCCGGGTGGGGACACCTTCGGGTGTGCCGGTTTCGTGTAGCCGGTCGGCCAACCCCGCCTTGGTCTGCCACCCTTGCTTGGCCGCGGGGGCGGCAGGTTTGGAACCGCCCTACACGGAGGCCATCATGGCTGCTCAAACCCATACCCTCGGTGCGTCCGCACCAACTGTTTTCTCTTTTGATTCTTTCGATGTCCGCACGCTCGACCTTGATGGCGAGGTGTGGTTTGTTGCGTCCGACGTTGCTGTCGCGCTGGATTACCGAGATGCAGCCAACATGGTTCGCTCCCTTGACGATGATGAGGCTGATACTCACATTCTGAGTATCAGGTCTGACAACGGTGTCGAGCAGTGCCGTGAGGTCAGGATCATCAACGAGTCCGGCCTGTACTCGGCCATCCTCAAAAGCCGCAAACCGGAAGCAAAGCGCTTCAAGCGCTGGGTAACGCACGAGGTGCTACCGTCGTTGCGCAAGTCCGGCAGCTACGCCTTGCCGTCGGCTGCGGCCAACGTTGCGGCGCCTGGCGTGGCGATGCTGGATGATGTGCCGGTGCTGACCATGCAAAGGTTGGCCGCATGCTTCGGCATGAGCATCGATCCGATCCGGCGCAACCGCGAGCTGTTCCCGGAGCGGTTTGTCCACGGCGTGCACTGGTTCCGGCTGGAGGGTGACGCGCTGCGCCGCTTCGGGCTGGCCAACCTGCACACCGGCGAGGTGTCACGCAATTTCGGGCGCAGCATGATCGTGTGGACAGAGGCGGGCGCGCAGATGCACGCGGCGTGCTTTGCGCCGACGCAGGGCAAGGCAGGGTTGGCCGCGGTGAAGGCATACTTGCGGGGCGAGGCGGCGCCATCGGCCAGCGCGCCAGTGTCTGCCGCCACGGCTGTGCAGGCGCCAGGGGCATCGATGCCTTGGCCGGTGTCGCCGGCTGATCTGGCGATGGGCGGGCGAGTGTTGCTGAGCATGAACCATCGCGGTGTGCTGCAGGCGGAGCCGGTACCGACCGAGGCGTTTGTGGCGACAGCGGCGGAGCTGGCCAAACAGCTCGCCGCGCCGGATGTGATGTGGACCCGCGACGATCTGCACGCCATCGGCGCCGCCGCCATGGCCAGGCTGGCGCGGCGGGGGTAGAAAGAAATGGCGCCACCGGTGGGTGGCGCCTTTTTTATGGCGTAGTGGTTCGCACCGTAACTGGATACGCCAGGAGCGCTGTGTCGATCAGGCTGGGAGTGGTACGGCCATGCCGGAGCGAGTCAGGAAGCGGCCGTTCCGCTGGCTGGCCAAGTCGGGCCGCGTGGAGTAGGCCACTTGCCCGTTGACCAGTAATAGCGTTACGCCGACAGCCGGTGCGATTGGCTGTTCGAAGGTGGCTGCGTCGCTGATGGTTGCCGGGTCAAATACAACGAGATCGGCAAAATGGTCGGCAGCTATCGTGCCGCGGTTGGTCAGCCCAAAGCGCTGTGCCGGCAGGGAGGTCATTTTGCGCACGGCTTCTTCCAGGCTAAACAGCCCGATGTCTCGCGAGTAGTGTCCCAGCACGCGCGGGAAGGTGCCCCATAGTCGCGGATGAGGGTGGCTATCGTGCGGGATGCCGTCCGACCCGATCATTACCAGTGGGTGTGCCAGGATACGCTGCACGTCGTCTTCGCTCATGTCGAAGTACACGGCACCGGCTGGCGACAGGCGCTCGCATACCTCGTGCTGGCTGATCTGCCATTCTGCAGCGATGTCAGCCAGGTCTCGGCCGGCCACCTCCGGGCATGGGGTGGACCAGGTGATAATGATGCGGATGCTTTCGTCGATGGCATCGGCGCGCAGCACTGTCGAGCACGCGGAGTAAGGGTAGGCGTCAACGTGAATTTCTTGGTTGGCCGCCGCCTGTTCGATCACGCGCAGCGTGTCTACGCTCCGACCCCAGTTCTTTCGCCCCGCGCACTTGTGGTGCGAGATGACGACCGGCACTTCGGCACGGCGCCCGGTTTCGAAGGTTTCCTGCAACGATTCCATGACGAAGTCGTCTTCGTCACGCATGTGGGTGGTGTAAATTCCGCCGGCGTGGCTGGCTTCCTTTGCCAGTTCGACGAGTTCGTCCATTTCGGCCGCGTTGGCAGGCTGGTAGTACAAGCCAGAGGACAGGCCCGCGGCGCCTTCTGCCAGCGCCTTGCGCAGTATCGAGCGCATTTGCTGTGTTTCTTCTGCGCTTGCTGGGCGATCCAGCTCGTCCATGACGGCTACGCGCAGGGTGGAATGCCCGACTAGCGCCACAACGTTCACTGCCGGCACGGCCTGGTTGACGGCCTTGATGTAGTCGCGCATTGAGTCGAAGACAAAGTCTTGCTTGCTGCCCAGCAGGTTGAGTGGTGGCACCGGGTCGGACGTGGTGAGCTTGAGTGGTGACAAGCTGATGCCGCAGTTGCCAACGACTACCGTGGCTATGCCTTGGCTCACTTTGGGTTGCATTGACGGGTCGATCAGCACCAGGCGGTCGTCGTGTGTGTGGACATCGATAAAGCCGGGGCTAACTACCAGTCCTTCAATATTGATGGTTTGCCTGCCTTTCAAGGTGCCTGGGCTGCGGATGGCGGCGATGCGATCGCCATTGATGGCGACGTCGGCCATGTAACGCGGTGCACCGGTGCCATCGATCACGGTGCCGTTGCGCAGCACGATGTCGTAGATAAGTGGAGTGGTCATTGGCGGGCGATTTTCAGCTATGAGTGGTGGGTGCAGGCCGGTGTGATGGGAAACCGGCCTGCCTGTCAGCAAAGGTGGTGATCAGCCGCCAGAAATATCGAAGTCGAAGTATTTCTTCATCAGCTTGTGGTAAGTGCCGTTTGCCTTGATTTTGGCCAGAGCCATGTTCAAGTCTTTTTCAAGCGCAGGGCTGTCTTTTCGAATGCCGATGCCCACGCCGGGGCCAAAGATTTTGTCGTCACGCAGCGGCTCGCCGGCTAGTTCGAAATTTTTTCCTTCCGGCCTTCCCAGGAATAGCAGCTTGGCTTGTACGGTAGATTGCACCGCGCCATCCAGACGTTCGGCTCGCACGTCTGCGTATACCTGGTCTTGAGACTGGTAGCCAACCACCTGCACGCCCTTGGGTGCCCAGTAGGTACGAATGAAGGTTTCCTGGGAGGTGCCTTTTTGCACGCCGATGCGCTTGCCGCGCAACGATTCGGCAGTAGGCTGCAGACCGGAGCCTTTGCGTACCATCAGGCTGGCGGTGGACAGGTACATACGGTTGGTGAAGTTGATCACTTGCTTGCGTTTTTCCGTGATCAACATGCCAGAGAGAATGGCATCGAATTTTTTGGCCATCAGGCCAGGAATCATGCCGTCGAACCCCTGTTCTACCCAGACGCATTTGGCCTTGAGTTCGGCACACATGGCATTGCCCAGATCGATGTCAAAACCGACGAGCGAGCCATCCGGTAGTTTGCTTTCGAACGGTGGGTAGTTGGGCTCGACACCGAAGCGAATGAGCTGTGTCTCGCTGGCATGGCTACCCATGCTTGCCAGGGCACAGAAGGCGAGGGTGATTCCGGTCACGCTTTTTTTCATGTTGACTCCTCTATGTGCATCTTGAGATTGAATGCGATCTGCGATTGGCTGCTGGTATGAATAAAGCCCCGATAACCCGTGGATTACCCGAAGTTTTTCTGTCTGAAGCAGGTGAAAAAAGTATTGCATAGGCGTTACAAGGGGGCGGTGAAACATATCGATGCCCCTATTCATCTGATTCAAAACTGCGTGCGCAAGGCATGGCGAGGCAGATCGCTGGTTGACAGTCGTGGTGCCTGCCGATGTAATCGGCATCCTTGCGACTGGAGTCAGTAAGCGATGAGTCAACTCCCCCCATTGCATGCATTGCGTGTATTCGAGTCGGTTGCGCGCCTCAGCAGCTTCACGGCTGCGGCTAATGAGCTGTGCCTGACTCAGAGTGCAATTAGCCACCAGATCAAGAACCTGGAAAGCTACTTCGGCTTCCCGTTGCTGGAAAAACGTAACCGGATGCCGGTGCCGACAGAGGCAGGGCAAGACCTGTTCAAGACGACCCAGATGGCGTTGCAGTTGATTGGTAGCTCGGTCTCGCGGCTTCGCGATGGGCATGGCAACCAGGTTCGGCTCAAGTCACGCCCTTCGATTGCTTACCTGTGGTTGATGCCGCTGCTCCGGGAGTTTTATCAGGAGCACCCGGATATCGAGGTGAGTTTGACCACGGTGTGGGAGGCTTCTCCCTCAGTCCATTGGGATGAGTACGACTATGTGATCCAGTACGGGCCACTAGTGCTGGCTGGCGAAGGTGTAGAACTTTTGCATGAGGAAGTCGTGGTGCCATTATGTGCCCCCGAGCTGTGCCTGAATGGAGGGTTGGCGCTGGAAGCCTTGGCGCAAGTCACGCCCATCCACCCAACCGGTGACCGCATGGGCTGGTCGCTATGGTGGAAGGCGGCTGGCTATTCGCCACAACCTGCGGCCAGAGAGCAGGTGTTCGATACCGACTACATGGCCATCGCTGCTACTTTGCAAGGTGTCGGTGTCACGTATAGCGACCCTACCTTCGTTCAGCCGGATCTGGATGCTGGCCGCCTGGTGATTCCTTATCCACTGCAGGTCAAAACGGGTTATGGGTTCTTCTTGATGTCGACAGCGCGGACCAGGGAGCGAACCTCGCTTAATGCCTTGAAGGAATGGCTGTTCCAGAAAATGCTGGAAGCAGAGGAGGGAGTGCTTCACATCGACAGGGCGCCCGGGTGAGAGTCACCTGTCTTGCCTGCATCATGCCGAAGCGAAGCCTTGGATCGTGGGGTGATAGGCGGTACAATTCGTCCCAGGTTATTTGTCCCGTCCCGGGATGTATATAAAGGAATATTTACAAGGCTGCCGGGTCTTGTCTTGATGCCTGAGTTTGAGCAGTGATGATGGGGTGCCCGAGGAGTGGCTGGCTGTGAGCCAGTGTCCCATAAGTGTCCCAAAATCAGCCGGTTGCCTTGTGTCAAGCGGGTTCGCGAGTCCCTCCTTTCGCACCACTACATTGCTTCATGGAAAACACTAAACCGCTCAAACCCAAGCACAGCAAAGGTTTCGGCGGTTTTTTGTTTTTACGCACCTGGATTGGTGCGCACTTGGCCGCAAGCGCGATGCACTGTTCATTTGGTGGCTGCGTGCTATACTCATCCCTTGCTTTTGTCGCCAGAATGCGGGCGAGCGGGGCTGCGCCCTGACTGATCCGCCTTCGGCAATACCTCTGAATTGGTGCAAAAAGCAGATTCAGCCGGTTCTTGTAAAATGTTCCGCCATCTTGCTTTTTGTCTCTGGCTTTAATCTCCCACACCTTTAAATCTAAGGATTGGACATGCAAGTACAATTGGAAACGTTGAGCGGCCTTGAGCGTCGCATGAGCATTGCCTTGCCAATGGCGGCAATCGACGCACAAGTTGCCGAGCGCCTGAAGCGCGTGGCACGCACGGCCAAAATTCAGGGTTTCCGTCCAGGCAAAGCCCCGGCCAAGATCGTTGAAATGAACTATGGCGCGCAGGTTCGTGAAGAAGTGCTGGGCGAGCAAGTGCAACAAGGTTTCTACAAGGCTGCTGTAGAGCAAAAGCTGCGCGTAGCCGGCTACCCGCGTTTTGAGTCGGTTGATGCCGCTGGCGACGCCGAAAGCTTCAAGTTTGCCGCTACCTTCGAGGTTTATCCGGAAGTTGTGGTGGGCGAACTGGCCGGCAAGGACGTTGAAAAGGCGAACACCCCAGTAACCGACGCCGAAATCGACAAGACCATCGACATCCTGCGCAAGCAACGCACCCGCTTCAACCACGTTGAACGTGCGGCTGCCGAAGGCGATCGCGTAATCATCGACTTCAAGGGCAGCATCGACGGCGTGGCCTTCGAAGGCGGCTCCGCTGAAAACTTCCCGTTCATGATCGGTCAGGGCCAGATGCTGGCTGACTTCGAAAACGGCGTAAAAGGCCTGAAGGAAGGCGAAACCGTCAGCGTGACCGTGAACTTCCCTGAGGATTACCATGGCAAGGATGTTGCCGGTAAGACTGCAGTCTTCGACATCACCCTGAAGAGCGTTGCCGAAGCACAACTGCCGGAAGTCAACGAAGAGCTGGCCAAGCAGCTGGGTATTGCCGATGGCGACATCAGCAAAATGCGCGCCGAAATCCGCAAGAACGTGGAGCGTGAAGTCAAGCGTCGCCTGACTGCCCGCAACAAGGAAGCAGTAATGCAGGTGCTGCTGGATGCGACCACCATCGAGTTGCCGAAGTCGCTGGTTGAGCTGGAAGTTGGCCGCCTGATGGAACAGGCCCGTAAGGACCTGGAACAGCGAGGCATGGCAATGAAAGATATGCCGCTGCCGGCCGATCTGTTCACTCAGCAAGCCGAGCGCCGCGTGGCTCTGGGCCTGATCCTGGCGGAAGTGGTGGAAGCCAACAAGCTGGAAGCCAAGCCTGAGCAAGTCAAGGCCATGATCGAAGAGTTCGCCGATAGCTACGAGCAGCCGGAAGACGTGCTGAGCTGGTACTACGCCAGCCCGGACCGCCTGGAAGGCCCGACTTCGATGGTTCTGGAAGACAACGTGGTTGAATTTGTGCTGTCCCGTGCCAATGTTGTCGAGAAGGAACTGTCGTTTGATGCCTTGATGGGCAACAACGGCCAATAATCAACTGTAATCCGGAGAGGTCGATGAAATCGATGATTGAACCGCAAGGTTTGGGGCTGGTGCCCATGGTGGTGGAGCAGAGCGGTCGTGGCGAACGTGCCTATGACATCTTCTCCCGCCTGCTCAAGGAACGTATCATTTTCCTGGTCGGGCCTGTCACCGATGAGTCGGCCAATCTGGTCGTGGCACAGATGCTGTTCCTGGAGTCGGAGAACCCGGACAAGGACATCTATCTGTACATCAATTCCCCGGGTGGGTCGATTACCGCCGGCATGTCGATTTACGACACGATGAACTTCATCAAGCCGGACATTTCGACCCTCTGCATTGGCCAGGCCGCCAGCATGGGTGCATTCCTGCTGTCCGCCGGTGCCAAGGGCAAGCGTTTCACGCTGCCGCATAGCCGGGTGATGATTCACCAGCCGTTGCTGTACGGCGGCGGTCTGAGCGGTCAGGTGACCGATATCGAGATTCATGCGCGCGAACTGGTGAAAACCAAGTTGCTGATGAATGAATTGCTGGCCAAGCATACTGGTCAGGCGCTGGAACAGATCCAGGCCGACACCGAGCGTGACAATTTCATGTCCGCGGAGCAGGCACTGGCTTACGGTCTGATCGACAAAGTGCTGACTTCGCGTGCCGAAGTGGCTGCCTAATTCGGGAATGGTGTGAATGGCTGACAAAAACAGCGAAAAACTGCTTTACTGCTCTTTCTGCGGCAAGAGCCAGCATGAAGTGCAGCGTCTGATTGCCGGGCCACAGGTCTACATTTGTAATGAATGTGTCGACCTGTGTACCGACATCATTCACGAAGAGCTGGAGGCCAAGCTGGGCGATGCGGCCACACCGGAAGAGGTGGCGGCCAAGTTGCCAACGCCACAGGAAATCCGCGCCAGCCTGGACCAGCACATCATCGGCCAGGAGCAGGCGAAGAAAACCCTGTCGGTTGCGGTGTACAACCACTACAAACGTTTGTACACGGCGAGCAGCAAGGACGACGTCGAACTGGCGAAGAGCAACATCCTGCTGATCGGCCCGACCGGCTCCGGTAAGACGCTGCTGGCGCAAACACTGGCGCGGCTGCTGGACGTACCGTTCGTGATTGCCGATGCCACCACCCTGACCGAAGCGGGTTATGTCGGCGAGGATGTCGAGCACATCATCCAGAAGTTGCTGCAGAAGTGTGACTACGACCCGGAAAAGGCGCAGCGCGGCATCGTGTATCTGGATGAAATCGACAAGATTTCGCGCAAGTCCGAAAATCCGTCCATCACCCGTGACGTATCGGGCGAGGGTGTGCAGCAGGCCTTGCTGAAACTGATCGAAGGCACGGTTGCCTCGGTGCCGCCGCAGGGTGGCCGCAAGCATCCGAACCAGGAGTTCATCCAGGTCGATACCACCAATATCCTGTTCATTTGCGGTGGCGCGTTCGATGGTCTGGAAAAGATCATCCGCCGTCGCTCAGAAAAGGGGGGTATCGGTTTCGGTGCCGAAGTGACCTCCAAGGATGGCGGCAAATCGCTGTCGGCGCTGTTCCAGGATGTCGAGCCGGAAGACCTGATCCGTTTCGGCCTGATTCCGGAGCTGATCGGCCGTCTGCCGGTGGTAGCGACGCTGGAAGAGCTGGACGAAGAGGCGCTGGTCAATATCCTGACCCAGCCGAAGAATGCGCTGATCAAGCAGTACCAGCGCCTGTTCTCGATGGAGAAGGTTGACCTTGAGGTGCGTCCTTCCGCACTGCGGCTGATCGCCAAGCAGGCGCTGATCCGCAAGACCGGCGCCCGTGGTCTGCGTTCGATTCTGGAGCGTGCGCTGCTGGACACCATGTACGAGCTGCCGTCGCTGGATGGCGTGACCCGCGTGGTGGTTGACGAAAAGGTGATCGAGAAGGGCGACAAGCCGCTGTTCATCTATCAGGACACTGACGACCAGACGGCACAGTCCGCCTGATTGCTCAGCGCTCCCCGAAAACCGCCGTTACCGGCGGTTTTTTATTTTAAAAGTGCAGCGATCTGCATTAGCATGCTTGATAAGTGTCAACATGCCCTTATCTGTAATTGCAACTGAATTCCTCCCTGTTAAGGTTAGGTGATATGCCCCAAACCACCGAACTCACTGATAAAGCCACGCTGCCACTGCTGCCGCTGCGCGATGTCGTTGTCTTCCCCCACATGGTCATTCCCCTGTTTGTCGGGCGTGCCAAGTCCATCCGTGCGCTGGAAAAGGCGATGGATGATGGCAAGCAAATCCTGCTGGTAGCCCAGCGCTCGGCCTCCAAGGATGAGCCGTCTGCCGAGGATCTGCATGCCATCGGCACCGTGGCGACCATTCTGCAAATGCTCAAGCTGCCCGACGGCACGGTCAAGGTGCTGGTCGAGGGCCGGCAGCGTGCCAAGGTCGATCTGGTGCATGGCGATGCCGACGAGTATTTCACCGCCGACATCACTCCGGTTGCTCTGGACGGCGCCGACACCGCCGAAGTGGAAGCGCTGCGCCGTGCGCTGCTGGCCCAGTTCGAGCAGTTCGTCAAACTGAACAAGAAGATCCCGAGCGAGATCCTGTCCTCGCTGAATGGCATCGACCGTGCCGGCCGCCTGGCCGACACCATCGTCGCGCACCTGCCGTTGAAGCTGGAGCAGAAGCAGGAAATCCTGGAGATGTTCGACATCCAGGTCCGCATCGAGCACCTGCTGGGGCTGATGGAAAGCGAGATCGACATCCTGCAGGTGGAGAAGCGCATCCGAGGCCGCGTCAAGCGCCAGATGGAAAAGAGCCAGCGCGAGTACTACCTGAACGAGCAGGTCAAGGCAATCCAGAAAGAGCTGGGCGAAGACGACGAAGCCAGCGAGATCGACGAGCTTGAGAAGAAAATCAAGCTGGCCGGCATGACGAAAGAGGCCAAGGACAAGGTGATGGCCGAGCTGAAAAAGCTCAAGATGATGTCGCCGATGTCCGCCGAAGCCACCGTGGTGCGCAACTACATCGAAACCCTGCTTGATCTGCCGTGGAAAAAGAAAACCAAGGTCAGCAAGGAAATCGATGCCGCCGAAGCCATCCTCGACGAAGACCACTTTGGCCTGGAAAAGGTCAAGGAGCGCATCCTGGAATACCTCGCGGTGCAGAAGCGTGTCGACAAGCTCAAGGCGCCGATCCTGTGCCTGGTCGGGCCGCCCGGTGTAGGCAAGACCTCGCTGGGGCAGTCGATTGCCCGCGCCACCAACCGCAAGTTCGTGCGCATGGCGCTGGGCGGCGTGCGTGACGAGTCCGAGATTCGTGGTCACCGTCGTACCTATATCGGCTCGATGCCGGGCAAGGTGCTGCAGAACATGAGCAAGGCCGGCGTGAAGAACCCGCTGTTCCTGCTGGATGAAGTGGACAAGATGGGCGCCGATTTCCGTGGCGATCCGTCGTCGGCACTGCTGGAGGTGCTGGATCCGGAACAGAATCACGCTTTCGTCGACCATTACGCCGAGGTCGATTTCGACCTGTCCGACGTGATGTTCGTGGCGACCGCCAACTCACTGAACATTCCGCCGGCGCTGCTGGATCGCATGGAGATCATCCGTCTCTCCGGCTACACCGAGGACGAGAAGGTCAGCATCGCCGTCAAGTACCTGGTCGACAAGCAGGTGAAGGCCAACGGCGTTGCCGAAGGCGAGCTGGTGATCCAGGAGGCCGCGATCCGTGACATCGTGCGTTACTACACCCGCGAGGCCGGGGTGCGCAGTCTCGACCGCGAGATTGCCAAGATCTGCCGCAAGGTAGTGACCCAGCAGTCGCTGAAGAAAGACGGCAAGACCAGCAAGGTAACGGTCACGCCGAAGAACCTTGACAAGTATCTGGGGGTGCAGCGCTTCGAATACGGCGTCGCCGAAGAACAGAACCGCATCGGCCAGGTTACCGGTCTGGCGTGGACCGAGGTTGGCGGCGAATTGCTGACCATCGAGGCGGCGGCGTTGCCGGGCAAGGGCAACATCATCCGTACCGGTCAGCTGGGCGAGGTGATGCAGGAGTCGATTACCGCGGCGCTGACCGTGGTGCGCAGCCGTGCCGCGCAACTGGGCATCCGTCCTGACTTCTACGAGAAGCACGACATGCACATTCACGTACCGGAAGGGGCGACCCCAAAGGACGGCCCTTCTGCGGGCGCTGCCATGGCCACCGCGCTGGTTTCGGTGCTGACCGGTATCCCGGTGCGTGCCGACGTGGCGATGACCGGCGAGATCACCCTGCGTGGCGAGGTGCTGCCCATCGGCGGTCTCAAGGAAAAGCTGCTGGCGGCGCAGCGTGGCGGCATCAAGCACGTGCTGATTCCGAAGAACAACGTCAAGGATCTGGCCGAGATCCCGGCCAACATCAAGAGCAAGCTGGAAATCCATCCGGTGAAGTGGTTTGACGAGGTGCTGGCGCTGGCGCTGGAGCATGCGCCGGAGCCACTGGCCGATGCCGCACCGACTGTTGCAAATCCGGCGGCGGATGATGTGCAAAATGCCCCTGTTGTAACGCACTGATGACGCTTTGTTTTGATTTAGCTGGAAAAGCGCGCTAGCATCGGCTTCCAGAAGGGGTTGATTCAGGCTTGACCCCAGCTGGAAGCCGCTTGACACAAGGTTTTTGGCCTTGTTATAAAGCTAGCGGTTTATTTCAGTACTACGTACACCGAGAACGACGAAAGGGGACTTAACGTGAACAAGTCTGAACTGATTGACGCGATTGCCGCCAAAGCAGACATTTCTAAAGCAGCTGCTGGCAAAGCGCTGGATGGCATGATCGATGCCGTAACTGACGCGCTGAAGGCTGGCGATACCGTTACTGTTGTAGGCTTTGGTACTTTCTATGTTGGTGAACGCGCAGAGCGTAGTGGCCGCAACCCGAAAACGGGCGAAACCATCACTATCGCTGCTGCCAAGTCTCCGAAATTCCGTGCCGGCAAGGCACTGAAAGACGCGCTGTAAGAGTGCACATTCCCGGGTAACCGGGAGACAGGTTGGTTCCCGTCCTGTCGTATTGTGAGGGGAGTGCACTTGAAGGCTTGAGGCAGCAAGTGTTGCGGCCCCGGCCGCAGACTCCGCCAGACAAACAACAAGGTGAACGGCAAAACCGTTCACCTTGTTTTTTTGGTAACAAACCGAATCCATGTTCAATTTTGTCCAGAACAATCAAACGGCGATCAAAGTCATCCTTGGCGCGGTAGCGCTGACCTTTGTCGGCTTTGGCGTTGGTAGCTATACCGCTGCCGTTGACGAGCCTTTCCTGGCCAAAGTCGGCGACAACAAGATTTTTGCCCGCGATGTCGAGCGCCAGCTGGAAGGCCAGCCGGCCAACGCCGCGACCCGCCAGGCGGTGCTGGAGAACCTGATTCGCCAGCAACTGCTGATTGCTGCGGCTGAGCGCAACGGCATCACGCCGAGCGTGGAGCAGCTGCGCCAGGCGATTGCCACCATTCCGACGTTCCAGGAAAACGGCAAGTTCAGTCAGGCCCGTTACGCCGAATTCATCAAGAGCCGCTACCGCTCGGCAGAGGATTTCGAAGCTGACGTCCGCCGTGACCTGATGCTGCAGACGCAGATCACGCCGTACCTGAATACCCATTTCGTGTCGTCCAGCGTGCTCGCCCGCATGGGTGCGCTGTTCGGCGAATCGCGCGAAGTGCGCGAAGTGCTGATCACACCGGCCGGTTTTGCCGCCGACGTCAAGATTGACGACGCTGCCGTCAAGGCCTACTACGACAGCAATAAGACGCGCTACCTGGAGCCGGAATCGGCGGTGATCGAGTACGTGTCGCTGTCGCTGGATGAGGTGGCGGCGACGCAGATGGTCAGCGATGCCGAGGCGCAGGCATACTTCGACAAGCACAAGACGGAATTCGGCAGCGAAGAGCGCCGCGTGTCGCATATCCTGTTGACCGTGGATGCGGCGGCGAAGCCGGAAGCCAAGGCGGCGGTGAAGGCGCAGGCGGAAGCGCTGCTGCAGCAGCTCAAGACCAATCCGGCCGGCTTTGCCGCGCTGGCCAAGGCCCGTTCGCAGGATCCGGGCTCGGCCGAGCAGGGCGGTGACCTCGGCTTCTTCGGCCGTGGCGCGATGGTCAAGCCATTCGAGGAAGCAGCCTTTGCGCTGCAGCCGGGCCAGATCAGTGCCGTGGTGGAAACCGAGTTCGGCTTCCACATCCTGAAACTGGATGAAGTGAAGGCGGTCGATTTCGCCGGCCAGAAGGCGGCGGTGATCGAGAAGCTGAAGCGCGACAAGGCCGGCGCCAGCTATCGTGCGCAGCTGGAGAAGATGGGTGATCTTGCCTACCAGCAGCCGGACTCGCTGCAGGGGCTGGCCGAGCAACTGAAGCTGACAGTGAAAACCGGGCCGGCGATGAGCCGCAGCGGTATCGCCGGTGACGCGGTGCTGGGCAATGCCAAGGTGCTGGAAGCGGTCTACGGTGACGATGTGCTGAAGAAGAAGCACAACAGCGAACCGGTGGAACTGTCGGCCAGCAATGCGGTGGTACTGCGCGTGAAGCAGTATCAGCCACAGCGCCAGAAGCCGCTGGCCGAGGTGCAGGCGCAAGTGCGCGCCGAGCTGACCGCGCGTGAGGCGGCCAACCGTGCCGAGAAGCGCGGCCTGCAACTGGTGGCCGACTTCAAGGCCGGCAAGGGGCTGGATGGCCAGAGCTGGGGCGCGTTGCGCAAGGTGTCGCGTCGTGCCGCCAACGGCATGGCCGTACCGGAGCTGCGCGCGGTGTTTGCGGCCAACGTTGGCAAGCTGCCTGCGTTTGCCGGTGCCCGCCGCGACAACGGTGACTACGTGATCTATCGCATCGACAGCGTCGACAAGGCACCGACCGCTTCGGCGCCGGAACTGGCGCAGCTGAAGGGCGTGCTGGGCGAGATGTCGGCCAATACGGTGCTGATCTCCTACCTGGACGAGCTGCGCAATCGCGACAAGGTGATGATCAGCCAGCAGCCGGCGGATCAGTAAACCGGCAGCAAGCAAAAAGGCCCCGCAAGGGGCCTTTTCTGGTTTTTCCCTCAGGGCAGGGATCAGGCAGCGAAGTTTTTCGCCACGAAGTCCCAGTTCACCAGCTTCCAGAAGCCTTCCAGGTAGTTCGGACGGCTGTTGCGGTAGTCGATGTAGTAAGCGTGCTCCCACACGTCGCAAGTCAACAGTGGCTGCTTGTCGGTGGTCAGCGGGGTAGCGGCGTTGCTGGTGGACACCAGATCCAGGCTGCCGTCGGTGTTTTTCACCAGCCAGGCCCAGCCGGAGCCGAAGGTGCCAACGGCACAGGCAGCAAAGGCTTTCTTGAATTCGTCGAACGAACCCCACTTGGCGTTGATGGCGTCAGCCAGCGCGCCGGTCGGTTCGCCACCGGCGTTCGGTGCCAGACCGAACCAGTAGAAAGTGTGGTTCCACACCTGAGCAGCGTTGTTGAAGATGCCACTGGAGGATTTCTTGACGATTTCTTCCAGCGAGGCGTTCTCGAACTCGGTACCCTTGATCAGGTTGTTCAGGTTGGTGATGTAGGTCTGGTGATGCTTGCCGTAGTGGAATTCCAGGGTTTCCTTGGAAATGATCGGTGCCAGGGCGTCCAGCGCGTACGGCAGTTCGGGCAGTTTGTGTTCCATCGTGCTCTCCAGAGTTAAAAAGTAAAACAGCATGCGCTGTTCGACCAATGAAGTTTACTGTAATTGTGCGAATGCGCCAATTCTTGACTAAATCACTACACTAAAGGTTCGCTTTGTGCATTTCGACGTAATTGTGATCGGCGCCGGCGCCGCCGGCATGATGTGTGCTGCCACCGCCGGCCAGCGCGGCCGCCGCGTGCTGCTGCTGGATCACGCCGCCAAGCTGGCGGAGAAGATCCGCATTTCCGGTGGCGGGCGCAGCAACTTCACCAATGTGCACGCCCGTCATGACTGCTATGTGTCGGAGAATCCGAATTTCTGCCGCTCGGCACTGGCGCAGTACACGCCGCAGCACTTCATCGCGCTGATGGAGCGCCACGGTATCGCCTATCACGAGAAAAAGCTGGGACAGCTGTTCTGCGACGACAGTAGCCAGCAACTGATTGACATGCTCGATGCCGAGTGCCGTGCGGTGGGCGTGGATCGCCGCATGGGCGTGACCGTGCACCAGGTTGGCTGCAACGAGGCGTTCCAGCTTGCAACCTGCGCCGGCAGCTTCAGTTGCGAATCGCTGGTGATCGCCACCGGCGGGCTGTCGATCCCGCAGATCGGGGCCACCGCCTTCGGCTACCAGATCGCCGAGCAGTTCGGCCTGCCGGTAACAAAGCTCGATCCGGCGCTGGTGCCGCTGACCTTCCACGTCGAGGATGCGGCCCGCTTTGCGCCGCTGGCCGGGGTATCGCTGGATACCGAGGTGCGCATCGGCAAGGTGCGCTTCCGCGAAAACGTGCTGTTCACCCACAAGGGCCTGTCCGGGCCGGCCATCCTGCAGATTTCCAGCTACTGGCAGCCGGGGCAGGAGATCGTCATCGACTTGCTGCCGGATCTGGATGCCGAGGCGTGGCTGGAAGAACGCGCCGGCAGCGAGCAGCTGCTGGCCAACGCCATGGGCGAGCTGGGCTGGCCGAAGCGTTTTGCCGAGGCGTGGCTGGACGGGCAGGGCGCCAATGTGCGCGGCAAGGATCTGGCGCCGAAAAAGCGCCGCCAGCTGGCGGAAACGCTGCACAACTGGCGCGTGCTGCCCAACGGTACCCAGGGCTACAAGAAGGCCGAGGTCACCCGCGGCGGGGTGTCCACCAAGGCGCTATCGTCGAAGACGATGATGGCGAATGAGGTGCCGGGGCTGTTCTTCATCGGCGAGGTGGTCGACATCACTGGCTGGCTGGGCGGTTATAACTTCCAGTGGGCGTGGTCTTCCGGCTTTGTCGCCGGCAAAAACTGTTAGAATCACGCTCTCTCCTGCCTGGCTGCGGCCAACCTTGTGGTGTGCGCCCGCGCGCACCCGTGGTCGGCCGTGCCACGGCTAAATGGCATCACCGGATACCCCAAGCTTTATGAGCGATTACGATTTCAACGACTCCTCGGTGGCGGCCATCCGCACGCCGCCACACTCGATCGAGGCCGAGCAATCGGTACTCGGCGGCCTGCTGCTGGACAACAGCGCCTGGGAAAAGATTGCCGACCTGCTGACCGAGGCCGATTTCTACCGCCACGATCACCGCGTGATCTTCAAGCACATCGCCAGACTGGTCGACATCGCGCGTCCGGCGGACGTGGTGACCGTCTCCGAAAGCCTGGACAAGAATGCCGAGCTGGGCAGCGTCGGCGGCCTGGCTTACCTCGCGATGCTGGCGCAGAACACGCCGTCGGCGGCCAACATCCGCCGCTACGCCGAGATCGTGCGCGAGCGCTCGGTGATGCGCTCGCTGGCGCTGGTCGGCACCGAGATCGCCGAATCGGCCTACAACCCGCTGGGCCGCGACGCGGCGCAGCTGCTGGATGAGGCCGAGGGCAAGGTGTTCCAGATCGCCGAATCCACCGCCAAGTCCAAGCAGGGCTTCCTGGAAATGCCGGCGCTGCTGAAAGAAGTGGTCGAGCGCATCGACATGCTCTACAGCCGCGACAATCCGGACGAGGTCACCGGCGTGCCGACCGGCTTTACCGATCTCGACGCCAAGACCTCCGGCCTGCAGCCGGGGGACCTCGTGATCGTCGCCGGCCGTCCGTCGATGGGCAAGACCGCATTCTCGATGAACATTGCCGAGCACGTGGCGATCGAGGCCGGCCTGCCGGTGGCGGTGTTCTCGATGGAAATGGGTGGCACCCAGCTGGTGATGCGGATGCTGGGTTCGGTCGGTCGGCTGGACCAGCACATCCTGCGTACCGGCAAGCTCGGTGACGAGGACTGGCAGAAGCTGACCTACGCCATCGGCAAGCTGTCCGATGCGCCGATGTACATCGACGAAACCCCGGCGCTGACCGCGCTGGAGCTGCGCGCCCGGGCACGGCGACTGGCGCGCCAGCACGGCGGCAAGCTCGGCCTGATCGTGATCGACTACATGCAGCTGATGTCGGGCTCCGGCCGCAGCGACAACCGCGCCTCCGAGCTGGGCGAGATCTCGCGTGGCCTGAAGGGCCTGGCCAAGGAGCTGCAGGTGCCGGTGATCGCGCTGTCGCAGCTGTCGCGTAGCGTGGAACAGCGTACCGACAAGCGGCCAATGATGTCCGACTTGCGCGAATCCGGCGCCATCGAGCAGGACGCCGACATCATCATCTTCATGTACCGCGACGAGTACTACAACCCCGATTCGCCGGACAAGGGTCTGGCGGAAGCCATTATCGGCAAGCACCGTAACGGCCCCACCGGCAAGGTGCGGCTGGCGTGGCTGGGCATGCACGCCAAATTCGACAACGCGGCGATACACGGCGTCACCGGCTGGGCCGACGCCGACGGTTAAGCAATTTGTTGCGGCCAACCTTGCAGGGTTGGCCGCAGGTCTAGACAGGGAATCCCGATGAGCTTTTTCGACAAACATGTTTTTGTCTGCTGTAACCAGCGCGCCGAAGGCGAAATGTGCTGCAACAACTTCGGCTCCAGCGAGCTGCTGGGCTATATGAAAGACCAGATCAAGGCGCGCGGCCTCAACGGCAGCGGCCAGATCCGCGTCAACAAGGCCGGCTGTCTCGGCCGCTGCGACGAAGGCCCGGTGCTGGTGGTGTACCCGCAGGAGACCTGGTACACCTTCATCGACAAGGCCGACATCGACGAGATCGTCGAAGAGCACATGGTCCATGGCCGTATCGTGGAAAGGCTGAAAATCTGATGCTGAAAGCGATGCAGAAGATCGACATCGCCGGCCCGGTCGGCGCGCTCGAAACCATCGTCATCCCCGCGGCGGGCGAGCAGACCGGTATCGCCGTGGTGTGCCACCCCAATCCGACGCAGGGCGGCACCAATACCAACAAGGTGATCCAGACCGCGGCCAAGGCGCTGTCGCAGCTGGGCTATACCTGCTACCTGCCCAACCTGCGCGGCGTCGGCAGCAGTGGCGGCAACCACGATCACGGCATCGGCGAGGTCGACGACGTGATCGCGGTGGTCGATTACGCACGGCAGCAGCACGGCACGCTGCCGCTGGCACTGGCCGGCTTCTCCTTCGGCGGCTTCGTCGCGGCACGCACCCGTGCCCGTATCGACGCCGACAAGCTGCTGCTGATGGGGCCGGCGGTGGGCAAGTACGAGATTCCGACGCCGGAGGTGCCGGCCGATACGCTGGTGATCCACGGCGAGGCGGACGAGGTGGTACCGCTGGAAAACGTGATGGTATGGGCGCGGCCGCAACATCTGCCGGTGATCGTGCTGCCGGAGGCCGGTCACTTCTTCCACGGCCGGCTGGTGCAGCTGGCGGGGCTGATCAAGCGCTGCTGGTAAGCGCTGGCGCTGTGCCGCAAGACAAAACGTTGGCCGCAATCTCGCGATTGCGGCCAACGTTTTTGTTTTTCGCCTGCGTCGATGTCAGCGCAGGTAGTCGCCGTCGGCTTCCGGCTGGTAGCTGACCGCCAGCACCTCGATGCGGGTGTGGCTGCCGTCCGGCAGCGGCCAGTCGATCTGCTGGCCGACGGCCAGCCCCAGCAGTGCGCTGCCGATCGGCGCCAGGATGGAAATGCGGCCGTTGTCGGCATCGGCGTCGGCCGGATAGCACAGCGTGATCTCGCGCGCCTCGCCGCTGTTGTGCAGGCGGATGCGGGCGCGGCTGTTCATGCTGATCACATCGGCTGGCATGTCCCGAGGTTCGACCACCTCGGCGCGGTCGAGCTCTGCTTCCAGTGCGGTCACCCCCGGGAAATCCTTGACCGAAACCCGTTCGATCAGGTTGGTCAGACGCAAGTGGTCCAGGCTGGACAGGGTGATCGCCGGCAGGCTGCTCATGGTCGCTCCTTCAATGGGTCTGGCGGGAGGCTCCCGCACAATGCAAAACGTGATGCGGCGGCAGGCGGCATCACGATGTCTGCATCATAGCCGATTCGCGCGATGGCGGACAGCCGGCCGCCGTTTGTCCGCAGGTGGCCAACTCCTCCTTTCGAACTAGTTTCCCCCGCCAAACGGCCTTGTACGGCTAACCCTTAATCGTTGTAGGGTTTAACCCTGTGGCGAATGTTGGCCGCATGTGCGGTGGCGTAAGGTGTGAGCTGTACTAATCGCGCGGGTAGCTCACCATGGCTTCGAATACTTACAAGCAATACGCTGTGCTGGCCTCCAGCACGGTGGCGTTTACCGTGTGCTTCATGATCTGGATGATGTTTGCGGTATTGGGCATTCCGATCAAGGAACAGCTCGGCCTGTCGGAAACCCAGTTTGGCATCCTGGCTGCGACGCCGGTGCTGACCGGTTCGCTGGTGCGGGTGCCGCTGGGCATCTGGACCGACCGCTTCGGCGGCCGCATCGTCCTGTTCCTGCTGATGCTGACCTGCGTGATCCCGATCTACGCGATGCAGTTTGCCACCAAGTACTGGCACTTCCTCGCCATCGGCCTCTGTGTCGGTCTCGCCGGCGGCTCGTTCTCGGTGGGCACCCCCTACGTGGCGCGCTGGTTTCGCAAGGAGCAGCAGGGCATGGCGATGGGCGTGTTCGGCGCCGGTAATGCCGGTTCCTCGCTGACCAAGCTGATCGCGCCCGGCATCATCGCCGCCGCCGGCTGGCAGATGGTACCGACCGTCTACGCGGTGATCATGCTGATTACCGCCATCCTGTTCTGGTTCTTCTCCTTCCACGATCCCAAGCACCTGGTGACCAGCAAGACCTCGCTGGCACAGCAGTGGGCGTTGATGAAAGACCCGGCGGTGCTGCGCTACTGCCAGTACTACTCGGTGGTGTTCGGCGGCTATGTCGCGCTGGCGCTGTGGATGACCAAGTACTACGTCGGCGAATACGGCTTCGATATCAAGCACGCCGCCTTCCTGGCCGCCTGTTTCTCGTTGCCCGGCGGTGTGCTGCGCGCAGTCGGTGGCTGGCTGTCGGACAAGTACGGCGCCTACAAGGTGACCTGGGGTGTGATGTGGGTGTGCTGGGTAGCCTTCTTCATCCTGTCCTACCCGCAGACCGCGTTCGTGATCCAGACCATCAACGGTCCGCAAAGCTTCCACCTCGGCCTCGGTACCACCATGTTCACGGTGATCCTGTTCGCCGTCGGCGTGGCGATGGCAATCGGCAAGGCCTCGGTGTTCAAGTTCATTGCCGACGAGTTCCCCGACAACATCGGCGCAGTATCCGGCGTGGTCGGCCTTGCCGGCGGCCTGGGTGGCTTCCTGTTGCCGATCATGTTCGGCGCACTGGTCGATCTGACCGGGGTGCGCTCCAGCTCCTTCATGCTGCTGTACGGCACCGTCTGCGTCTCGCTGATCTGGATGCACTTCTCCTTCCGCGCCGTGCGCCAGAAAGAGGAAGCGGCCGAGGCATCGTTTGCCAAGAGCGCAAAGCTGACCATGGCGGAGCGCTGATGTCCGGCTGACACCGGGTGTGATGTGTCGTAATGAATTTTAAGGGGTGGCAGGGGCCACCCTTCAGGGAGGATGACAAAATGTCACAAAGTTCGTCTCATGTTCTGACCCGCTGGGAGCCGGAAAGCCCCAGCTTCTGGCAGCAAGACGGCAAAGCCGTCGCCCGCCGCAATCTGTGGCTGTCCATCCCGGCGCTGACGCTGGCCTTCATCATCTGGCAGGTGTGGAGCGTGGCAGTGCTGAACATGCCGAATATCGGCTTCAGCTACACGCAGAACCAGCTGTTCTGGCTGGCGGCCTTGCCGGCGCTGTCCGGCGCCACGCTGCGCATTTTCTACTCCTTCATGGTGCCGATCTTCGGTGGTCGTCGCTGGACGGCAATCTCCACCGCCAGCCTGCTGATCCCGGCGATCGGCATCGGCTTCGCGGTGCAGGACCCGAACACCAGTTACGTGACCATGCTGATCCTGGCGCTACTGTGCGGCTTCGGCGGCGGCAACTTCAGCTCCTCGATGTCCAACATCAGCTTCTTCTACCCGAAGGCAGAGAAGGGGACCGCGCTGGGGCTGAACGCCGGCCTGGGCAACCTCGGCGTGTCGGTGGTGCAGTTCGTGGTGCCGATCGTGATCACCATGGGCCTGTTCGGCAGCTTCGGCGGCGAGCCACAGACCTGGGTCAAGGGTGAGGCCACCAAGCAGATGTGGCTGCAGAACGCCGGCTTCGTGTGGGTTCCGTTCATCGTGCTGTCGACGTTGGCCGCATGGTTCGGCATGAACGACATCGCCTCGGCCAAGGCCTCGTTTGCCGACCAGGCCGTGATCTTCAAGCGCAAGCACAACTGGCTGATGTGCTGGCTGTACATCGGCACCTTCGGTTCCTTCATCGGTTTTGCTGCCGGCTTCCCGCTGCTGATGAAAGGCCAGTTCCCGGATGTGGACCCGAGCAAGTACGTGTTCTTCGGCCCGCTGGTCGGCGCGCTGGCGCGTCCGGTTGGTGGCTGGCTGTCGGACAAGATGGGCGGTGCCAAGGTGACCCAGGTGGTGTTCGCACTGATGATCGCCGCAGTGTTCGGCGTGCTCAACTTCCTGCCGCACGGCGGCGAGGGTGGCAACTTCCAGGGCTTCTTCGCCATGTTCCTGTGCCTGTTCGCGCTGACCGGTATCGGTAACGGCTCCACCTTCATGCAGGTGCCGGCCATCTTCCTGACCCTGCACCAGCGCATGGCTGGCAAGGGCGACGCGGCGCAGAAAAAAGCGGTCGCCGACGCCACCAAGGAAGCCGCGGCGGTACTGGGCTTCTCCGGTGCCATCGGTGCTTACGGTGGCTTCTTCATCCCGAAAAGCTACGGTACCTCAATCGCGCTGACCGGCGGTGTCGATGCCGCGCTGTACGCCTTCATCGCCTTCTACGTCAGCTGCCTGCTGATCAACGGCTGGTACTACGCCCGCAAGAACGCGGAAGTGCCTTGCTGACGACTTCTCCAAGTTTGCGGACTTTTTCTGCAATCTTCTTCGGCGCCCCTCGGGGCGCTTTTTTTTGTGCCGCGGCGGCGGTGATGATCCCGCCGAACCGCGTGCCATCGCGAATTGCTAGATGTGGATCAAGGCTGACACAGGGTGCCGCCGGCTATACGTCATGCGCATCAGCAATGGTGGCGGGATAGCGCACACCTTGCCGCACCACCATACGAGCCGCCCACAGGCGGCCAGCCGCACGCAATGACAGGAAATCCAGCAAGCGTAATGCCCACGACGTTAACCGGCTTGACCCCTCTTCTGGAGTGTGACGATGACCATCAAACTGAAGTTGTTGTGTTTTACCGTTCTGGCCCTGCTGGCGGCGCTGGTGCCCAGCATGGTGGGCCTGAACGCCTTGCGGGCGGCCGATGCCAAGCTGGACGTGGTCAATGAAACCATCATCCCGCGGCTGGGGCTGGTGGCGAATATCCGCAGCACGTTCAAGGATCTGCGTATCGACGACATCCTGCAGGTGTACGAGCAGGACAGCAGCTTCCAGCTGCAGGCGCGGCTGCGTACCCGCGAAACCTCGCACAAGCTGCGCCAGCTGCTGCGGCAGCTGAAATCGCAACTGCGTCATCCCGAGGACCTGGCCAACCTGCAACGTTTCGACACACTGTTCGAGCAATACCTGCTGCTGCTGGACCGGGTGCACGCGGTGCGGGTGACGCCGGGAATGACGCCGCCGCAACTGTCGGCGGCGATGGAGCCGTGGCGCCAGGTGGGCACCGAGCTGGGCAGCTCGGTGACGGCCATCGTCAACGACGTGCTGGACGAGGGGCGTCACAACCGGGCGCAGGCCGAGGCGGAGATGGCCTCCGCCAAGCTGGCGTTTGCGGTGTCGCTGCTGCTGTCCATGGTGTTGCTGTTCGGCTGTGGCTGGCTGATCCTGCGCAGCATCAACCGCCCGGTGCAGTCGGCCGTGCTGGCGGTGCGCGGCATTTCCGACCGCCAGGACCTGTCGCAGCGCGTGGTGGTGCACAAGAATGACGAGATCGGCGGCCTGCTGAAGGCGTTCAACCACTTGCTGGGCAAGATGCGCGACTCCATCCACCAGATCGGCCATCACTCGCACGCGGTGACGGTGGCGGCGGAAGACCTCAGCGTGGCGTCCGACCAGGTGAAGAGCGGCGCCCACCACGCCAGCGTGTCGGCCACGGAGATGGCGGCGGCGGTGGAGGCGGTTACCATCAGCATCGGCCACATTGCCGAGCGCACCCGCGATGCCGACCGGCTGGCGACGGCCTCCGGGCAGCAGGTGGTGCACAGCGAACGGATGATCCGTGACACGGTGACCGAGATCGAGAGCATCGCCAGTGCGGTGAACGACACCGCGCGCTATGTGCAGGAGCTGCAAAGCCGCAGCGAGTCGATCGGCTCGGTGGTCAACGTGATCGGCGAGATTGCCGACCAGATCAACCTGCTGGCGCTGAATGCGGCGATCGAGGCCGCCCGTGCCGGCGAATCCGGCCGCGGCTTTGCCGTGGTTGCCGACGAGGTACGCAAGCTGGCCGAGCGCACCACCGCGTCCACCGGGCAGATCCACGCCACCGTGTCCAGCATCCGCGAAGGTTCGACCGCCACCGTGCACCTGATCGGCGACGTGGTTGGCCGCGTCGAGCAGGGCGTGGCGCGGGTGCGCGAGGCCGGTGTCGCCATCGGCGAGCTGCGCACCCTGGCCGGGCAGGTCGGGCAGCAGGTGGCGGATATCGCGGCCGCCATCCACGAGCAGAGCGAAGCCAGCGGCCGCATCTCGCAGAAGGTGGAAGGCATCGCCCAGATCGCCGAGGAGAGCAGCGCCGCGGCGCAAAGCACCGCGCTCAATGCGCTGCGCCTGCACGAGCTGGCGCAGAACATGCGTCGCGACGTGGCCTGTTACACCACTTGAGCCGGGCCGCTGCGGGCGAGAGCCGGCAGCGGGCAGGGTGGTCGCCGCCGTGGGCATGATGGTAATTTTCTTACATGAAACTTACATTTAATGAGTGGCGTGTATGGGCGTTGCCGTGGTGTCGGCAACGCCGTATTTTTTCAAGACCATGAAAATCAACAGGAAAAATTACCGCCATCGCAATGGCTGCCGCTTAATTGTTGTAAGAATGGTGAAAGTAATCGAGTACAAGCCGCATTGTCATTAGACTACCGCTCCCATGCATAACAACACACGGAGCCCTCGTCACATGCCACAGCATGTCCACACACCACAATACGGGAAGCCGCTGGCGGTGCTGACTTCCCTGTTTTTCATGTGGGGTCTGATCACCTCGCTCAACGACATCCTGGTGCCGCATCTCAAGGGCGTGTTCGCGCTGAGCTATGTGCAGGCGGCACTGGTGCAGTTCAGCTTCTTTACCGCCTATTTCGTCGTGTCGCTGCCGGCTGGGCGGCTGGTGCAGGCCTGTGGCTACCAGCGCGGCATTGTCGCCGGGCTGTGCACCGCCGGCATCGGCTGCCTGCTGTTCTATCCGGCGGCGGCCAGCCTGTCGTATCCGGCCTTTCTCGGCGCGCTGTTTGTGCTGGCGGCGGGCATTACCGTGCTGCAGGTTGCGGCCAACCCTTACGTAACGCGACTGGGGGCGGCGAAGACGGCGTCCAGCCGCCTCAACCTGACCCAGGCCTTCAATGCGCTGGGCACCACCGTGGCACCGCTGCTGGGTGCGATGCTGATCCTGGTCGACAGCAGTGACGGCGCGGTGGCCGAGGCCAGCGCGGTGCAACTGCCGTATCTGGTGCTGGCCGGCCTGCTGTTCGCCATCGCGGTGGTGTTCGCACTGCTGCGCCTGCCGGCAATCAAGGACGAGCATCCGCAGCAGGCGGCCGCCGCCGGCGAGGTGGTGCGCCACAGCGTGTGGCAGTACCGCCATCTGCTGCTGGGTGCGGTGGCGATCTTCGTCTACGTCGGTGCCGAGGTCAGCATCGGCAGCTTCCTGGTCAGCCTGATGGAGCAGCCGGACATCGGCGGTCTGAACCAGGCCGCAGCCGGCCGTCTGCTGGCGGTGTACTGGGGCTGCGCCATGGTTGGCCGCTTCCTGGGCAGCGTGGTGATGCGCCACGTCGCCGCCAGCAAGGTGCTGGCCTGCAACGCGCTGCTCAGCGTGCTGCTGATCGCCGTGGCGGTGCTGTGTGGCGGCAAGCTGGCGATGTGGAGCCTGCTGGCGGTCGGACTGTGCAACTCGATCATGTTCCCGACCATCTTCTCGCTGGCGCTGAACGGGCTGGGGCGCTTCACCAGTGCCGGCTCCGGCGTGCTGTGCATGGCGATTGTCGGCGGGGCGCTGATGCCGCTGCTGCAGGCATCGCTGGCGGACAGCCTCGGTCTGCTGCTGTCCTTCGTGGTGCCGCTGCTGTGCTACCTGTTCATCTTCTACTACGGCATCGCCGGTCACAAACCGCGCTGATGGTGGTTTGGCCGCGCTGAAGCCGCTCCCCGGGGAGCGGCTTTTTCATGCTCGTCGCGCCACCGCATCACGGGGCGGATACCTCCCAACGCCGGGGGCGCCTACCACTTTCGAACTAGTTGCCTTCCTCCCTCTGCGCCACATCGCTGCCACCTGTGGCGAATGGGCGCCATTGCCCCGTTTTCCTATTCTGTCAACCGTGACCACAGGTATCCGCATTCGCTTGCGGCCAACCTTTGCGGGCCGCGATGGCGGCAAAAATACGGAGGCAAAATGAGCCACTTTCTCGACAGACTGAATTTTCTGGGCAAGGTGAAATCCACCTTCGCCGATGGCCACGGTGCGGTGGTAAAAGAAGACCGCAAGTGGGAAGACGGCTACCGTCAACGCTGGCAGCACGACAAGATCGTGCGTTCCACCCACGGCGTGAACTGCACCGGCTCCTGTAGCTGGAAGGTGTATGTCAAAAACGGCCTGATCACCTGGGAAACCCAGCAGACCGACTACCCGCGTACCCGTCCCGACCTGCCTAACCACGAACCGCGCGGCTGCCCGCGTGGTGCGTCGTACAGCTGGTACGTGTATTCCGCCCAGCGCGTGAAATACCCGATGGTGCGCGGCCGCCTGATGAAGCTGTGGCGCGAAGCCCGCAAGACCATGGGCGCCATTGACGCCTGGGAACAGATCAGCCAGAACCCGGAAACAGCCAAACAGTACAAATCCAAGCGTGGCCAGGGCGGCTTCGTGCGCGCCAGCTGGGATGAAGTGAACGAAATCATCGCGGCATCCAATGCCTACACCATCAAGAACTACGGCCCCGACCGCGTAGTCGGCTTCTCGCCGATTCCGGCGATGTCGATGGTGTCCTACGCCGCCGGTAGCCGCTACCTGTCGCTGATCGGTGGCGTACCGCTGTCGTTCTACGACTGGTACTGCGACTTGCCGCCGGCCTCGCCGCAGGTATGGGGCGAGCAGACCGACGTGGCCGAATCGGCCGACTGGTACAACTCCACCTACCTGATGGTGTGGGGCTCCAACGTACCGATGACGCGTACCCCGGACGCGCACTTCTATACCGAAGTGCGCTACAAGGGCACCAAGACGGTGGCGGTATCGTCCGACTTCGGCGAAATGGCCAAGTTCGGCGACATCTGGCTGGCGCCGAAGCAGGGCACCGACGCCGCGCTGGCGATGGCCATGGGCCATGTCATCTTCAAGGAATTCCACCTCGACAATCCGTCGGCCTACTTCACCGATTACATCCGTCAGTACACCGACATGCCGATGCTGGTGACGCTGCGCCAGGATGGCGGCCGTTACGTGCCGGACTACTTCCTGCGTGCCTCGCACCTGGAAGCCAATCTGGGCGAGAACACCAATCCTGAATGGAAAACGCTGATCATCGACGAGCTCAGCGGCAAGATCGTGGCACCGAACGGCTCCATCGGTTTCCGCTGGACACAGCCGGAAGGCGAAGCCGGCAAGTGGAACCTGGAAGAGAAGGACGGCGGCAACGGCAACGAAGTCAAGGGTCGCCTGTCGCTGATCGAACAGCGTGACGACGTGGTTGGCGTGGCCTTCCCGTACTTCGCGGCCGAACACGACGAACTGCTGACCCGCAACGTGCCGGTCAAGCGCATCACCCTCGCCGACGGCAAGCAGGCGCTGGTGGCCACCGTGTTCGACCTGATGGCGGCCAACTACGGTATCGACCGTGGTCTCGGCGGCGGCAACGTGGCGAAGGACTACTTCGACGACGTACCGTACACCCCGGCCTGGCAGCAGAAACACACCGGCGTGAAGCCGGAGATGGTGATCCAGGTGGCGCGCGAATTCGCGCAGAACGCCGACCAGACCCGCGGCAAGTCGATGGTGATCGTCGGCGCGGCGCTGAACCACTGGTACCACATGGACATGACCTACCGCGGCATCATCAACATGCTGATGATGTGCGGTTGTATCGGCCAGAGCGGCGGTGGCTGGTGCCACTACGTCGGCCAGGAAAAACTGCGTCCGCAAACCGGTTGGGCACCACTGGCCTTCGCCGCCGACTGGAACCGTCCGGCCCGCCAGATGAACGGCACCAGCTTCTTCTACGCGCACACCAGCCAGTGGCGCCACGAGAAACTGGGCGTCAACGAGATCCTGTGCCCGACTGCCAACGGCAGCATGGCCAACATGGCGCTGATCGACTACAACGCCAAGGCCGAACGGATGGGCTGGTTGCCGTCGGCACCGCAGCTGACCACCAACCCGCTGGACATTACCCGTCTTGCCGCGGCCGAAGGCAAGGACCCGATCGCCTACACGGTGGAAGGTCTGAAGTCCGGCAAGCTGGACATGGCCTGCAACGACCCGGACAACCCGAAGAACTTCCCGCGCAACATGTTCGTGTGGCGTTCCAACATCCTGGGTTCCTCCGGCAAGGGCCACGAGTACTTCCTGAAGTACCTGCTCGGTACCCAGAACGCGGTGATGAACAGCGAAGAAGGCTGCATCAAGCCGAGCGAAATCACCGTGCGTCCGGCGGTGGAGGGCAAGCTGGACCTGCTGGTGGTGCTGGACTTCCGCATGTCCACCACCTGCCTGTACGGCGACATCGTGCTGCCGACCGCGACCTGGTACGAGAAGGACGATCTCAACACCTCCGACATGCACCCGTTCATCCACCCGTTGTCGGAAGCGGTACAGCCGCTGTGGCAGGCGAAGAGTGACTGGGAAATCTACAAGGGCTTCGCCAAGGCGATCTCGGAAGTGGGCGGCGACTACCTCGGCGTGCAGAAGGATCTGGTCCTGACCCCGCTGATGCACGACACCCCGGAAGAGCTGGGCCAGCCGTTCGACCCGCGCGACTGGAAAAAAGGCGAGTGCGAGCCGATTCCGGGCAAGACCATGCCGAAGATGACGGTGGTGGAGCGCGATTACACCAAGATCTACGACAAGTTCACCTCCATCGGCCCGTTGCTGGAAAAAGTGGGCAACGGCGGAAAGGGCATCGCCTGGAAGACCGGCCACGAAGTGGACGTGCTGCGCGGCCTGAACCAGACCGTGGCAGAAGGGGTTGCCGCCGGCCAGCCGAAGCTGAATACCGCCATCGACGCCGCCGAGATGATCCTGACGCTGGCGCCGGAAACCAACGGCCACGTGGCAGTGAAGGCCTGGGGCGCGCTGTCCAAGATCACCGGTCGCGACCACACCCATCTGGCCCTGCCGCGCGAGCATGACTCGATCCGCTTCCGCGATGTGCAGGCGCAGCCGCGCAAGATCATTTCCTCGCCGACCTGGTCGGGCCTGGAAAGCGAAGAAGTCAGCTACAACGCCGGCTACACCAACGTGCACGAGCTGATTCCATGGCGCACCATCACCGGCCGCCAGCAGTTCTACCAGGATCACCTGTGGATGCGTTCGTTTGGCGAAGGGCTGTGCGTGTACAAACCGGCGGTCGATCTGAAGACCACCGCGGCGGTACTGGGCAAGAAGTCGAACGGCAACGCCGAGATCGTCCTCAACTTCATTACGCCGCACCAGAAGTGGGGTATCCACAGTACCTACTCCGACAACCTGCGCATGCTGACGCTGTCGCGTGGCGGCCCGCACGTCTGGGTGTCCGAGATCGACGCCAAGAAGGCCGGCATCGTCGACAACGACTGGATCGAGGTGTTCAACGTCAACGGTACGCTGACTGCCCGTGCGGTGGTGTCGCAGCGGGTGCCGGAAGGCATGACCCTGATGTACCACGCCCAGGAGAAGATCGTGAACGTGCCGGGCGCGGAAACCAGCGGCAAGCGCGGCGGTATCCACAACTCGGTAACGCGGGCGGTCACCAAACCGACGCACATGATCGGCGGCTATGCCCAGCTGTCGTGGGGCTTCAACTACTACGGCACCGTCGGCTCCAACCGCGACGAATTCGTGATCGTACGCAAGATGAAGAACGTGGACTGGCTGGACAAGCCGCTGGCTGATAACGCCTAAACCCTTTTGGCCGCGAAGCCCGCGCCGGCATGCAGTGACGCTGTAAGGTGTCGTGCGCGGGGTTTGTCGCAAAAAACAGGAGTATCACAATGAAAATCCGTGCCCAAATCGGTATGGTGCTCAACCTCGACAAGTGCATCGGTTGCCATACCTGTTCGGTAACCTGCAAGAACGTGTGGACCAGTCGCGACGGTGTCGAATACGCGTGGTTCAACAACGTCGAGACCAAGCCCGGCATCGGCTATCCCAAGGACTGGGAGAACCAGGAAAAATGGCAGGGCGGCTGGGTGCGCAAGCCCAACGGCAAGCTGGAGCCGCGCCAGGGTGGCCGTCTGAAGATCCTCGCCAACGTGTTCGCCAACCCGAACCTGCCGGCGATCGACGAGTACTACGAGCCGTTCACCTACGACTACGAACATCTGCAGAACGCGCCGGAAATGATCACGCCGCCGACCGCACGCCCGGTCTCGGTACTGACCGGCAAGAAGATGGACAAGATCGAGTGGGGCCCGAACTGGGAAGACGACCTCGGCGGCGAATTCAGCAAGCGTTCCAAGGACGCGCTGTTCGAAGGTATCCAGAAGGAGATGTACTCGGCCTTCGAGAACACCTTCATGATGTACCTGCCGCGCCTGTGCGAACACTGCCTGAACCCGGCCTGTGTCGCCAGCTGCCCGTCCGGCTCCATCTACAAGCGTGAAGACGACGGCATCGTGCTGATCGACCAGGACAAGTGCCGCGGCTGGCGCATGTGCGTGTCGGGCTGCCCGTACAAGAAGATTTACTACAACTGGACCACCGGCAAGGCTGAGAAGTGCATCTTCTGCTACCCGCGTATCGAAGCCGGTCAGCCGACGGTGTGCTCCGAGACCTGCGTTGGCCGCATCCGCTATCTGGGCGTGCTGCTGTACGACGCCGACAAGATCGAAGCCGCCGCCAGCGTAGAAGATCCGAAGAGCCTGTACGAAGCGCAACTGGGCGTGTTCCTCGACCCGAACGCACCGGAAGTGATCGCCGAAGCCAAGAAGCAGGGCATCGCCGACAGCTGGCTGCTGGCCGCGCAGAACTCGCCGGTCTACAAGATGGCGATGGAATGGAAGGTGGCGTTCCCGCTGCATCCGGAATACCGCACGCTGCCGATGGTGTGGTACATCCCGCCACTGTCGCCGATCCAGTCCGCACTGGAAAACGGCCTGATCGGCGAGAACGGCATCATCCCGGACGTGAAAGACCTGCGCATCCCGATCCAGTACCTGGCCAACCTGCTGACTGCCGGCAAGGAAGAACCGGTGGTGAAAGCGCTGGAAACCATGGTCGCCATGCGCCGCTACATGCGCAAGAAGAGCGTGGAGAAGGTCATCGACGAAAGCACGCTGAAGGGCACCCATCTCAAGGCCGCGCAAGTGGAAGAGATGTACCAGGTCATGGCGATTGCCAACTACGAAGACCGCTTCGTGATTCCATCCAGCCACAAGGAAATGGTGGAAAACACCTTCGACGACAAGGCCAGCTGCGGCTTCACCTTTGGTAACGGCTGCTCCAGCGGCACGTCCGAGCCTAGCCTGTTCGGCAAGAAGAAGGCATCCCCCATCGTGTTCCACGACATGCGTCGCGACCGCAAGGCCAACGCCGGAGAATGAGCATGCACAACCCGATGATTTATCGTGCGCTGGCGGCGCTGCTGGGTTACCCGCAGCCCGACCTGATCGCCGCGCTGCCGGAAATCCGCGCGGTGCTGGCCGACGACGCCACCCTGGTGGCCGCGGTCGAGCCGCTGCTGCAAAGGTTGGCCGCAGGCGAGCTGATCGAGGTACAGCAGGACTACGTGCAGATCTTCGATCGCAACCCGTCGCACTCGCTGCACCTGTTCGAGCATATCCACGGCGAGGACCGCGCCCGCGGTCAGGCGATGGTGGACCTGATCGAGGAGTACAAGGCGCACGGCTTCGAGCCGGTCAGCGAAGAGCTGCCCGACTACGTGCCGCTGTTCCTGGAATTCCTGTCGCTGTGCGAGGCCGACGAAGCCAATCGCCTGCTGGGTGATGCGGTGCACGTACTGGCCCACGTCGCCGGCCGGCTGGTGGAGAGCGGCAGCGACTACGCCGGCGTGCTGCAGGCGCTGGTCTCGCTGTCGCCGGTGGCGCCAGAGCCGCTGTCGGTGCCGCCGATCCGCGACATGGACGAGGCGCTGGAAACCTTCGGCCCCGGTGCCGATGGTGTCGAGCCGCTGCTGAAGCCGACGCTGCCGCAGATCGCCCCGGTCAATTTCTATCCCAAGGGTAGCGGCCCGGCCGCCTGCCATTAATCCGCTGACGGTCCGGGTGGGCGCTGGCGCGCACCCGTTGGCCGCAAGGAGAAAGACATGGACTACTTGCATCAATTCGTTTTCGGGATTTATCCCTACATCGCGCTGGCCATTTTCCTGCTCGGCAGCCTGATGCGCTTCGAGCGCGAGCAATACAGCTGGAAGAGCGAATCCAGCCAGCTCTTGCATCGCGGCAGCCTGCGCCTGGGCAACATCCTGTTCCACCTCGGCATCATCGGCCTGTTCTTCGGCCATGCCGTCGGCCTGCTGACGCCGGTGGCGGTGTGGGATGCGCTGGGCGTGACGCACAGCTTCAAGCAGGTATTCGCGATGACCGCCGGCGGCATCATGGGGACCCTGTGCCTGATCGGCGTACTGCTGCTGTTGCATCGCCGCTTCTCCAACGACCGCCTGACGGCCAACACCACCTGGCGTGACAAGCTGGTGCTGCTGTGGATCCTGGCCACCCTGCTGCTCGGCCTGTCCACCATCGCGGTATCGGCCGGTCATCTGGATGGTCACGAAATGGTGTTGCTGATGAGCTGGGCACAGCACATCATCACCTTCCGTGGCGATGCCGCCACCTTTGTCGCCGGCGTGTCGCCGATGTTCAAGGCGCACCTGTTCATGGGCATGACCCTGTTCGTGATCTTCCCGTTCACCCGTTTGGTGCACGTGTGGAGCGGTTTTGGTGCCGTGACCTACCTTGGTCGCACCTGGCAGCTGGTACGGCCGCGCCATTAACAAGCATGGTTGTTGAAAAAAGGCCTGATTTCGCAATCAGGCCTTTTTTGTGCTTAATCAACGCGGATGTTGCAGCGCACTGCAATACTGACGGCGAATCAAGCCGATCCCGTGATTGCAGTGCAATATGTTGGCCGCACAATCAGCCGGCAATACACTATGCTTGATGCCTATACAAAATAAAACATGACCGGGCCGCAACGGTTTTAGAACGTGCCTGACAAGATTTCTCTACCCACCGGAGTCAATGCCATGCTTTCCCGCCTCAGTATTGGTCACAAGCTGATCCTGCTTGTCCTGCCGTTTGGTCTGATGACCTTCTTCCTTGCCTCCACGCTGTCACTGCAGCGCTACAGCTTCCTCGGCGACATGCAGCAAGCCCGGCATCTGGTATCGGTTTCGACACTGGCCTCGACGCTGGTGGACACGCTGCAGGCCGAGCGCGGCCTGAGCAACGGCTATCTGAACGGGCAGGGCGCATTGCCGCCTAACCTGAGCGAGGCACGCAGCAAGGCCGACGCCGCACTGAAGGCGCTGGAAAGCACCGCAACGGCACTGCCGGAGGGCGAAGTCAAACAGCGCGTCAATACCGTGGCCGGTGGCGTGCGCGGCCTGCTGGGCCAGCGTGGCGCCATTGACGGCCGCAGCCTGGCGGCACCGGCCGCCTTTGCCGCCTACAGCCAGCAGATCGAAGCGCAGATCGCGCTGGTCGCCAGCCTCGGCACCGCTTCCGACGAGGGCGATGTCATCCGCTTCAGCACCGCCTTGTCCAACCTGCTGTGCACCAAGGAATACGCCGGCCGCGAACGTGGCTTCGTCAACGGCGCGCTGGCCGGTGGCGGCCTGACCCAGGCCAGCCTCGGCCAGGCCATCGGCCTGCAGGCACGCCAGGATGCCTGCGCCGGACAGCTGCTGCTGCTGGCACCGCCGGAGCTGGCGCAATCACTGCAGCCCTTCCTGCAGTCCGATGCCGCCGCCACCCTGAAACAGTTGCGCAGCAATATCTACGGCGCCGAACCGGGCACACCGCCGAGCGTGACGCCGGAGCAATGGTTTGCCGCCACCTCGGCGCAGATCGGCCAGCTGAAAACCGCGCAGGAAAAACTGCTGCAGCAGCTGGATGACGTGGTGGCGCAGAATATCGACGAAGCGTGGCGCAGCCTGATGATTACCCTCGGCGGCACCCTGCTGCTGTCGCTGCTGCTGCTGATCGGCGGCCTGGCGGTATACCGCAGCATCCGCAAGCCGGTGATGCGTCTGGAGCAGCTGATGACCAGCATGAGCCACAACCTGGATCTGGCGCCACGCGCGAAGCTGGAAGGCGACGACGAGATCGCGCGCATGGGCCGTGCCTTCGACGAGCTGGTCGATGCCTTTGCCGGCACCCTGAAGGTGGTGAAGAGCAATGCCCACAGCCTGATGAGCGCTGCCGAAGCGCTGCAGACGGTGTCGGCCCGCGCTGCCTCCGCCGCGGAAGCGCAAAGTGAATCGTCGACCCAGATCGCGGCGGCAGTCGAGGAAATGACCGTCGGCATCGCCTCGGTACGCGACAACACCCACGACAACCTGACCGTGGCGCAACAGATGCAGCAGGGCGTCAACGCCGGCCGCGAGCGGATGCAGGAAACCACCCAGGCGATGCAGCACACCGCCGGCTCGCTGGACAGTGCCGGCGAGGTGATTGTCAGCCTGGCCGACAAGTCGCAGAGCATCCGCCAGATCATCACCGCGATCCGCGACATCGCCGACCAGACCAACCTGCTGGCGCTGAACGCGGCGATCGAGGCCGCCCGCGCCGGGGAAATGGGCCGCGGCTTTGCCGTGGTCGCCGATGAAGTACGCAAGCTGGCGGAACGTACCGGTAAGGAAACCGTGGAAATCACCCAGCTGATCGAGGTGATCACCAACGAGACCGCCAACGCCGCCGGCCAGATGCGCACCGCGCGCACGCGCATGGAGAGCGGCCTCGACCTGGTGCAGGCCACCCTGCAGGATCTCAACGGCATTCACGACGAGGCCAACCAGACCGCGGCCAAGAGCCAGGACACCGCCGCCGCGATGCAGCAGCAGGCTGCGGCCAGCAACGAAGTCGCTGTCAACATCAGCCGCATCGCCTCGCTGGCGGAAGACAATGCGCTGATCGTCGACGAGGCGGCGGCGCTGTCCGCGCAGCTGAACCAGACCGCGACCGAACTGGTGGCGCAGGTCGACCGCTTCAAGCACACCTCGCAAGCCTGAGTCGCACTTTTCGCCAGGCAATGACAATGCGGCCAACCTTGAAAAAGGTTGGCCGCATTGTTTTGGGCGCGGGTAACCGGCGGCCCTTGGAACCTGTTCAAAGTCTCGCGCGCTCACGCGAGACAAGGCGAAAACGACTGAGGAAGCGGCGTTTATCTTGATACAAGCCAGCATGCCGAAGGCGTTTTCAACGCCGTATCGCCCCGTTGATATCCGTCGCAGCAGACGTTGAACAGGTTCCTAGTCCTGTGCCACCGGTGACAGTGCCCGGCGCACGGTGTCCTCGTCCAGCGCCGCCGAGCACAGCTCGATGAAGCGGTAGGCGTAGCTGCGCAGGTAGTGGCCGCGGCGGATGGCGACGCGGGTGGTCTGGTGGCCGAACAGCGGTGCGCCTTCCACCACCCGCACCTGCGTATCGCGCTGCGGGTCCACCGCCATCGAGGCGATGATGCCGACGCCCAGCTCCAGCTCGACGTAGGTCTTGATCACGTCGGCGTCCAGTGCCGCCATCACGATGTCCGGCGCTAGCGCGGCATCGGCAAAGGCGCGGTCGATCTGCGCGCGGCCGGTAAAACCGTGGTGGTAGGTAACGATCGGGTAATCGGCCAGTGTTTCCAGCGTCAGCGGCTGCTGGTGCAGCGGGTGCGCCAGCGGCGCGATCACCGCGTGGTGCCAGCTGTAGTAGGGGAAGGACACCAGTTCCGGCACCTCGGCCACCGCCTCGGTGGCGATGCCGATGTCGGCTTCGCCGGCCAGCAGCAGCCGTACCAGCTCGTCCGGGCTGGCCTGGTGCAGCACCAGGTGCACTTTGGGGAAGGATTTCTTGAACGCGGTCACCACCTTGGGCAGCGCGTAGCGCGCTTGGGTATGGGTGGTGGCGATGGTGAGCTGGCCTTCGTCGCGCTGGCTGAACTGCTCGGCCAGCCGCTTGATGTTGCCGGCGTCCAGCAGCATGCGCTCGACGATGGTCAGCAGCTCCTTGCCCGGGTCGGTCAGGCCCAGAAAGCGCTTGCCCTTGCGCACGAACAGCTCCACGCCCAGCTCGTCCTCCAGGTCCTTGATGTGCTTGGAGACGCCGGACTGCGAGGTGAACAGCGCGTTGGCGACCTCGGTCAGGTTGAAGTTCTGCCGCACGGTTTCGCGGATGATGCGTAGTTGCTGGAAGTTCATGCGGCACCTGCCGTTTCGGGGTTGGCAAACACGCGCACGCTGCGCGGTTGCAGGCGTACCGGCTCGCCGGCGATCAGGCTGCCGGCCAGCGGGTGGCTGGCTGGCAGTTCGACATCGAAATGCTGGCCAGCCACGTCGTCGCGGCCCTCCAGCTCCACCCGGGTCAGCGCGCCCAGCGTCAGCACGCGGCTGATGCGCGCCGGAATGCCGTGGCCGAACTCGTGGCGCACGATGTCCAGCTCGTGCGGCCGCACAAAGGCGATCACCTCGCCATGCTGGCCGTTCTGCTCGGCGGTGAGGGTGGCGTTGCCGATGGCGATGCCGCCGGCGCTGCTGTGGCCTTCGAAGCGGTTGGCGGCGCCGAGGAAGCCGTACACGAACGGCGTCGCAGGCTGCTGGTAGACCTCGGACGGGCTGCCGATCTGCTCGACGCGGCCATGATTCATCAGCACCACGCGGTCGGCCACTTCCAGCGCTTCTTCCTGGTCGTGGGTGACGAAGATGGAGGTGATGTGCAGCTCGTCGTGCAGGCGGCGTAGCCAGCGGCGCAGCTCCTTGCGCACCTTGGCGTCCAGCGCGCCGAACGGCTCGTCCAGCAGCAGCACGCGCGGCTCCACCGCCAGCGCCCGCGCCAGCGCGATACGCTGGCGCTGGCCGCCGGACAGCTGCGCCGGGAAGCGGTCGGCCAGCCAGTCCAGCTGCACCAGTTGCAGCAGCTCGTGCACCTTGCGCTTGATCTCGGCCTCGGACGGGCGGATGTTGCGCGGCTTCATGCGCAGGCCGAAGGCGACGTTGTCGAACACCGTCATGTGGCGGAACAGCGCGTAGTGCTGGAACACGAAGCCGACCTGGCGCTCGCGCACGTGGGTGTCGGAGGAGTCGTCACCGTCCAGCAGCACGCGGCCGCTGTCGGCCTGCTCCAGCCCGGCGATCACGCGCAGCAGTGTGGTCTTGCCGCAGCCGGACGGGCCGAGCATCGCCACCAGCTCGCCGCTGGGGAAGTCTAGTGTCAGGTTGTCGAGGGCGATAAAGTCGCCGAAAGCCTTGTGGATGTTCTGTACCTGGATGCTCATCTTTTTCTCCGTGGCCGCGTCATGCGCAGCCCGTTCAAATTGGGGCAAGGTTGGCCGCAACGGCCAGCGGTCGCGATCAGTCATGCGCCTGCGCGGCGCGCCATTCGATCCAGCTCTTCACCGCCAGCGTCACCAGCGCCAGCAGCGCCAGCAGGGAGGCCACGGCGAAGGCGGCGGCGAACTGGTATTCGTTGTAGAGAATCTCCACGTGCAGCGGCAGGGTGTTGGTTTCGCCGCGGATATGGCCGGACACCACCGACACCGCGCCGAATTCACCCATCGCCCGCGCATTGCTGAGGATCACGCCGTACAGCAGTGCCCAGCGCACATTCGGCAGCGTCACATGCCAGAACACCTGCCAGCCGCGTGCGCCCAGCACCACCGCGGCTTCTTCTTCCTCGCGGCCCTGCGCCTGCAGCAGCGGAATCAGCTCGCGCGCCACGAAGGGCACGGTGACGAACACGGTGGCCAGCACAATGCCCGGCACCGCGAAGATCACCTTGATGTCGTGTTCCAGCAGCCAGGGGCCGATCCAGCCGTGGCTGCTGAAGACCAGCACGTAGATCAGGCCGGCCACCACCGGCGACACCGAAAACGGCAGGTCGATCAGCGTGATCAACAGCTGCTTGCCGCGGAAGTCAAAGCGGGTGATCGCCCACGCCGCCGCCACGCCGAATACCAGGTTCAGCGGTACCGAGATCACGGCCGCCAGCAGCGTCAGTTTCACTGCCGACAATGCGTCCGGCTCCACCAGCGCGTCGAGATAGGTGTGCCAGCCCTTGGCCAGCGCCTCGGCAAACACCACCGCCAGCGGTAGCAGCAGGAAGATGGCGAAGAAAGTCAGCGCCACGCCGAGGATGGTGTACTTCACCCAGCGCGCCTCGCGCGTGGCCTGACGGCTTTCCAGCAGCGCGGCGCGGTCGTGCTGGGCATACAGATTGGCAGTAATGGCGGCCATTATTCGCTTCTCCCGTTGCGGCGTGCCTGCCACGCCTGCAAACCGTTGATGGCCAGTAGCAGCAGGAACGACGCCACCAGCATCACGCTGGCGATGGCGGTGGCGCCGGCGTAGTCGTACTGCTCCAGCTTGCTGATGATCATCAGCGGGGTGATTTCCGACACCATCGGGATATTGCCGGCGATGAAGATCACCGAGCCGTACTCGCCGACGGCGCGGGCAAACGCCAGCGCGAAGCCGGTCATCAGCGCCGGCTGCAGCACCGGCAGGATCACGTGGCGGAAGGTCTGCCAGCGGTGCGCGCCAAGGCTGGTGGCGGCTTCCTCCAGCTCGGTTTCCAGGTCTTCCAGCACCGGCTGCACCGTGCGTACCACGAAGGGCAGGCCGATGAACACCAGTGCCACCAGCACCCCCAGCGGGCCGAACGCCACCTTGATGCCCAGCGGCTCCAGGTACTGCCCCAGCCAGCCGTTGCCGGCGTACAGGGCGGTCAGCGCGATACCGGCCACCGCAGTGGGCAGCGCGAACGGCAGGTCCACCAGCGCGTCGACCAGCTTCTTGCCGGGAAAGCGGTAGCGCACCAGCGACCACGCCAGCAGCAGGCCAAACACGGTATTGATGGCGGCGGCCAGCAGCGCCATGCCGAAACTGAGCTGGTAGGAGGCCAGCACACGCGGCGCGGTCACCGCGTCCCATAACGCTTCCAGACTCAGGCTGCTGGCGCGGATGAACACCGCCGCCAGCGGAATCAGCACGATCAGCGACAGATAGGTCAGGGTGAAGCCCAGCGACAGGCCGAAGCCGGGTAACACGCGGGGCAGGGTCGGCGCTTTGGTCATGGAGCACCTCCGTCATGGGTAGTAGGCATCGCGGCATCCTGTTTTTATATAACTGCAAACAGGATATTGCCGGCGACCTTATTCCGAAAATAAGGAATTCTTCGTTGCTTATTCAATAAGCGAAAAAGCCGGCAGCGGGAACGGGGTGGGCGCGAGCGGGCAAATCTTCAGCCGGCGAGCGGCGGCCGCGGCCAGCCGGACAACGGTCGCAGTACGCGTGCCGTCAGGGAAAGCAGATCGGGGAGAGTCGAAACGGTCGCGCCAGCGGCCGGGTGCCAGGCCGCGCGCGGACTACAGGTTGCCTTGCGGCCAACCTTCCACCTGCTGGCGCAGCTGTTGCAGCAGCAGACGCAATTCGCCGAGCGCGGCATCGCCTTCGCCACGCAGGGTGTGCAGCCGGCTGCCCCAGCGGCTGGCAAAGGCGACGGTGCTGGTCAGCCGCGGCCAGTGCGCCTGCGGCGGGTGGCAGACGGTAAGGCTGGGGAAGGGCAGCGGCGCGGCGGCGGCCAGATCGCCGCTGGGGGACAGCAGCAGCGCGGCGAGGGCGCGCTGCGGATGGCGCGCCAGCACCGCCAGTGCCGGCAGGCACAGCTCGCCGGCGGCCAGCAGCAGCACGCTTTTGCCGTGACTGTGCAGCCACTCGTCCAGCTCGGCTGCGCGCGCCAGCAACAGCGCGTTCTGCTGGTGCCCGAGCCGCAGCAGGGTGTGGCCATCCGCCTCATGGGCATCGGCCAGCACCAGCAGCGTGCTCAGCGTGACAGCAGGCTCAACGGGTAATGATCTGGTCAAAGATCGCTCCATCGGCGAAGTGGGTCTTCTGCGCGCGGGTCCAGCCACCGAACACCTGGTCGATGGTGAACAGCTTCACCTTGCTGAACTTGTCGGCGTACTTGGCGGCCACCTTGGCGTCACGCGGACGGTAGTAGTTGGCCGCAGCCAGTTCCTGGCCTTGCGGGCTGTACAGGTATTGCAGGTAGGCTTCGGCCACCTTGCGCGTGCCACGCTTGTCGACCACCTTGTCCACCACGCTGACCGGCGGTTCGGCCAGGATGGACAGCGACGGGGTCACGATGTCGAACTTGTCCGGGCCCAGCTCCTTGGTGGCGAGGTAGGCTTCGTTTTCCCACGACAGCAGCACGTCACCGATGCCGCGCTGGGTGAAGCTGACCAGCGAGCCGCGGGCGCCGGAATCCAGCACCTTCACGTTCTGGAACACCTTCTTCACGAAGTCCTGCGCCTTGGCGTTGTTGCCGCCCGGCTGTTTCAGCGCGTAGCCCCAGGCCGCCAGGTAGTTCCAGCGCGCGCCGCCGGAGGTTTTCGGGTTCGGCGTCACCACTTCCACGCCAGGGCGGGTCAGGTCGTTCCAGTCCTTGATCGCTTTCGGATTGCCCTTGCGCACCAGGAACACGATGGTGGAGGTGTACGGCGCGGCGTTGTTCGGCAGGCGTTTCTGCCAGTTGGCCGGGATCAGCTTGGCCTCGGTGTGCAGCGCGTCGACGTCGTAGGCCAGCGCCAGTGTCACCACGTCGGCTTCCAGACCGTCGATCACGCCGCGCGCCTGCTTGCCGGAGCCGCCGTGCGACTGCTTGATGGTGACGGTTTCGCCGGTCTTGGCCTTCCAGTGCTTGGCAAAGGCGGTGTTGAAATCCTGGTACAGCTCGCGCGTCGGGTCGTAGGACACATTCAGCAGGCTGACGTCGGCGTAGGCGAAGCTGGTGCTGCCCAGCAGCAGGGCGGCGATGATCTGGCGGGACGAGAACGACATGATGGTTTCCTTGTGTGCGTGCAGTGATGGCACCACTGTAGCGGGCGCCCTTATGCAAACAAACCAAGAAAAACTGTATTGCTAATCGCGTTTGGCGATATTAACGGCCCCGTGCTAGCCCGGTTGCAGCGCGCCGGCCGACAGCCGGATGCGTTGCCCTGCGCTCAGCGTGGCGGCGTCCTGCGCGCTGAGCAGCACTTCCACCAGCTCGCCGGCGACCAGCACCGTCACCCGCCACATCACGTCGGCCGGCTGGCAGGCCAGCACCTCGCCGTGCAGCGCGATGCGGCTGCTGTCACGCGGCGTCTGCAGAAACACCTGCGCCGGCGTGCCCTGCGCGCTGATGCGGCCGTGCTCCAGCTGCAGCACCTGGTCGGCCACCGCGAAGATCTCGCCCAGATCATGGCTGACCATCACCGTGGTCAGCGCAAAGCGCTGGTGCATGTCACGCAACATCCGCTGCAGCTCGCGGCGCAGGCCGTGATCCAGTGCCGATAGCGGCTCGTCCAGCAACAGCAAGGTTGGCCGCATCGCCAGCGCCCGCGCCAGTGCCACGCGCTGCTTCTGGCCGCCGGACAGCTGCGCCGGGTACTGCCGCGCCAGCGCCGCCAGCCCGCACAGTTCCAGCAGCTCCTGCACCAGGGCGCGCTCGCCGCGCGCGGCGCCAAAGGCGATGTTGTCGGCCACGCTGAGATGCGGGAACAGCGCGTAATCCTGGAACACCATGCCGATGCGGCGCTGCTGCACCGGCAGGCTGTGGCCGCCGCGCAGCCAGTCGGCACCGTTCACCCGCAGCCAGCCGCCGTCGGGGGCCTCCAGCCCGGCCAGCAGCCGCAGCAGCGTGGTCTTGCCGGCGCCGGACGCGCCGCTGAGCACGGTGAAACTGCCGGCGGCCAGCGTGGCGGCGACATCCAGATGCAGCTGGCCGTTGGCGCCGTGGCGGGTTTTCTGCAGCGAAAATTCGATCATGCGATACGCTCCGCGCGGCGGCGCAACAGGTTGACCAGCAACACCACGGCAAAGGCGAACGCGCACAGGATGGCGGCGTAGGCGTGGGCGGCCGGGTAGTTCAGCGCCTCCACCTCGTTGTAGACCGCGATCGACGCCACCCGCGTCACGCCGGGGATGTTGCCGCCTATCATCAGCACCAGGCCGAATTCGCCGACGGTGTGGGCAAAGCTCATCACCACGCCGGCCACCAGCGCCGGCCGCACGCACGGCAGCTCGACGCGCAGCAGGGTGGAGAGCCGCGATTTGCCCATGGTCCAGGCCGCCTCGCGCAGGCTGGGTGGCAAGCCGCTCAGTGCCGCCGCCACCGGCTGCACCATGAACGGCAGGCTGAACAGCACCGAGCCGATCACCAGCCCGGCAAAGGAAAACACCAGGTTGACGCCGAACAGCTCGCGCAGCCAGGCGCCGGGCGCATTGGCCGGTGACAGCGCCAGCAACAGGTAGAAGCCGAGCACCGACGGCGGCAGCACCAGCGGCATCGCCACCAACGTGTCCACCAGCGGCCGCAGCCGCGAGCGGCTGTGCGCCAGCCACGCCGCCAGCGGCAGGCCGAGCAGCAGCAGGAGCAGCGTGGTGGTCGCCGCCAGGCGGAAGGTCAGCCACAGCGGGGCGAGGTCGAGTCCACTCATGGTGCCGGCTCCAGCAGTTGCAGCGCATTGGACTTGATCAGCGCGTAGACCGGCATGCCCTCATGCAGCGCCAGCGAGTCGCAGGAGCGGCGGGTAATCACCGCGTGCAGCGTGGCACCGGCACTGTGCAGCGTGACATCGCTGAACAGCTCGCCGTGGCGGATGGCCACGATGCGGCACGGCAGGCTGTTGCGGATGCTCAGCGTCGGGCAGGGCGCGGTGGACAGCGCCACGTCCAGCTCGCGGAACAGCACCTCCACCGTTTGCCCGGCCTGCCACGGCGGTAGCGCGGCGCTGGCAAACGCGGTGCAAGGTTGGCCGCACAGCGTCAGCTCCAGCAGGTGCAGGCCGTCGGCGCTGTGCCGCGCGCGGATGGTGGCCGGCAGGCGGTTCATGGCAGACGGTAGCCGTAGCGCTGCAGGATCTGCCGCGCGGCTGGGCCGGACAGGTAGTCGAACAGCTTGCGCGCGTCCGGATTGGCCGCTGCCGGCTTCAGCAACACCATGTCCTGCACGATGGGCTGGTGGCTGGCGGCGGGGATGTCGACCCAGCGGCCGACGTCCTTCATCTGCGGCGCCAGCACCAATGCCTTGGCGACAAAGCCGGCCTGGGCCGCGCCGCTGTCGACGAACTGCGCCGCCTGCGCGATGTTGTCGCCGCTGACCAGTCGCGGCGTGACGCTGTCGCTCAGCCGGTAGTAGTCCAGCACCCGCAGTGCCTCGCTGCCGTAGGGGGCGGTGCGCGGATTGGCGATGGCGATCTTGCCGCGGCTGGCCGCCAGCCACTGCTGCCACTGTTGTGGCTTGAATTGCGGGTTTTTCGACCACAGCACCAGCGCGCCCAGCGCGTAGCTTTTCGGCGCCTGCAGCGTAAAGCCGGCCTGCGCCAGCTTTTGCGGAAACTCGTTGTCGGCGGACAGGAATAGCTCGAACGGCGCGCCGTTCATCACCTGGGTAGCGAACTTGCCGGAGGAGGCGAACGACGGCTGCACCGCGATGCCGGTATCGCGGCTGAAGCTGGCGGCGATGTCGGCAAACGCATACTGCACGTTGGCCGCAACCGCCACCTGTACCGGTGCGGCGTTGGCGAAAGAGGCGACGCACAGCGCCAGCAGACTGCACAGCAGGGTAGGTTTCATCAGGTTTCCGTTCAGTCGAGAATGCCCAGGATCACGCTCTGGGACGAAAACAGCGCGCACACCGCGTCGTCCACCGCGATGGCGAGACTGGTCAGGCTGTCGTTGTCGACCATCGCGCACAGGCTGTAGCCGCCAGGCAGGGTGACGATCACCTCACTGTTGACCAGGCCGGCGGTGATGCGGCCAACCTTGCCCGGCAGGCGGTTGGCGATGGCGATCTGCGCCGCCGCCTGCGGCAGCGCCAGGGTGATCCACGATGCCTTGATCAGCGCGATGGCGTGGCCGCCTTCGTGCAGCGCCAGCTCGTCGCAGCTTTCGCGGGTGATCTGGGCCTGCAGCTGGCTGCCGCCGGGCAGGCGCAGGGTGATGGTGTCGTTGACCGCGCCGCGCTGGATGTGGCTGATTTCGCCGGCCAGCTGGTTGCGCGCCGAGGTGCGCACCGCCAGCCGGCCCAGCAGCGCCAGCGTCTGCCGTTCCTGCATGGATCCGGCCTGCAGCGCGACACCGGTTTTCTCCCACGCGTCCAGCAGCTGTTCGCCCAGCGCCGTCAGCCGCGTGCCCCCGCCGCCCTTGCCGCCGGTCAGTCGCGCCACCAGCGGTTGCGGGCTGAGGTTGTTGATGTTGTCGATGTGCTGCCACGCCGCCTTGTAGCTGAGCTGGCACTGCCGCGCGGCGGCGCTGATCGAGCCGTGCTCGCGGATGGCGCGCAACAGCGCGATGCGCTGGCCGGTGCCCTTGCCGGCGAACGGATGCAGCAATTCGCTCATCGCTATTCTTTCGCTATTCAAAAACGGGATAACGTTAGCGCGAAACAAGGGGCCGTGCAAGCCCCATGTCATGACGCGCCGTCTCAGGCTTTGTCCAGGCCGTGCTCCACCGCATACACCGCCGCCTGCACCCGGCTGCTCAGGCTCAGCTTGCGCAGGATGTTCTGCACGTGCACCTTGATGGTACTTTCCGCCAGATCCAGCGCGCGGGCGATTTCCTTGTTGCTGGCGCCGGAGGCGAGGTAGCTGAGCGTTTCGCGTTCGCGCGGCGTCAGGCTGTCCAGCTCCTGGTTGCGCGGCTCGGCGACCGGGGCGCGCAGGCGCGCCACCAACTTGGCGGTCATCTCCGGCGACAGCACGCTGTCACCGTCCACCGCGCGGCGGATGCTGCTGAGCAGGAAGTCGGCATTGATGTTCTTCAGCAGGTAGCCGCGCGCGCCGTTCTTCATGCACTCGGCGAGGTCTTCGCCGTCCTCGGACACGGTCAGCATCAGCACCGCCAACTGCGGCTGGGTGACCAGGATCTGCGACAGCGCGTCGCGGCCGTGCATCACCGGCATGTCCAGGTCCAGCAGCACCACGTCGGGCTTGAGCAGTTCGGCCTGCTTGACGCCTTCCAGCCCGTCGGCGGCCTCGCCGATGACCTCGAAGTCCGGCTGGCGTTGCAGCAGCGCCTTGAGGCCGCTGCGGAACAGGGTGTGGTCGTCGACCAGTAAGATACGGATGGCAGTGCTCATGCGGCTTGTCTTTCTGTGTGCGGCAGGGTGAGGGTGACGGTGGTGCCGCCGCCGTCCCGGTTTTCGATCTGGATGCGGGCGTTGATGCGCGATGCCCGCTCTTGCATGATGGACATGCCGACGTGGCGTGCCTGGCGCGCGGCCAGCACCGCGGCGTCAAAGCCGCAGCCGTCGTCGCTGATGCGCATCACGAAGTCGTCGTGGTTGTCGATGTCGATGTCGACGCGGTGTGCCTGCGCGTGCTTGCGCACGTTGGACAGTGCCTCCTGCAGGATGAAGATCACCTGCAGTTGCTGTTCCGGGTTCAGTGGCAGGCCGTTGCCGCGCAGCTGGTACTGGGTCAGCACCCCCGCCTGCTGCTCGAAGCGCTTGAGCAGGGTGTTGACCGCGTCGGGGAAGTCTTCCTTGCTGATGCGGGTGCGGAAGTTGAGCAGCAGCTCGCGCACATCCTCGTAGCACTCCTGAACCCCGGTCTTGATGAAGGCCAGGTTTTCGCGCGCCTGCTCGTCCTGGGTGTCGCCAAGCGCGCTTTCCAGCATCTGCACCTGCAGATTGAGGAAGGACAGCGACTGCGCGATGCTGTCGTGCAGGCCTTGTGCCATCAGGTTGCGCTCTTCCGAAACGGCAAACTGGCGGTCGCGGGCGGCCAGACGCAGGTTCTCGATGGCGACGCCGAGGTGGCTGCCCAGCGTCTCGATCAGGAACTGTTCCTGCGCGCTGAGGCGGGTGTCGTCGCGGAAGTAGAGGGTGAAGATGCCGACGTTCTGCTGGTTGACGCGAATGTGGAAGATCGACACGCTGCGAAAGCCGGCGCGCTCGCAATGTTTCTGTTCCTTTTGCGGCAGCTCGCGGAACAGGCGGATCACCGAGCTGGGCTGCTCGACGGCGGCGCCGCAGTAGCAGCTGTCGATGTGGGCGCAGTCGTGGGTGTGGATCATGCCGTCCGGCAGGCCGATCTGCGCCACCGGCTCCAGCTTGCCGCGTTTGCTGTCGACGATGCGCACGCTGGCGGCGTCGGCATTGGTCAGCTGGATCAGACGTTCGATGAAGCCCTTGCACATGGTGTTGAGGTCGTGCGATTCGTGCAGGTAGGCGGTGACGCCGTACAGCGTGGTCAGCTGACGGTTTTTCTCGTCCAGCGAGCGCGTCTTGTCACGCACCTTGTCTTCCAGCGTCGCGTACAGCTCCTGCAGGCGGCCGGCCATCTGGTTGAAGCCGGCGGACAGGATGGCGAACTCGTCGTTGCCGACCACCGGTACCCGGGTCGCCAGCTCGCCGTCGCGCACCTGCACGATGGCGTCGCCCAGCTCGTTCAGCGGGCGGATGATCAGCAGGAACATCAGGTACATCATGGTGATGGCGCCGATGATGGCCATCGCCATCAGCGTCATCTGGAAGAAGCGCAGCAGCGTGGTATTGCGCGCGTTGTCTTCTTCCACCAGCCGTACCAGCTTGTCGATGCGGTTGACGAAGGCGCCCAGGTCGACGCGGGTGGTATTGCGGCGCGGGTCGAGCTGTACCTGTTCCAGCTTCGGCAACATCTCGTGCTGCCAGTAGCGGGCGATTTCTGCCGCCTGCGAGCGCACTTCGACATTGTCGGGCAGGAACAGCGGCCGCGCCGGGTCGCCCTTGCGCAGTCGCGCCATGGTGTCGCTGAACTGGGCGGCTTCCTGCTGGACCTGGGCCGGATCGGCGCCTTCGCTGACCAGCAGCGCGACGCGGTAGCTGCGCATGCGCAGGCTGCCGGCGTCGTTGATGGCGGCGGCGCCGCCTTCCAGTTTCCACGACAGCACCAGGGTGTAGCCGATGGAGGTCATCGCCAGCACCAGCCAGACAATGGTCAGGATCAGCAGCTTGCTGGACAGGCTGCGCACGGAGGGGGGGGCGGGGCAGGGGCATGGCTTAGGTCGTCCGGCGTATGGTCAGCACTGGTCGCGCAGCGCAGAATCGTTGCTGTCGGCTTGCCAGTGGCCGCTCTTGCCGCCCTGTTTTTCCAGCAGGCGCACGCCGTCGATCTGCATGCCGCGGTCCACCGCCTTCAGCATGTCGTAGACGGTGAGCAGGCCGGCCATCACGCCGCTGAGCGCTTCCATTTCCACGCCGGTACGGCCCACGGTCTCGCTGGTGACGAAAATGTGTACCCGCGACAGCGCCTCATCCACGCTAAAATCGACGTTGACGCGGGTCAGCGCCAGCGGGTGGCACAGCGGGATCAGGTTCGCGGTTTGCTTGGTGCCCTGGATGGCGGCCAGGCGGGCGATGCCGATGACGTCGCCCTTCTTGGCGCTGCCACCCTGCAGCAGCGCAAAGGTGGCCGGCAGCATGGTGAGATGGCCGGTGGCCACCGCCACGCGGCGGGTTTCCGGCTTGTCGCCGACATCGACCATATGGGCCTGGCCGGCGGCATTGAAATGGGTAAGCGGATTCATCTGGATCATCGAGTGTGGAGTCTGGTTGAACGATAGCGCCGTATGGCGTAGACCACAATCCACCAAAGGGAGAGGGTATGCAAAAAGTGCTGGGCATTGCCGGCTGGTCCGGCAGTGGCAAAACCACGCTGATCGGCGCGCTGTTGCCGCTACTGGCCGCGCGCGGACTGACGGTGTCGGTGATCAAGCACAGCCATCACGACATCGAACTGGACGTGGCCGGCAAGGACAGCCAGCGCCACCGCGCCAGTGGCGCGCACGAGGTGATGGTGGTGTCGCCCTACCGCTTCGGCCTGTTTGTCGAGACGCCGCAAGCGCTGACGCTGGAGCAGCAGCTGTCAAGGTTGGCCGCAGTCGACCTGGTGCTGCTGGAAGGCCAGAAAACGCTGCCGGTGCCGCGCATCGAAGTACACCGCAGCGCCTGCGCCAAGCCGTGGCTGTACCCGGACGACCCGTTCGTGATCGCGCTGGCCAGCGACTGCGCCGCCGCAACCGATTTGCCGCAATTGCCGCTGGACGACCACGCCGCGATTGCCGATTTTATTGCCAACTGGCTGAAGGATTCTGCATGAGCATCACGCTACTGTATTTTGGTGTCCTCAAGGACACGCTGGGCTGCAGCACGGAAACGCTGGCCTGGGACGGCGGCACCACCGCCACCTTGCTGGACTTGCTGCGCGGCCGCGGCGAGGACTGGGCGCTGGCGCTGGCGCCGGGCAAGGTGTTCCGCCTGGTGGTCAACCGGCAGATCGTGCGCGGCGACGCGGCGATCCCGGACGGTGCCGAAGTCGGCATCCTGCCGCCCGTGACCGGGGGCTGACATGTATTGCGACATCACCGTACAAACCGCCGCCTTCGACCTTGGTGCCGAAGAGCTGGCGCTGCGCGCGCACGCCGGCGACGCCGGGGCGCTGGTGGCCTTCCAGGGCATGGTGCGCGCCCACGACGAAGCCACGCCGCTGGCGGCGCTGTTTCTCGAACACTATCCCGGCGTGACCGAGGCCGAAATCCGCCGTATCGCCGAGCAGGCCGCCGCGCGCTGGCCAGTGAGCGCCTGTCGCGTTATCCATCGCGTCGGCGCGCTGGCGCCGGGCGAGCCCATCGTGCTGGTGCTCATCGCCGCCGGCCACCGCGCCGGTGCCTTTGCCGCCGCCGAATACCTGATGGACTACCTGAAGACACAGGCACCGTTCTGGAAGCGCGAGGATTTTGTCGATGGCAGCAGCCGCTGGGTCGAAGCCAAGGCCAGCGACGACGCGGCATGCGGGCGCTGGCATGACTGAACAGGTGGCAGTGCTGCTGCTGGCCGGCGGTGAAGGCCGGCGCATGGGCGGTCAGGACAAGGGTTTACTGCCGTGGTGCGGCCAACCTTTATATCGCCACGTGCTGGCACGGCTGGCGCCACAGGCCGGCTGGCTGGCGATCAGCGCCAACCGTCATCTGGACGACTACGCCGCCAGTGGCCACGCCGTGTTTGCCGACGAGGCGGCATGGCAGGGCATGGGGCCGCTGGCCGGGGTCGCCACCCTGGCGGACAAGCTGCCGGAGGGCATCGACTACGTGCAGCTGGTGCCGTGCGACGCGCCCTTGCTGCCGGCCGACCTGGTGGCGCGACAGCTGGCCATCCTGCAGGCAGAACGTCGCGCCGACGCCTGCTGTCCCTACACCATCAACGGGCCGCAGCCGGTGTGTGCACTGCTGCGCCGCAGCGCGCTGGCACGACTGCCGGACTATCTGGCCAGCGGCGGACGCAGCCTGCGCGGTTTTCTTGCGCTGCTGGATTGCCGCATCGTCAATTTCGACGACACCCGCGCCTTCAGCAATCTCAACGACCCACAATCGCTGGCCCAGCTCGGCCAGTAGCCTGACGCGGCTCCCGCGAGCCGTTCCGGCACGCATTGCGGCCAACCTTGTAGAAGGTTGGCCGCAATGTTTTACAGGCGTCGGCTTGCCGTTTGTCCCGACGTCGGCTGCTGGCGGTGACGCACTGCCGCGGTTGCGCCAGATGCGCCTCGGGGGCCGAGCCGACCGTCATTGCGCGACAATCGAGGCAGGGACTGAGGCGAGCGGGGTGTCCTTTTTCAAGCCGGACTGGCTTGCGGCAGACGCAAATATGGCGCCACCAGGGCGCCATATTGCATGCAGCGGACGAGGTTTATTGCTGGCCGAGCGGGCAGACCAGCGGCACGAACTGGTTGGACGGTGTGTCCAGCCCCCACAGCGTGCCGTCGTTGAGATCGAAATACCAGCCGTCGAGGGCGACTTCACCGGCTTTCACCTTGTCGGCCAGCCACGGATAAGTCAGCAGGTTGTTGAGCGACACCAGAATGCCGGCCTGCTCGCAACGACGCAGGCGGGTGGCTTCGTCCTCTGCCGCGTGGTGGCGGTAGACCAGTTCGCGCGCCGGGGCGGCGATGTCCAGCCAGCGCGTCAATGCACTGTCCTGGGGCGTGCTGCGCTGCATTAGTGCACGAATGCCCCCGCAACCGGCATGGCCCATCACGATGATGCGTGCCACCTGCAGGTTGAGCACCGCGAATTCCAGCGCCGCGGCGACGCTGGCGTGCTGGTTGTCCGGCGAACAGGGCGGCACCAGATTGGCGACGTTGCGGATCACGAACATCTCGCCTGGCTGGCTGCCCATCAGCGCCGGCGGATGCACGCGCGAATCGCAACAGGCGATCACCAGCGTGACCGGGTGTTGGCCGTGGCGCAGCGCGGCAAACAGGTCGTTGTCGGGGGAGAAATACTGCTGCTGGAAACGGCGAAAACCTTCCAGCAGCGGGTCGGCCAGTGGCATGTCAGCCTCCGGTCATTGACATGAAACGCACGATGCGCGTCGGTTGCTCGAGGAATTCGTGCTTTTCCGGCTTCAGCTCGATGGCATCGCGAATGGCGGCCTCCAGCTCGGCATCGCTACAGCCGGCACGCAGCAGCGGGCGCAGTTCGAAGCGTTCTTCCTGCCCCAGACACATGTACAGCGTGCCATCCACCGACAGTCGCACGCGGTTGCAGCTGGCACAGAAGTGCTGCGAGATCGGGGTGATCAGGCCGAGGGTGAAGCGGCCGTCCGGTGTACGCCAGTAGCGGGCCGGGCCGCCGCCCAGCGGCTGGTCCGATGGCAGCAGGCCAAAGCGCGGCTGCAGTTGTGCCAGCAGCTTTTGCAGGTCGAGGCCGGCGGTGTGCTGGCCGGTGCTGCCCATCGGCATCGCCTCGATCAGGCGCAGAATGAAGCCGTGCTCGATGCAGAACGCCACCATGGCTTCGATGTCGCCGTCGTTGACGCCCTGCATCGGTACCATGTTGATCTTGATGCTGTCGAAACCGGCCTGGCTGGCGCTGGCGAGTCCGCCGAGCACCTTGTCCAGGCAGTCGCTGCCGGTGATGCGGCTGACGCAGTCGTCGCGCAGCGAATCGAGGCTGACATTGATGCGGTTGACGCCGGCGTCGCGCAGCGCCTGCGCCTGCAGGCTGAGCTGGGTGGCGTTGGTGGTCAGCGACAGGTCATCGACGCCTTCCAGCGCCGACAGGCTGGCAGCCAGCGCGGGCAGATTGCGGCGCAGCAGCGGCTCGCCGCCGGTGAGGCGGAAGCGGCGGGTGCCCAGGCGACTGAACGCGGCGACCACGCGGGTGATCTCGTCGAAGGTCAGCCAGTTGCTCGGTTCCTCAAAGCCCTTGAAGCCTTTGGGGATGCAATAGGTACAGCGCAGGTCGCAGCGATCGGTGACTGAAATACGCAGGTAGTCGATGGTGCGGCCGAAACGGTCTGACAACATGCGGCGTCCTTCCGTTAAGTGGGGGGTATGACTCATTCTACTCACTAGCAAACAGCCTGCCAGTCACACAAAGCATTATCGCGGCTAGATCGTAAGAACTAGGGCGGCGCCCTGACACTTGGTCGTGGCAGGGCGCCGCAGCTTACAGCGCGTGGCGAACCGGCGTGTTTGCCGGCGGTGGCGCCGCTCAGTCCTGGGCCGGCAGGAAGTAGGGATTGAAACCGATGCGGCCATAGCCGGCGTCACCGGCGAGCAGGTCCAGCGCCAGCGATGCGACATCGTCGGCAAAGGCATCGGCCTGGGCATCCTGCAGGCGCGACACCACCTTCAGCGCGCCGTGGCAGCTGTCGCAGCACTCCAGCTCCTGCGTGCCGCGATGGGCGTGCGGCTGCTTGCGGTCCGGCTGCGGCGCGGCGGCGTCACGGTCGGCGAGGCTGCGGTACTGCAGCTGGCGGGTATTGCCACAGGCGACGCACTTGACGCGGCTGACGTGCCATTCGCTGGCACACAGCGAACAGCAGACGTGGCGCACGGCGTGGCCGCTGTCGCCACGGCGCAGCACGGACGCCACCGGCAGGCCGCCGCAAGCCGGGCAGCACGCCGTCTCGCCGGCCGTCAGCGCGGCAATGTCCTGCTGCCGCACAACGATGGTGGCCTGTACCTGCAAGGCGGCGCCGAGCAAAGGCCAGGCGGCGGCCAGCGGGCTGCGCGCGTCGTACTGGCCGTGGCGCAATGCGTCGGCCAGCGCCTGCAGCGCGGCATCGTCCAGCGCCTGCAGGCACAGCAGCGCGCTGTGGCTGTCGGGCGGCAGCTCGACATCCAGATGGCGCTGCAGCAGCGTCAGCAGCTGGCGCAGGCTGGCACTGTCGGCCACCGCGTGTTCCACCCGGGTGGCCAGGCAGGCGTGCTGGGCACGTGCCAGCGCAGCACAGAACAGCAGGAAATCGCGCATCGGGTGGCCATCGGCGAGGGCGAGCAGGCGCTCGGCACGGCGGCTGAACACGGTCATGCCGGCCAGGCGCAGCGCGGGAGTGGCGGCGGGGGCCGCGGCATCAACAAACTGGGTCATGGTGAGGTCTCGTCAATTCGGGGCAGATCAGGCGCGGCAGCTGGCTGTAGGCCACCAGCCGCCCGGGGCGGGCAAAACCGGCCAGCAGCAGGCCGCAGGATTCGGCCAGCGTCACGGCGTAGGCGGTCGGCGCCGATACCGCCACCAGCGCGGCGATGCCGGCGCTGGCGGTCTTTTGCACCATCTCGTAGCTGGCGCGGCTGGAAACCAGTACAAAGCCGTCGCCGGTATCGATCCGCTGGCGGCGCAGCGCGCCGATCAGCTTGTCCAGCGCGTTGTGGCGGCCAACGTCCTCGCGCGCCAGCAGGATGTCGCCGTCGGCATTGCAGAAGGCGGCACCGTGGGCGGCGCCGGTGGCGTGGTGCCACGGTTGCCAGTGCGGCAGCTCCGCCACCGCGCGGGCGACCGCGGCGGCATGCAAGGTTGGCCGCAACGGCAGCGGCGCGATGGTCTGCGCTACCGCATCCAGGCTGTCGACGCCGCACAGGCCGCAGCCGGTGCGACCGGTCATGCTGCGCCGGCGCTGCTTCAGCGCGGCAAAGCGGGCGCTGGCGATCTCCAGCCGCAGCTCGACGCCGTGCTCGCCGGCGACAATCTCGCAGTCGTACAGCTCGCCGGGGGTGTGCAGGATGTGCTCGCTCAGCGAAAAGCCGAGCGCGAAGTCGGCCAGATCACAGGGCGTGGCCAGCAGCACCGCGTGCGATACGCCGTTGTACACCATCGCCACCGGCACTTCCTCGATCAGCTGGTCCTCGGCAAGCCTGGCCGCCGCGCCGGCCAGCCGCAGCACCGGCAGGCGGCGGCTGGCCGGCAGCGCGTCGACCGCCAGCGGCAACGGGCAGTGGCCGCTCATTTCTGCTTGCCCGTTACTTCGCGATACCAGCGCGGGTGGTGCTTCTTCGCCCAGCCGTGGGTAACCACGCCTTCCACCATCGCGCGGATGGTGCCCTTCACCCAGAACGCGGCGTACACGTGCACGATGATGCTGGCGATCAGCGCGATGGCGGCGCAGGCGTGCGCCAGCAGCGCGACGCGGATCAGCGGAATCGGCAGGTGGATGGCGAAGTAGGGGCGCCAGGCGATGATGCCGGAAACCAGCAGCACCAGCATGCAGGCGCACATCATCCAGAACATGCCTTTCTGGCCGCCGTTGTACTTGCCGGTGTCGCCGACCTCTTGGCCCTGCATCACCGTTTTCACCGACTTCATCCACTGGATGTCGTCACGCGTCAGCAGGTTGTGGTGCCAGTAGCGGAAGAACTGCCGCGCAAAGGCGACGAACATCAGCACGCCGACAAAGGGGTGGATGATGCGCGCCAGCTGCGGCGTGCCGAACACGCCGGTGAGCCAGAAAAACGCCGGGTAGAAAAACGCCAGTCCGGACAGCGCCAGCAGGATGAAGCAGACGGCGACTATCCAGTGGTTGATGCGTTCCGGCGCCGAGTAGCGCTGGATCAGTTGCGGTTTCATGCCTTGTCCTCCTCGTTGCGGCCAACGTTGGCCGCGCTGTCGTCCTCGTCGTCGGCGCGGTTGGGGCCGACGGTGATGTAGTGGAAGAAACCGAACAGGCCGGCGGCGGCGATGCCGATGGTGGCCAGCGGCTTGAGCCAGCCTTTCCACAGCTGCACCGTGGTGCTGATCTGCGGGTCTTTCGGCAGTCCGGAGTACTGTTCCGGCTTGTCGGCGTGGTGCAGCACGTACATCACGTGGGTGCCGCCGACGCCCTGCGGGTCGTACAGGCCGGCGTTGTCATAGCCGCGCTGCTTGAGATCGGTGACCCGCGTGGCGGCGACCTGCTTCATGTCCTCCTTGGAACCGAACTGAATGGCGCCGGTAGGACAGGTCTTGACGCAGGCCGGCTCCTGTCCGACGGCAACACGGTCCGAGCACAGCGTGCACTTGTAGGCCTTGTTGTCCTTCTGGCTGATGCGCGGCACGTTGAACGGGCAGCCGGACACGCAGTAGCCGCAGCCGATGCAGTTTTCCTGATGAAAATCGACGATGCCGTTGCTGTACTGGATGATGGCGCCCGGCGACGGACAGGCCTTCAGGCAGCCGGGGTCGGCGCAGTGCATGCAGCCGTCCTTGCGGATCAGCCATTCCAGCTTGCCGTTGCTCTCCTCCTCGGCGAAGCGCATCACCGTCCACGCGTCGGCGGAGAGGTCGGTCGGGTTGTCGTAGACGCCGATGTTGTGGCCGACTTCCTCGCGGATGTCGTTCCACTCCGAGCACGCCACCTGACAGGCCTTGCAGCCGATACAGGTGGACACGTCGATCAGCTTGGCGATCTCGATGGTCTTGCGCGCTTGCGGGCTGGCCGTGGGGCTGGCGGAGCGGCGGGTAATGTCCAGGGATTGCAATGCCATGTCCGGCGCTCCTTATGCTTTTTCCAGGTTGACGAGGAAAGACTTGTATTCCGGGGTCTGCGTGTTGCAGTCGCCCACCGCCGGCGGCAGCGCATTGGTGAGATAACCCTTCTGCGCCACGCCCTCCCAGCCCCAGTGCAGCGGGATGCCGATCTGGTGCACGGTCTGGCCGTTGACCTGCAGCGCCATCAGCCGCTTGGTGACCACCGCCTTGGCCTTGATGAAGCCGCGCTTGGAGCTGACCTTGACCAGATCGCCCTGGGCGATGCCTTTTTCCTGCGCCAGCGCCGTGCCGATCTCGACAAACTGCTCCGGCTGCGCGATGGCATTGAGCAGCACCGACTTGGTCCAGAACTGGAAGTGCTCGGTCAGGCGATAGGTGGTGCCGACGTACGGGTAGTCGTGATGGGTACCCAGGCGCTCGCGGTCGGTTTTGAAAATGCGTACCGCCGGGCTGCTGACCACTTTCGGGTGCAGCGGGTTGGTGCCGATCGGGCTTTCCATCGGCTCGTAGTGCTCGGGGAAAGGGCCGTCGGCCAGCTTGTCGGTGCAGAACAGCCGCGCCACGCCCTCCGGGTTCATGATGAACGGATTCATGCCGGAATCCGGGCCGGCATCGGCCTTGAAGTCGGGGATGTCGGCGCCGCTCCATTTTTCGCCGTTCCAGCCGATCAGCTTGCGTTTGGCGTCCCACGGCTGGCCGGCCGGGTCGCAGCTGGCGCGGTTGTACAGGATGCGGCGGTTGGCCGGCCACGCCCATGCCCAGCCGGGGGTGTTGCCCAGGCCGCTGTCGCTGTTGTCGCGGCGCGCCATCTGGTTGCCGGCCTGCGTCCAGCAGCCGGCAAAGATCCAGCAGGCGCTGCTGGTGCTGCCGTCGTCCTGCAGGACGGCAAAGCCCGGGATCTGCTCGCCTTTTTTCACCAGCACCTTGCTTGGGTCGGCTGGGTCCATCAGGTCGGCCAGTGCCTTGCCGTTCATTTCCTTTGCCAGCTCCTCCGGCGACGGTGCCGCCGGGTCGCGGTAGTGCCACGCCACGTTGAGGATCGGTTCCGCCACCTTGCCGCCGTCCTTGCGGTACAGCTCGCGCAGTGCGGTGAACAGCTCGCCGATGATCTCGTTGTCGCCCTTGGCCTCGCCCGGTGCGTCGGCGCCTTTCCAGTGCCACTGCAGCCAGCGGCTGGAGTTGACGATGGCGCCGTCTTCCTCGGCAAAGCAGGTGGACGGCAGGCGGAACACCTCGGTCTGGATCTTGGCCGGATCGACGTCGTGACTGTCGCCGTGGTTCTGCCAGAAGGTGGAGGTCTCGGTGGCGATCGGGTCGATGATCACCATGTATTTCAGCTTGGAGAACGATTCGGTGACCTTGTTGGCGTCGGGGAACGACGCCAGCGGGTTGAAGCCCTGCACGATGAAGCCGTTCATCTTGCCCTGGTGCATCAGCTCGACGATGTGCAGCACGTCGTACAGCTTGTCCCACTTCGGCAGCCAGTGGTAACCCCAGTCGTTGTCCTGGCGCGCGTTGTCGCCCCACAGCCACTTCATCAGGCTGACGAAGAACTTTGGCGTGTTGCCCCAGTAGTTCATCTGCCCCGGCTGCAGCGGCTTGGGCGTGGTCTTGGCCAGATAGCTGGCAAAGTCGGGATGGTCTTTTTCGTTGGGCAGCGTCAGGTAGCCGGGCAGGCTGGTCGACAGCAGGCCGAGGTCGGACAGCCCCTGGATGTTGGAGTGGCCGCGCAGCGCGTTCACGCCACCGCCGGGCATGCCCATATTGCCCAGCAACAGCTGGATCATCGCCATGGTGCGGATGTTCTGCGCGCCGACGGTGTGCTGCGTCCAGCCCAGCGCGTACAGGATGGTGCCGACCTTGTCCGGTCGCGCGGTCTCGCCCAGCTGCTTGCACACCTCGAGGAAACCATCCACCGGCGTGCCACACAGGTTGGTGACCACTTCCGGCGTGTAGCGGGCGAAGTGCGCCTTCATCAGCTGCCACACGCAGCTCGGGTGTTGCAGCGTGGGGTCGGTTTTGGCGTTGCCGGCCTCGTCCAGCGCGTAGCTCCAGCTGCTGCGGTCGTACTTGCCCTTGGCCTCGTCGTAGCCGCTGAACAGGCCGTCCTCGAAGGCAAAGCCGTCGCCGACGATGAAGCTGGCGTTGGTGTAGGCCTTCACGTAGTCCCAGTGGATCTTGTCGTTGGCGATCAGCCAGTTGATCACGCCGCCCAGGAAGGGGATGTCGGCGCCGGCGCGGATCGGCAGGTACAGATCGGACACCGCGGCGGTGCGGTTGTAGCGCGGATCGACCACGATCAGCTTGGTGCCGCGCGTCTTCTTGGCCTCGATCGCCCACTTGAAGCCGACCGGGTGCGCCTCGGCGGCGTTGCCGCCCATCACCAGGATGAAGTCGGCGTTCTTGATGTCGACCCAGCTATTGGTCATCGCGCCGCGGCCAAAGGTGGAGGCCAGCGCCGATACCGTCGGCCCGTGACAGACGCGTGCCTGCGCGTCGGTGGCGATGATGCCCAGGCTGCGCAGGAATTTCTGGGTGATGATGCCGGTCTCGTTGGAGCCGGCGGAGGCGGTCAGCATCGCGGTCGTCAGCCAGCGGTTGACCGGCACGCCGTCGGCGTTGTTCTCGACGATATTGGCGTCGCGGTCGGCCTTCATGTGCTTGGCGATACGGTGGATGGCGTCATGCCAGTCGATGCGTTTCCACTCGCTGCTGCCGGCCTCGCGCACTTCCGGGTATTGCAGCCGCTTCGGGCTGTGGATGAAGTCGAGCAGGCCGGCGCCTTTCGGGCACAGCGAGCCACGGCTGACCGGGTGATCCGGATCGCCCTCGATGTGGAAGATCTCCGACTTGGCGTTCCTCGCGCCATCGCCGAGGCTGTACAGGATCACGCCGCAGCCGACCGAGCAATAGGTACAGGTGTTGCGTGTCTCCCTGGCGCCCATCAGCTTGTACTGGCGCACCTCGGCCAGCGCCTGGCTCGGGCTGAAGCCCATGCCCACCAGGCTGGCGGTGCCGATCTGCGCCGCGCTCAGTTTGAAGAACTGCCGCCGGTTCACTTCCATCATGGCTCTCCTCTTGTTTTTGGGTTGTCGCGTTTGACGCGGGCGAGCCCGCGCAATAGCCTTGGCATAGCATTTGCCGTGCCCGTGGTAGGGTTTTTGCCAATACCCAGCACAAACAAGCACTTGCATCATGAATGCCGGCAATCAGGCCCGGCTTGAACGGACAAATAGTCGCAATGCCACTGCGCGGGCTGGGTCAATTTGTCCATAAGGGGAACAAGCTTTTGCAGCAAGACGAAACGTTGGCCGCAAGCGGAAACGCGGCAGCCAGGCAATGGGACAGCTACAGCGTGCTGGTGGTCGATGACGAGCCGGGCATGGTCAATTTCATCAAGCGGGCGCTGGAATCGCGCTGTGGCAGCGTGCACACCGCCGGCAGCGTGGAAGCGGCCGAGCCGCTGGTGGCGCAGCAGCGCTTCGACCTGATCGTGCTCGACATCTCGCTGCCGGGTATGTCTGGCGTCAACTGGCTGAAGCAGCTGCGCGAGCGCGGCGTCAACAGCGAAGTGATCCTGATGACCGCGTTTGCCGACGTGGAAACCGCCATCGATGCGCTGCGTGCCGGCGCGTCGGATTTCCTGCTTAAGCCGTTCTCGCTGGCGCAGCTGATCAACGCCGCCAGGCGTGCCTTCGAGCGTGCGCGGCTGGAGGCGGAAAACTGGGTGCTGCGCCGCGAGGTGGCGTCGCACGCCAGCCGCAGCAAGGTCAGCCGCGACGGCCTGATCGGGCACTCGGCGGCGATCACCGAGCTGCGCGGCCTGTTGCAGCGCTTTGCGCCGATGCCGTCGACGGTGCTGATCCAGGGCGAATCCGGCACCGGCAAGGAAGTGGTGGCGCGCGCGCTGCACCAGCTCAGCCCGCGCGCCAACGCCAGCTTCGTGCCGGTCAACTGCGCGGCGATCACGCAGGAGCTGATTGAGAGCGAACTGTTCGGCCACCTCAAGGGCGCCTATACCGGCGCCGCCGCCAGCCGCGACGGGCTGTTCTACTACGCGCGCGGCGGCACGCTGTTCCTGGACGAGGTGGCCGAGCTGCCGCTGGCGATCCAGGCCAAGCTGCTGCGGGTGCTGGAGGAACGCAGCATCCGCCCGGTCGGCTCGGAGCAGGAAATCAAGGTCGACGTACGGGTGATCGCCGCCAGCAACAAGCCGCTGGCGGACGAGGTCGCCGCCGGCCGTTTCCGTGCCGACCTGTACTACCGCTTGCAGGTGCTGGAGCTGGCGCTGCCGCCGCTGCGCGAGCGCACCGAGGACCTGCCGGAGCTGGCGGCGCACTTCATGGACCTGCTCAGCCCGGCGCTGGGGGTGGCGCCGGTGGAGGTGGAGCCGGCGCTGCTGGTGGCGATGGCCGCCTACGACTGGCCGGGCAATGTGCGCGAGCTGAAAAACCTGATCGAACGCTCGCTGATTCTCGGCTACCTGCCGCAAGATCTGCCGGCGACGCGACTGCCGCCGGCCGTCGGTGAGCTGGCGACCGGGGCGGCGCCGGCGGAAGAAAGCCTGAGCCAGGTCGAAACCCGCCATATCCGCGCGGTGCTGGCCGCCTGCGCCGGCAACAAGTCGGAAGCGGCGCGCCGGCTCGGCATTTCCCGCAAGACCCTGGAGCGCAAATGCCTGTCCTGGGGCGAGTAGCCGGGCTGTGGCGACGCCTGCTGCAACCGCTGAACCGTTCGGTACGCACCCGCTTCGTCACCCTCGCGCTGCTGCCGCTGGTGGTCGGTTTCCCGGTGCTGCTGCTGTTGCTGGCCGGCTGGGGTGGGGCGGCGTTCGAGGAGCTGCTGGTTTTCAAGGTGCGCAGCGATCTGGCGGTGGCGGCCACCTATTTCGAGCGGGTGCAGAGCGACGTTGGCCGCAGCATCGAGGCGCTGGCCAGTTCCGAGGCCTTGGCCGATACCCGCCGCCAGCCGCGCGCAACTTCGCCCGACGCGCTGTTGCGCGAACGCGCGCGCAGCCTGGGGCTGGACTATCTGCTGTTGCTGGACACGCGCCAGCAGGTGGTGGCCGCTTCGCTGCCGGCCAGCCACGGCCTGCGCTACCCGCAGCCGGCGGTGGTGCTGGCCGCCAGCAGCGGCACGCAGCGCGCCACGCTGGACGTGTTCAGCCCGGCGCAGCTGGCCGCGCTGTCGCCGCTGCTGCAGGCGCGCTCGCACATCGAATTGCTGGCGACGACCGGCGCGCGGCCGAGCCAGCGCAACGTCAGTGACAACGGCCTGCTGCTGCACGCCGCGGCCAAGGTGCCGGGGCAGCCGCTGGTGCTGGTCGGCGGCGTGCTGCTGAACCGTAACATCGAGTTCATCGACCGTATCCGCCATCTGGTGTATCCGCAGGGTTCGTTGCCGATCCGCAGCCGCGGCTCGGCCACATTGTTTCTCGACGACACCCGAATCGCCACCACGGTGACCTACCCCCGCGGCGGGCGAGCCATCGGTAGCCGCGTGTCGCAGGAGGTGTCGGAACAGGTGCTGGGCCGCGGTCAGGCGTGGCTGAACCGGGCGCGGGTGATCGGCGACTGGTATGTGTCCGGTTACCAGCCGCTGCTGGACAGCCGTGGCCAACGTATCGGCATGCTGTACGTCGGCTTCTTGGAGCAGCCGTTCGTGCTGGCCAAGTGGATGGCGCTGGCGGTGCTGTTCGTGCTGTTCGCCATCACCATGGCGGCGGCAACGTGGGTGAGCTGGCGCTTTGCGCGCTCGGTGATAGACCCGGTGGAGCGCCTGCGCCAGACCATGAGCGCGGTGGCCGCCGGCCGGCTGGATGCCCGCGTCGGCGCCTTGCCGCAGCAGGACGAGCTGGCCCTGCTGGCCGCGCATTTCGACGCGCTGCTGGCGCGGCTGGAGGCGCAGAACCAGGCCATGCTGCGCTGGGCCGGCGAGCTGGACGACAAGGTGGCGGAGCGCACACGCGAACTGGCGGCGGCCAACCATACCCTGCTCAGCGCGCAGCAGCAGCTGTTCAAGTCGGAAAAACTGGCCGCCATCGGCCAGCTGGCGGCCGGCACCGCGCATGAGATCAACAATCCGGTTGCGGTGATCCAGGGCAATCTGGAGCTGATGCAAGAGCTGCTCGGCGAGGCGGCGGCACCGGTGTTGCCGGAGATCCGCCTGATGCGCGAGCAGGTGCAGCGCATCCAGCTGATCGTGGCCAAGCTGCTGCAGTACGCGCGGCCGAGCGAATACGCCGGCGACTTGCAGCAGGTGCAGCCGCAGGAGGTGTTCCAGGACAGCCTGTTGCTGGTCGGCTACCAGATGAACCGCGGCAATATCGCGGTGGTGAAACAGTGGCACAGCCGTGCCACGCTGCTGGCCAACCGTTTCGAGCTGCAGCAGATCCTGATCAACCTGATCCTGAACGCGATCCAGGCGATGCCGCAGGGCGGGGTGCTGACGCTGTCGGCACACGACGCGCCCGGCAGCGACGGCCGCCCCGGACTGCGCCTGAGCGTGGCCGACAACGGCAGCGGCATCGCCGAGGCCGACATGGCGCGGCTGTTCGATCCGTTTTTCACCAGCAAGCACGACGGCACCGGTCTCGGGCTGTGGGTGTGCCAGGGGCTGGCGGAGCGCAGTGGCGGCATGATCGAGGCCGCCAACCAGCCGCAGGGCGGCGCGGTGTTCAGCGTGTGGCTGCCGTGCGAACCGGCACTGGCCGCGGTGGGGCTGGCAGTGTTATAAGCACCGCTGCAGAAATCGGCGTGTTGTGCCGACGCAGAACAAGGCAGACAGCCAGCAGGTAAACAAGCATGGATATTCATACACGAGTGCGCGACGTGGCGCTGGAACTGGTCATCGCCGGCGTGTGGCCGACGGTGCAGGAGGTGCGCGCACGGCTGGGCACCGGCTCCAACACCACCATCAACAACACCCTGCGCCAGTGGCGGCAGGAATTCCTCGGCAAGATGGCGACCAGTGCCCGCCACCCGGAGTGGTCGCCGGCGCTGGCGCAGGCCTTTGCCCAGGTCTGGCAGCAGGCCTGCGGCGAGGCGGAGCAGAACCTGGCCGGCTTGCGCGAAGAAGCGCAACAGGAAGTGGCACGATTGGTCGCCGAGCTGGCGCAGGCGCAGCGCGAACTGGCCGCCGCCAGCGCGCAGCAACTGGCGCTGAGCCAGCGCTGCGACAGCGCCGAGCAGGCGCAGCAGCAGCTGGCGGCCAACCTCACACAGTTGCAGCAGGCGCTGGCGGCGCAGGAGGCGCGCGCCCTCGGCAGCGAGGCGGCATTGCAGCAGGCGCGCAGCCAGATCATCGCCACGCAGCAGGCCGCCGACCAGCGCGTCGAGGCGCTGGAAGCGCGCCATGCGGTGCAATTGCAGCAATTGCAGCAGGATGGCGAGCGGCGCGAGGCGCTGGCCTATGAGCGGCTGGAAGGCATGCGCATCCAGCTGTACCAGCAGGTAGAGGACGAGCGCACGCTGCTGCGCCAGCGCGAGCAGCAGTGGCAGGCAGAACGGCAACAACTGGCCCAGCAACTGGCGGCACTACGCGACAGCAGCCAGCAGCAGCTGGCGCAACGGGCACAGGAGAATGGCAGGTTGGCCGCAGAACTGGAGGCGCTGCAGGGGCAGCTGGCAGACAGCGACACGCTGCGGCAGCAGTGGCAGCAACGTCACGCCGAGCTGGCCGCCACCGAGCAGCAGCGCAGCAGCGCCCTGCAGCAACTACAGCAGGAGCAGGCGCTACTGCAACAGCACCGCCTGCCGCACCTGCTGCTGTGGCTGCAGGCCGAGCAGGCGCAGCTGGCCGCGATGCCGGCGGCGCAGCTGGCGGAGCAGGTCAGGCGTTTGCTGGCTGGCTGAACAGTTTGCCCAGCGCCGCGCATACCGGCGCCAGGTAGCGCTGGTCAAGTTCGCTGAACTGCGCCAGCTCGCTGGCGTCGATGTCCAGCACCGCCACCACCGTACCGGCGGCATCGCACACCGGCAGCACGATCTCGGAGCGCGCCGCCGACGAGCAGGCGATGTGGCCGGGGAAGGCGTCCACGTCCGGCACGATCAGCGTCCGTGCCTGTGCCCAGGCGCTGCCGCACACGCCACGGCCCTTCGGAATGCGGGTGCAGGCGATCGGACCCTGGAACGGCCCCAGCACCAGCTGTTCGCCCTTGACCAGATAAAAGCCGGTCCACAGCCAGTTGAAGGTCTGCTGGATCGCGGCGCTGCAGTTGGCCATGGCGGCGACGATGTCGCTCTCGGATTCGATCAGTGCCAGCACCTGCGGTAACAGGGCCTGGTATTGCGCCTCGCGCGAGCCTTCGGCGATCAGCAGCTGTTCTGCCATGGCAGGACTCCATCAGTGTAAAAAGGGGAACGCAGCATAGCAAAAAAGCCGGGAATGCATCCCGGCTTTTTGCGTGCGGCCAACCTTGCGGCGGACGCGCTTACATCATGTGCTGACCGCCGTTGATGGCGAAGTCGGCACCGGTCATGAAACCGGCCAGATCGGAGGCCAGGTAGTTGACCAGACCGGCGATTTCTTCCGGCTGGCCCAGACGACCGACCGGGATCTGCGCGATGATCTTGTTGCGCACGTCTTCCGGTACCGCCATCACCATGTCGGTGCCGATGTAGCCCGGGCTGATGGTGTTGACGGTCACGCCCTTGCGTGCCACTTCCTGTGCCAGCGCCATGGTGAAGCCGTGCATGCCGGCCTTGGCGGCAGAGTAGTTGGTCTGGCCGAACTGGCCTTTCTGGCCGTTGATCGACGAGATGTTGATCACGCGACCGAAACCGCGCTCCAGCATCGATTCCACTACCGGCTTGCACACGTTGAACACGGAGTCGAGGTTGGTGCTGATCACCGCGTCCCAATCGGCCTTGCCCAGCTTGCGGAAGCTGGCATCGCGGGTGATGCCAGCGTTGTTGACCAGCACGTCCACCGGGCCAAGCTGCTCGGTGATGGCGGCAACCGCCTGCTGGCACGAATCAAAATCGCTGACATCACACTGGAAGGCGTGGAAGTCGTAACCCTGGCCCTTCATGTCCGCCAGCCAGGCCTGATCCTTGCCCGGCTTGCTGTAGGTGGTGGCCACGATGTGGCCGCTGTCGGCCAGTGCCTTGCAGATGGCGGTGCCAATACCGCCCATGCCCCCGGTAACCAACGCGATTCGCTTGCTCATGATGCTGACTCCTTGTCTTTTTGTCGGAATGAGGGGGATGCTAGCGCCCCCTTGTTGTCATTTCATGACAGATTAGGGTCATCATCAGAAAATGTAAACGGCTTGTTACGCGAAAATTTTATTCGTTAGGCATTAACTAGCTGATTCGTCAGTTTCTGCAGCAAAGCCAGTCGGGCCGGGCGTATGCGGCCTTCATCACAGGCGCCCTTGATCGCGCAGTTAGGCTCGGCGCGGTGGGTGCAGTTGTGGAAACGGCAGTGGCCGATATAGGGGCGCATTTCCGGAAACAGGCCGGCAAGCTCGGTGGCTGCTAGGTGGCTGAGGCCGAATTCCTGCAGGCCGGGCGAATCGATGAGGTGGCTGTCTTCGTCCAGATGGTAGAGCGCGGCATGGGTGGTGGTGTGGCGGCCGGCATCCAGCGCGATGGAAATATCGCCGACGCGTGCCTCGGCGGCAGGCAGCAGTGCATTGGTCAGCGTCGACTTGCCCATGCCGGACTGTCCGACAAAAACCGAGGTCTGGCCCTTGACCAGCGGCAGCAGCTCGTTGATGTCGTTCAGGGCGCTGACGGTGACCAGGGTGTAGCCCAGTTCGCGGTACGGCTGCAGCTTGGCCAGCCAGTCGGCGGTTTCCGGCAGGTCGCCCTTGTTGACGAGAATGATCGGCTCGATGTCGGCGGCCTCGGCGGCCAGCAGGCAGCGGTTGAGCAGCTCTTCGTTGGGCGAGGGCACCGCGGCGGTGACGAACACGATGCGCGTGACGTTGGCCGCAATCAGCTTGGTGCGCCAGTCGTCCTGGCGGTAGAGCAGGCTCTTGCGTTCGCAGGCTTTTTCGATCACCGCCTGTTCGCCGTTGATGATCGACAGTTCGACGTGATCGCCACAGGCGTAATCGACGCGCTTGCCACGGGTGGTGCAATCGTATTGCTGGCCGTCGCACTCGACGATGAAGCGGCGGCCGTAACTGCGGATGATCTGACCTTGCTGCTTCATTTGCCGGCCGCCAGTGCTTCGGTCTTGGCGGCGCAGATGAAATCGTTGAGGGTTAGGCCGCCGGCGTCGTGGGTGCTGAAGCGGACCACGGTGCGGTTGTAGTGTACCGACAGGTCGGGGTGGTGATCCTGCTGGTGGGCGATGAAGGCCAGCGCGTTGACGAAGGCCATGGTGCGGTAGTAGTCGTCGAAACGGAAGGTCTTGACCAGTTCGATACCCTCTACCGCCCAACCGTCGAGGTGGGCCAGCAGCTCGGCGCGGGTCTGTTCGCTGAGGGAGTGCAGGCCGTGCTGGGCCTCGCAGTGCATGTGTTGCAGATTCATTGTGCTTGCCTTTCCAGGTGGGCGATGCGCAGGCTCGCCGGTGGATGGGAATCGTAAAAGCGCGAGTGTAGCGGGTCTGGCGTCAGTGTGCTGGCATTGTCACGGTACAGCTTGACCAGCGCGCTGATCAGTTCGCTGGCGCTACTGTGGCGGGCGGCGAAGTCGTCGGCCTGGTATTCGTGACGCCGCGACAGCTGGCTGAACAGCGGCGTCAGCGGGAAGGTGTACGCCGGCGCCGCCAGCATGAACAGCACCATCCCCAGCGCCGGCGCGGTATCGACAACCCCCAGGCCGTTGTAGAACGCCGGCAGCGTCAGCAGCCAGCCGAGCAGGTAGAGGCTGAGGAAGGACAGCAAGAAGGTGGTGGCGATGCGCTGGCGGATGTGGCCGTGCTTGAAGTGGCCCAGCTCGTGCGCCAGCACCGCCTCCACCTCACCCTCGTCCAGCTGGGTGAGCAGGGTGTCGAAGAACACGATGCGCTTGGTTTTGCCAAAGCCGGTGAAGTAGGCATTGCCGTGGCTGGAGCGGCGCGAGCCGTCCATCACGAACACGCCGTCACTGTGAAAGCCGGTGCGCGCCAGCAGGTCGTCGATGCGCTGGCGCAGCGCCGGATCGGCCAGCGGCGTAAAACGGTTGAAACGCGGCGCGATCAGTGTCGGGTACGCCCACAGCATCGCCAGGCTGAACAGCGTCCAGCTGCACCACACCCACAGCCACGCCCAGTCGCCGGCGGCGTGCAGCAGCCACAGGATCAGCATAACCAGCGGCGCACCGACGATGGCGGCCAGCGCACCGCCCTTGGCCATGTCGGCAAAATAGAGTGGCCAGCTGGTACGGTTGAAGCCGAAGCGCTTCTCGGTAACAAAGGTGCGATACAGGCTGAACGGCAGGCTGAGCACGCTGCTGAGCAGCGCCAGCACGCCGATCAGTGCCACGCCCTGCCACAAGCCACCCAGACCGCGCTCGGCCAGCAGCTGCCACAACCATTGCAGGCCGCCGCCCAGCGTCAGTGCCAGCAGCAGCGCGCTGTCGGCGACTGCCTGCCACTGCCCAGGGCGCTGCCGTGCCACGCAATAGTCGGCGGCCAGCTGGTGCTGCTGCAGCGTGATGCGGTCACGGAAGGCGGTCGGCACCTTGGCTGCATGCTGCTGCACATGGCGGATCTGCCGTTGCGACAGGTAGAGCCGCAGCGCCAGCGACAGCAAGACGGCGAACAGGAAAGACCAGGTGAATAAATTCATGGTGAACCGAGTTTGCCCAAGGGCGGTTATTAAAGGAAAATGCCTGCATTTCGTTAGAGACGAGCATTATGCCGCAAGATCCCAAGCATCTCATCTGGCTGGACATGGAAATGACCGGGCTGGAACCAGACACCGACCGCATCATCGAAATCGCGATGGTGGTTACCGACAGCCAGCTGAACGTGGTCGCCGAATCGCCGGTGCTGGTCGTGCACCAGAGCGACGAAACGTTGGCCGCAATGGACGAGTGGAACACCAATACCCACGGCAAGACCGGGCTCACCGCCCGAGTCAAGGCGTCGACGCTGAGCGAGGCCGAAGCCGAGCAGCAGCTGCTGGCCTTCCTGCAGGAACACATCGCCAAGGGTGTCTCGCCGATGTGCGGCAACTCCATCGGCCAGGATCGCCGCTTCATGGCACGCTGGATGCCGGAGCTGGAGCGCTACTTCCACTATCGCAACCTCGACGTGTCGACGCTGAAAGAGCTGTGCAAGCGCTGGCGCCCGGACATCGCCAAGGGCGTGGTGAAGAAGGGCAAGCACGAAGCGCTGGCGGACATCCTCGAATCGATCGAGGAACTGCGCTATTACCGCGAACACTTCCTCAAAGTGTAAGGCGATGCCCGGAATGAGCAGTTTCTTCGAACAGATGGCGCGCCAGCGCCATGCCGCGATCAACAGCACGCCGGTGTGGGCGCGTCTGCACCAGCACCAGCGCGCCACCCGCCACGTGCACATGCGCGAGCTGTTCGAGCAGGACGCGCAGCGTTTTCACCGCTATTCGCTGGAGCTGGACGGCCTGCTGCTGGACTATTCCAAGAACCGCATCACCGACCGCACCCTGGAATTGCTGCTGGAGCTGGCCGATGCGGCCAACCTTGGGCAGTGGCTGCAGTGGATGCGCGACGGCGAGCGCATCAATGTCAGCGAGGGTCGTGCGGTGCTGCACACCGCGCTGCGCCAGCCTGCCGGCAGCAGCGTGGTGCTGGACGGCGTCAACGTGGTGGATGAGGTGCAGCAGGTGCTGGCGGCGTGCAGCCGCTTTGCCGAGCAGGTGCGCGGAGGCGTCTGGCGCGGCTACGACGGCCAGGCTATCCGCGACGTGGTAAACATCGGTATCGGCGGCTCCGACCTTGGCCCGCTGATGGTGCACGAGGCGCTGCGCCCGTACTGCCAGCCGGGGCTGAACGTCCACTTCGTCTCCAATGTCGACGGCCAGCACCTGGCGCAAACGCTGGAACAGTGCCAGCCGGCGACCACGCTGTTCATCGTCGCCTCCAAATCGTTCACCACCCCGGAAACGCTGCTCAATGCCCACGCCGCCCGCCGCTGGCTGGTGGCCGCCGCCGGCGACGCGGCGGTGGCGCGGCATTTCGTGGCGATCTCGACCAACCGTCCGGCGGTGCAGGCCTTCGGCATTGATGCGGCCAACATGTTCGGCTTCTGGGACTGGGTCGGCGGTCGCTACTCGGTGTGGTCGGCGATCGGGCTACCGGTGATGCTGGCGATCGGGCCGGAGCAGTTCCGCCAGTTTCTGGCCGGCGGCGCGGCGATGGACGAACACTTCTTCAGCGCGCCTTTCGCGCACAACATGCCGGTGCTGCTGGCGCTGCTCGGCATCTGGTACAACACCTTCTATGGTGCGCATACCCACGCCATCATGCCCTACGACCACGGCCTGCGCCGCCTGCCGGCGCATCTGCAGCAGCTGGACATGGAATCCAACGGCAAGCGCGTCGGTCGTTGCGGCGAGCGGCTGGATTTCGATACCGGCCCGGTAATCTGGGGCGAGGAGGGCGTCAACAGCCAGCATGCCTTCTTCCAGCTGTTGCACCAGGGCACGCGCCTGGTGCCCTGCGATTTTATTCTGCCGCTAAATTCGCACTACCCGCAGGGCGACCAGCATCGGGTGCTGGTCGCCAACTGTCTGGCGCAGACCGAGGCGCTGATGCGCGGCAAGAGCGAGGCCGAGGTGCTGCGCGAGCTGGCCCACCTGCCGGGCGACGAGCTGGACATGCTGCTGCCGCAGAAGCTGTTTCCCGGCAACCAGCCGTCCAACACCCTGGCGCTGGACCAGCTCACCCCCTATACACTAGGCATGCTGCTGGCGCTGTACGAGCACAAGGTGTTCGTGCAGGGCGTGATTTGGGGGGTCAACTCCTTCGACCAGTGGGGCGTGGAATACGGCAAACAGTTGGCCGCACAGCTGCTGGCGGAGATGGACGGCAAGGCCTCCGCTCCCCACGACGCCTCCACCAGCGGCCTGATGCGACATTTCCAGGAGCGCTTTCATGGATGAATTACAGCTGGCGGCCCGTCTTGGCGAGCTGTTGCTGGCGCGCGACGAAAAGGTGACCACCGCCGAGTCCTGCACCGGCGGCGGCATCGCGCAGGCGATTACCGCCATCGCCGGCAGTTCCGGCTGGTTCGACATGGCCATCGTCAGCTACAGCAATGACGCCAAGCAGCGCCTGCTGGGAGTGCCGCCGCAGCTGCTGCTGCAGCACGGCGCGGTCAGCGAGCCGGTAGCGGCGGCGATGGCCAGCGGTGCACTACGGCTGGCCGATTGCCACTGGGCGCTGGCGGTCAGCGGCATTGCCGGCCCCAACGGCGGCAGCGCCGACAAGCCGGTCGGCACCGTCTGCTTTGCGCTGGCCGGGCTGGCGCTGCCGCAGCCACTGACATACACGCAACACTTTGCCGGCGATCGCGCCGCCATCCGGCAGCAGTCGGTGTGCAGCGCGCTGTCTACACTTTGTGCGCAATTGGCGTTGTGAATGTGGCGTGCCGGCCGCGCCGTTTTACGCATTGCGCGTAATCTGTCCGTGGTGGCCGTTTTTTTGCTAATAACTTTTTGTGACTGTGCTTATAATCACGCCCCTGTCGCAAATCGGGCAGCGGCCGGCTGACACCGGCGCCTCCGCTCGCCGACATGCACAACGAATGGCGCGCACATGCCGAACCAATTATGGTTACCATGACCCGTTCGTTGTAACTACACGCACATTGAGGGAAACATCTCATGCAAATTTCCAAAAAACGGGGTATTGCCGCTGCTGTCATGCTGATGACGGCATCCGCAAGCTGGGCATTTGTACCGGCCGTGGTTTACGACCAGGCCGGCAAGTTTGACAAGAGCTTCAACGAAGCGGCCTACACCGGCGCCGAACGCTTCAAGAAGGCCACCGGCATCGCCTATCGCGAAGCCCAGATCGCCAACGAAGCGCAAAAAGAACAGGTGCTGCGCAACCTGGCGCGTCGCAATGTCGACCTGATCGTGGCCGTGGGTTTCTCCTTTACCCAGGCGGTGCAGACCGTTGCTGCCGAGTTCCCGAAAGTGAAGTTCACCATCGTGGACGACGTGGCCAAGGGCGCCAACGTGCAGTCGATCGTGTTCAAGGAACAGGAAGGCTCCTACCTTGTCGGCATGGCAGCCAGCATGGCCTCCAAGTCGAAGAAGGTCGGCTTCATCGGCGGCATGGACGTACCGCTGATCCGTGCCTTCGGTTGCGGCTACACCCAGGGCGCCAAGGCGGCCAACAAGAAGGTGGAAGTGGTCTCCAACATGACCGGCACCACGCCACAGGCGTTCAACGATCCGGCCCGCGGCGGCGAGCTGGCACGCAGCCAGTTTGACCGTGGCGTCGACGTGGTCTTCCACGCAGCCGGCGGCACCGGCATGGGCGTGCTGCAGGCGGCCAAGGACAAGAACAAGCTGGGTATCGGTGTGGATTCCAACCAGAACCACCTGTTCCCGGGCTTCGTGCTGACCTCGATGCTGAAGCGCGTTGACAATGCCGTTTACGACATCATGATGTCCGGCAAGAACAACAGCTGGAAACCGGGTCTGGTGACCATGGGCCTGAAGGAAGGCGGCGTGGATTGGGCGGTGGATGCCAACAACCGCAAGCTGATCTCCAAGGACATGGAAGCCAAGATCACCCAGGCCAAGAAAGACATCGTGGCCGGCAAGATCAAGGTGGTCGACTACCGTGCTGGCAACAGCTGCCCGGTACAATAACCATTCGTTATTAATCGTCTGAATCCCGGACGACCCGCGCGGCAAGCAGGTTTCCTGCTTGCCGCGCTCTTTCGTGTGCTGCCGTTTTGCAGGCCATGCCGGGATGAGTGTTGATCGAGAGCTGAATCAATATGGCCGAACTCGCTATCGAGCTGACTGGCGTCAACAAGTATTTTGGCGAAGTCCACGCCAACAAGAACATCTCCTTCGCCGTCGCCAAGGGCAGCATCCACGGCATCATCGGCGAAAACGGGGCCGGCAAGTCGACGCTGATGAGCATCCTGTACGGCTACTACCAGGCCGACTCTGGCAGCATCCGCCTGAACGGACAGGAAGTGCGTATCCGTAACAGCCACGACGCCATCGCCCGCGGCATCGGCATGGTGCATCAGCACTTCATGCTGGTGGACACCTTTACTGTGCTGGAAAACATCGTGCTCGGCGCCGAGCAGGGGCTGGCGCTGAAGCAAAGCCTGCTGGCCGCCCGCGCGCACCTGGCCACGCTGAACCGCGACTACGGTCTGCAGGTCGATCCGGACGCCATCGTCGGCGAGCTGGGCGTGGGCGAGCAGCAGCGCGTGGAAATCCTCAAGGCGCTGTACCGTGGCGCCGACGTGCTGATCCTCGACGAACCGACCGCGGTGCTGACGCCGCAGGAGGCGGACGACCTGTTCCGCATCCTGCGCCTGCTCAAGGCACAGGGCAAGACGGTGCTACTGATCACCCACAAGCTGCGCGAAGTGCTGGACATCACCGACGCCGTCACCGTTATGCGCGCCGGCGAGATCGTCGGCAATGTCATCACCGCCGAAGTGGGCAAGGAAGACCTCGCCGACCTGATGGTTGGCCGCAAGGTGAACCTGCAGCTGGACAAGACGCCGGCCACGCCGGGCAAGACGGTGCTGCAGGTGAGCAACCTGTCGCTGACCGACGCGCGCGGCGTGAAGCTGCTGGACGATGTCAGCTTCGAGCTGCGCGAGGGCGAGATTGTCGGTATTGCCGGCGTCTCCGGCAACGGCCAGTCCGAGCTGCTGGAAATCCTGTCCGGCATGCGCGAGGCCAGCGCCGGCTCGGTACGCTACAACGGCACCGAGCTGACCACGCTGCCAACGCGCGAGCCGAAGGCGGCCGCCTATCGTCGCCTCGGCATCGCCCATGTGCCGGAAGACCGTTCGCGCGAAGGGCTGGTCAAGGATTTTTCCACCTTTGAGAACGCGATTCTCGGCTATCACGACCAGCCGGCGATCCAGCGCGGCCTGCTGTTCAACCGCAAGGCCATCATCGAGCGCTGCCGCCGTTTCATCAGCGAGTTCGACGTGCGCCCGGCCAACGCCTTCCGCCGCAGTGGCCTGTTCTCCGGTGGCAACCAGCAGAAGGTGATCCTGGCACGCGAGATCGACAGCGATCCGCAGCTGATGCTGATCGGCCAGCCGACACGGGGCGTCGACATCGGCGCCATCGAATTCATACACAAACGACTCATGGCCCTGCGCAATGCCGGCAAGGCGCTGCTGCTGGTTTCGGTGGAACTCGACGAGATCCTGGCGCTCAGCGACCGCATCATCGTGATGAACGCCGGTCGCGTCAGTGGCGAGCTGCCGGCGGCGCAAGCCACGGCCACCGAACTGGGCCTGTTGATGGGGGGGCATAAATGAGCCAGCCAAGTAACCTGCCGCGCTGGGCCACCTTGTGGCTGATGCCGGTACTCAACCTGTTCGCGGCACTGTTGGTGTCCGGGCTGGTGATCACGCTGATCGGCGAAGATCCGGTCGAGTGCCTGCAACTGATGATCAACGGCGCCTTCGGCTATCCGGAAGGCATCGGCTACACGCTGTTCTACACCACCAGCTTCATCTTTACCGGTCTGGCGGTGGCGGCGGCGTTCCACGCCGGCCTGTTCAACATCGGCGGCGAGGGGCAGATGTATCTCGCCGGCCTCGGCGTGACGCTGGTCTGCCTGGGGCTGGATTTCCTGCCCGGCTGGGTGGTGATCCCGCTGGCGCTGCTGGCGTCGATGGTGTTTGGCGCGGCGTGGGCGTTCATCCCCGGCTACCTGCAGGCTAAGCGTGGCAGCCACATCGTGGTCACCACCATCATGTTCAACTTCATCGCCAGTGCGCTGATGACCTGGCTGTTGGTCGACAAGCTGATCATGCCCGGCTCGCAGACACCGGCGACGCGGCTGTTCGCCGAATCGGCGTGGATCCCGATGCTGCACGAGCTTGCGGCCAACCTTGGCATCGAGCTGCCGCAGACGCCGCTGAACGCGACCTTCTTCCTGGCGCTGATTTCGCTGGTGGTGTTCTACCTGATGGTGTGGCGCAGCCGCTGGGGCTATGCGCTGCGCACCGTCGGCCTCAACGAGAAGGCGGCGCGCTATGCCGGCATGCCGGTGTCCAAGGTGATCATCGTGGCGATGTGCTTCTCCGGCGCGCTGGCCGGCCTCGCCGCGGTCAACGAGCTGCTCGGCTCCACCCACCGCATGAACCTGGCGTTCACCAACGGCATCGGTTTTGTCGGCATCGCGGTGGCGCTGATGGGACGCAACCACCCGTTCGGTATCCTGCTGTCGGCGCTGCTGTTCGGCGCGCTGACCCAGGGTGGTCTGGACCTGTCCTTCGAGAAGCCGGCGATCACCCACGAGATGATCATCCTGACTCAGGGTCTGATCATCCTGTTCTGCGGCGCGCTGGAAAACCTGTTCCAGACCCCGCTGGCGCTGGCGTTCAAACAGATGACGAAACGATAAGGAGACACTGACATGGATAGCTTTTTCAGTGTGCTGGACGCCACCATCCGCGTCGCCACCCCGCTGGTGCTGGCGGCGCTGGCCGGCCTGTTTTCCGAGCGCTCCGGCATCGTCGATCTGGCGCTGGAAGGCAAGATGCTGGCCGCCGCGTTTGCCGCCGCCTGCGTCGCCTACATGATGCAGTCGCCGTGGGCCGGCCTCGCCGCCGGCATGGCCGCCGGTGTGATGGTGGCCTTGCTGCACGGCATCGTGTCGATCGGCTACAACGGCAACCAGCTGATTTCCGGTGTCGCGCTCAACATGATGGTGTCCGGACTGACGCCGGTGCTGGCGCTGGCCTGGTTCCAGCAGGGCGGCCGCACCCCGACGCTGGACGATGCAGCACGCTTTCGCAGCATCGAGCTGCCGTTTGCCGACGCCATTGCCGCCTCGGCGCCATTGAAGGCGCTGTTCGGTCACAACATCCTGGTCTATCTGGCCTTGCTGGTGATCGTGGTGGTGAGCTGGGTGGTGTACAAGAGCCGCTTCGGCCTGCGCCTGCGCGCGGTGGGTGAAAACCCGCACGCCGCCGACGCCGCCGGCATCAACGTCAAGCTGGTGCGCTATCTGGCGCAGAGCATCAGCGGCGCCCTGTGCGGCGTGGCCGGTGCCTATCTGGTGCTGGCGCAGACCGGTGCCTTCATCCAGGACATGACCGCCGGCAAGGGCTATCTCGCGCTGGCGGCGCTGATCTTCGGCAAGTGGCGGCCATGGGCGGCGGTCTCCGGCTGCCTGCTGTTCGCCTTTACCGACGCGATCCAGATCCGGCTGCAAGGCTCGGCGCTGCCGCTGATCGGCAGCATCCCGGACGCCTTCATCCAGGCGATTCCGTACGTGTTGACGGTGGTACTGCTGGCCGGCTTCATGGGCAAGGCGGTGGCGCCGAAGGCAATCGGCGTGCCGTTCGTGAAATCGCGCTGAGCAACGCGCCACGACAGCAAAAAGCGGACGCCCAAGGTGTCCGCTTTTTTCTTGCCTGCGCGCCGGCTCAGTCCGCCACTGGCGGCAAGGCCGGCGCCGGCGGCAGGCTGTTTTCGATGCGCTGCCGCGCAAACGGATCGGCGGCATCGATATAGCGCATCGCCGACTGGATGTCCTTCCAGCCGACGTAGGCCATCAGTGTCTTGAGATCCCAGCCGTTGGCACTGGCCCAGTTGGCAAAGCCGCGGCGGAAGGAGTGGCCGCTGAAGCGCGCCGCCTCCGGCAGCCCGGCGGCGCTAAACAGCCGGCGCAGCAGCGGGATCAGGCTGTTGATGTGCAGGGCGTGCTCGCCCACCACGCCCCAGCGGCTGATGCCGCGGAACACCGCGCCCTCGCGTAGCCCGCTGTCGGCCAGCCACTCACCGTAGGCGCTGACCGGGCATAGCCGCGACAACTGCGGCACCCGGAACACGCGCCCCTGTAGCTGGCGGTCGCTCTTCGATTGCGCGAGGAAGCAGTTCATCCCTTCGCCGGCGACAAGTTCGATGTTTTCAATCTGCAGCCGCAGCAATTCGTCTCCACGAAACCCACGCCAGAAACCGAGCAGCAGCAGAGCCTTGTCGCGGCGGTAGCGCATGCGGGTGGCGTGATCCTGCTGCTGTGCCGCCTGTTCGATACCGGCATCCAGCCAGGCAATCAGCTGTTCCAGCTGCCGGATTTGCAACGGTAGTGCCTGTTTTTGCTGCGCCGGATGCAGCGCGCGGATGCCCTTCAGCACCTGGCGTACCACCGGCGCCTTGGTCGGGTCGGGAAAGCCCTGCTGCTGGTGCCACTGCGCCAGTGCGGCCAACCTTTGCTTCAGCGTGTTCACCGATAGTGCCTCGGCATGGTCCGCCAGATAGCGCGCCATGCTGTCGGCGGTGGCTGGCAGAAAACCACCCCATTCCACCTCGAAATGACGAATGGCGGCCGCATAGCTGCGCCGCGTGTTGTCGCGGGTGGCGGCGGCGAGATAGTGGGCGATTTTTTCCATGGTGGCGACGGCTTAGGGAGATGACGGACGGAGGTCTGTGTTGCGGCCTTGCTGCCGCAGCCGGCAGGGCCGGCGGCGAATTATAGCAGCGTGGCCCGCCGTTGCCGGCGACGGTTGCACGCCAAGGTTGGCCGCCACGGTGGTAACCGGGCAGAACGGATGGTCGCCGTGGGCGTCACGCATTTTTCGAGGCCATTTTGATGGTGGCAAGCAGCCATGCGGTGAAACGTACGTGTTTTGGCTGATTTCTGAGGACAGAGCATATCAAGGCCTGATAATTAGTGATTATCACGCTTTTTATTTTTGCGATATAAAAATTTTAAATTTACATAATGGTATGTATTATCATGGCACGTAATACGTATCAAATTTCAGCGGAGCACAGCATGGCCAGAAGCGGCATCTACAAATCGGAAGTCCTGCGTGCACGGGACAATCTGCTGGCGCAGGGACGCAATCCGTCGATTGACGCCATCCGCGCCGAGCTCGGCAACACCGGCTCCAAGACCACCATTCACCGCTATCTGAAAGAACTGGAAGAGGAAGAGGGCGCCGGCAGCGGCGCCAAGATCGCCGTCAGCGAGGCGATCCAGGAGCTGGTCGGCCGGCTGGCGGCCCGCCTGCACGAAGAGGCCGACGAGCGCATTGCCGCAATGGCGGCGGAATCGGCCACGCAGCTGGCGCAGTGTCGCGAGCAGCTGGCGCAGATCGCCGCCGAAGCGCAGGGCGGCCAGCAACAGCTGCAGCAGGTGAATCAGGCATTGGCGGCCGAACAGCAGGCGCACGCCGCCGCCCGCCAGGCACTGCAGGCGGCGCAACTGCGAGACGGCCAGCAGCAACAGCAAATCATCGGCCTGCAGGAACGGCTGGCAGAAAACCAGGCACACCGCGCGTCGCTGGAGGAAAAGCATCAGCATGCACGCGAGGCACTGGAGCACTATCGACAGTCGGTGAAGGAGCAGCGCGATCAGGAGCAGCGCCGTCACGAACAGCAGGTGCAACAATTGCAAGCCGAGCTGCGCACCCTTGGCCAGACGCTGATCGTCAAGCAGGACGAGCTGACGCGGCTCTATCAGGACGGCGCCCGCACCGGCGCCGAGTTGCTGGCCGCCAGTCGCGCCTTGCGGCAGCAGGAGCAAGAACAGGCACGGCAGGCACAGACCATGGCAGGGTTGCAGGCAAGGATCGTGGAGCAAGAACGTTTGCTGGCGGTGCTGAATGAACGCCTGGAGCAGGCCATCAGCAGCCGCGAGGAGGTGTGGCAGCTATTGCAGCAAGCCAGTGCGGCGCCAGTGGCCACCGTGAACAATGAGCCGGCGCCGGATATGGCGGCCGACAGCGAGGCGACGGCCGACGCAGACGAAGCCGCTGCGCCGCCAGGCCGCACATGAGCCTGCGGCCAATGTTGGCCGCAAGTCACGGTATGCGTTGAAAGTGATGTCGGTAGCGCCCGAAAAAACCGACAGGCAGCGCGCCCGATTCTCGCCAGGGCTGGTGTGGCTGGCAATTATCACCATGTCTCGGGAACGGCATCCATCGACACCACCACCGACCCCGAACAGCGCACCATAAAAAAACCGACTCTCGTGGAGCCGGTTTTTGGTGTCGTGCCGTGCTTTCAGGCGAACAGCTGCTGCAGTGCGACACCGGGGTCGCTTTCTCGCATGAAAGCTTCGCCGACCAGGAAGGTGTGCACGTCGTGGTCGCGCATGCGCTGCACGTCGTCACGGGTGACGATGCCACTTTCGGTGACGGCGATGCGGTCATTACCGATCATCGGCAGCAATTGCAGCGTGGTGTCGAGATTGACCTCGAAGGTGCGCAGGTTGCGGTTATTGACGCCGACCAGCGGTGTGTGCAGTTGCAGCGCGGCTTCCAGCTCGGTCGCGTCGTGCACTTCCACCAGCACCGCCATACCCAGCTCGTGGGCTAGCGCCTCGAAATCCTGCATCTGCGACAGGCTCAGCGCCGCCGCGATCAGCAGGATGCAGTCGGCGCCGATGGCGCGCGCTTCGTAGATCTGGTACGGATCAACCATGAAATCCTTGCGCAGCACCGGCAGGCTGCAGGCGGCGCGGGCGGCGATCAGGTAGTCCTCGTGCCCCTGGAAGTAGGGCGCGTCGGTCAGCACCGACAGGCAGGCGGCACCGGCGGCCTCGTAGCTGCGGGCGATCGCGGCCGGATCGAAATCGGCACGAATGACGCCCTTGCTGGGACTGGCTTTTTTCACTTCAGCAATCACCGCTGCCAGCTGCTGCTGATGCTTGCTGCGGATGGCGGCCACGAAATCGCGGTGATCGCCGCGCTTGGCCTCGGCGGCGGTGCGCACGCTGGCCAACGACTGTTGCGCCGAGCGGGCGGCCACTTCCTCGAATTTGGTGGTGCAGATTTTGTTGAGAATGTCGGACATGCGGATTGTCTTTCAGTCGGTGCCGGTACTGCCCGGCAGGTGAAGATCGAAAAAAGTCAGTAACCGTTGCGGCAGCCATTGCAGGTGGCCAGGGAAGCGACCACTGACAAAGCCGACGTGGCCGCCATGCTCCGGCTGCTCCAGCGTCACCGCTGGGCTGACCTCACCGTTGCCGGGCAGCGCCGACACCGGCAGAAACGGATCGTTGCGCGCATTCAGTACCAGGGTTGGCCGCACGATGTCCTTCAGCAGCGGCTTGCTGCTGGCGCGGCGCCAGTAGTCCTGTACGTCGCGATAACCGTGCAGCGGGGCGGTGACCAGATTGTCGAACTCGACAAAGGTCTTGCTGTTGCGCACCGCCACGCCATCGAACAGGTCCGGGTGCTGCGCCAGCTGGGCCAGCGATTTCGGCTTCAGCGTATTGAGGAACATGCGGGTGTAGACATGTCGCCCGAAGCCGCGATCGAGGCAGGTGCTGGCTGCCGCCAGATCCACCGGCGCCGAGATCGCCGCCGCCGCCTGTGGCAGCGCGCGGGCGCCGTACTCTCCAAGGTAACGCAGCAGCATGTTGCCACCCAGCGACACGCCGGCGACAAACAGCACCGGATTGCCGGCCGCCAGCCGCTGCAGGATCCAGTCGATCTCGGCGGCATCGCCGGCATGGTAGGCGCGGCGCAACAGATTGGGCTGGCCGCCGCAGCCGCGGAAGTGCGGCACCACGCCACGCCAGCCGCGTGCCTTGACCGCGTGCATCAGCGCGCTGGCGTAGTGGCTGTAACTGCTGCCTTCCAGGCCATGGAACAGCACCACCAGCGGGGCGCCGGCATCACCATCGACATAGTCGACAGCGATCTCGCCACCATCCGGGGTCGGCCATACCTCGCGGCGATAGGCAGGGGGTTGCGATTTGAGAAACAGGGCCGGCCAGATGGTTTGCAGGTGACTGCCGAGCAGCCAGCGTGGCGGGCAATAACTCATGCGCCGGGTTTGACGGCGGATTTCGGACGAAAGGCCTTGACCACCGCGTCGCGGGTTTCCAGCCATGGCGCACCGATCAGGTCCAGGCAATAGGGCACCGCGGCAAAGATGCCGAGCACCACCACCTGTTCGCCGTCGCGCAGGCCTTCCAGCGTCTCGCGGATTGCCTTCGGCTGGCCGGGCAGGTTCAGGATCAGGCTCTGCTTGCGGATCACGCCCACCTGTCGCGACAGAATCGCGGTCGGCACGAACTTGAGGCTGATCTGGCGCATCTGCTCGCCAAAGCCAGGCATCACCCGATCGGCGACTGCCAGCGTGGCTTCCGGGGTGACATCGCGCGGTGCCGGGCCGGTGCCGCCGGTGGTGAGCACCAGGTGGCAGCCCACGTCGTCGACCAGCTCGCGCAGCGTGGCTTCGATCAGCGCCTGCTCGTCGGCGATCAGCCGGGTTTCGGTGCTGAACGGCGTGGCGATGGCCAGACTCAGCCAGTCCAGCAGCGCCGGAATGCCCTTGTCTTCATAAATGCCCTGGCTGGCACGATCAGAGATGGAAACCAGACCGATCTTGATGCTCATGTTCACTCGTCCTGCGTGTCGTCTTGCTCGTCGCCGCTATTGGCCGGCTTGCCCTGTTCCGGAATCAGCTCTTTCAGCAGCTGGAACAACTGGCGGTTGGCCTTCGGCGGCTTGCTTTCCTCGCGCTCCTTGCGGGCATTGCGCACCATGGTGCGCAGCTGCTGCACGTCCAGCTGCGGGAAGTCGTTGATCAGCTGCTGCACGTGGCTGTCGTCTTCCACCAGCCGTTCGCGCCAGCGCTCCAGCAGGTGCAGCCAGCGGGTGTGGGCGCTGGAGTCGCCACGCAGCGCAGCCAGTTGCTGTTCGATCGGCTCCGGATCGATATCGCGCATCAGCTTGCCGATGTACTGCAGCTGGCGCCGCTTGGCACCGTTGGCGGTAATTTTCTGGAAATCGAGCAGCGCGACCAGCAGGCCGTCGTCCAGATTCATTTTCTTCAGTTTGGCGGCCGGCAGTTCGGTCAGTGCGCGGCCGATGTCCTGCAGCGCATCCATGTCGCGTTTGCGTTGCGATTTGCTGGCAGGTAGCGCATCAGCGCCATCATTATGGTATTCAGGCATGGTAAGGCTTGGTTACGGTTTCAAGCTGGTATGATACCGGAAAAGCACAAGCCACGGCCGATCACCGTGCCTTTCCGTGGCGCTATCGTTGACAGATGAAGAAGGCTGCTATGTCAGAACAGATTTTTTCCTACAGCTCGCCCGAGCTGGAGTCCATCGCCAGCCGGATACTGGAGCTGGCGCGCGCCGGCGGTGCCACCGCCGCGGAAGCCGACATTTCCGAAGGCTGCGGCCACAGCGTGTCGGTGCGGCTGGCGGAAGTGGAGACCATCGAGTACAACCGCGACAAGGGCGTCTCGATCACGCTGTATCTGGGCCAGAAGAAAGGCCACGCCAGCACCTCCGACTTTTCCGACGTCGCCTTGCAGGATACCGTCAATGCCGCGCTGAACATTGCCCGCTATACCGCCGCCGACGATTGCGCCGGGCTGGCCGATCCGGCGCTGCTGCTGAAGGCGGAGCAGGATCGCGATCTCGACCTGTACCACCCGTGGGACCTGCCGGTGGAAACCGCGATCGAGCTGGCGCGCGAATGCGAGGCTGCCGCGCGCGCGGTGGACGCCCGCATCCGCAATTCCGAAGGCGGCACCGTATCCACCCACGCCACCCGCCACTGCTACGCCAACAGTCACGGCTTCATCGGCAGTCAGACCACCTCGCGTCACAGCCTGTCGGCGGCGGTGATCGCCGAGAGCGCCAACGCGATGCAGCGCGACTACTGGTACAGCGCCGCGCGCTGCGCCGACGACCTGCTGTCTGCGGCCAACGTTGGCCGCATCGCCGGCGAGCGCACCGTGCGCCGTCTCGACGGCCGCCGCATCAAGACCGGGCAATACCCGGTGGTATTCGAGGCGCCGATTGCCGGCTCGCTGCTCGGCCACCTGGTGCAGGCGGTCAGTGGCGGCAGCCTGTACCGCAAGTCCAGCTTTTTGCTGGATTCGCTCGGCACCAAAGTCTGCGCCGACATCATCACCATCGACGAAGACCCGTTCGTGCTGCGTGGCCTGGCCAGTGGCTGCTGCGACGACGAGGGCGTCGCCACCCGCCAGCGCCGGCTGGTGGACAACGGCGTGCTGCAGGGCTACTTCCTCGGCAGCTACTCGGCGCGCAAGCTGGGCATGCAAAGCACCGGCCATGCCGGCGGCCCGCACAACCTGACGGTGCAGCCGACGCTGGCCGGCGGCCTGGACGCAGTGCTGCAGCGCATGGGTAGCGGCCTGCTGGTTACCGAGCTGATGGGGCAGGGCATCAATATGGTGACCGGCGACTATTCGCGCGGCGCCAGCGGCTTCTGGGTCGAAAACGGCGTCATCGCCTACCCGGTGGAGGAGCTGACCATCGCCGGCAACCTGCGCGACATGCTGAAGCAGATCGACGCCATCGGTGACGACATTGATCGCCGCGGCAGCCGTCATATGGGTTCGGTGTTGCTGTCTTCGATGATGGTGGCCGGTGAGGCCTAAGCGCGAGCTAACAAGCGCAATCCAATGGTGCCGCGCCCGGCGCGGCACCCGTTCCGGCGCCCGGTTGCGGGCGTGTTTCGACAAGGGGGCAGGACATGACAAAACCTGTCGTGGGTCTGGTGCTGGCCGGCGGTGGCGCGCGGGCAGCCTATCAGGTCGGGGTGCTGATGGCGGTGGCACGCATGCTGCCGCGCCATGCTGCCAGTCCGTTCCAGGTGATCAGCGGCACCTCTGCCGGTGCCATCAATGCCGTCGGCCTCGCCGCCGGCGCACAGCATTTCCGTCGCACCACCGCGCATCTGGTGAAGATGTGGCAATCGGTGCGGGTGGAGGATGTCTATCGCGTTGATGCGCCATACTTCATCAAGGCCTTCCTGCAGTGGGGCGGCTCGCTGCTGACCGGCGGCAAGCTGGTGCACACGCCGCCCAGCTTTCTCGACAACCGTCCGCTGTACCACTACCTGACGCGCACGGTGCAGCTGGAAGGCGTCGAAACCGCCATCCAGAGTGGCGCGCTGCGCGCACTATCGCTGACCGCGTCCTGCTACACCACCGGCCAGTCGGTGAGCTTTTTCGAGGGCAGCGAGCAGTTCGAACCGTGGCATCGCCACCAGCGTTGCGGCCAACGTGAGCGCCTCAGCATCGAGCACCTGATGGCGACCTCGGCGATTCCGCTGCTCTTCCCCTCCGCGCGTGTGGACGGCCGCCACTATTGCGATGGTGCCATCCGCCAGATGGCGCCGCTGTCGCCGGCGCTGCACCTCGGTGCGGAACGACTGTTCGTGATCAATCTGGTCAATCACCAGGAGCGGCACGCCGAACGGCGGCATGAGCAGCAAGCGGCCGCGCCCAGCCTGGCGCAGATCTTCGGCCATCTGCTGGATAGCATCTTCATGGACAGCCTCTCGGCGGACATGGAACGGCTGGCGCGCGTCAACCACACCGTGTCGCTGCTGGACGAGTACACCCGCAATCACAACACCGCGCTGAAACGGGTCGAGGTGTTCAATATTTCGCCAAGCGTGTCGCTGGATAGCATTGCCCACCGTCATTTCGACGGCTTCCCGGCGACGATGCGCTTCCTGTTGCGCGGTGCCGGTGCCATGCGCCAGCGCGGCTCGGCGCTGGCCAGCTATTTGCTGTTCCACCCGGCGTACGGCAAGGAGCTGGTCGAGCTGGGCTACAAGGATGCGTTTGCCAAAAAAAACGAGATCATGAATTTTTTGTCCGGACGCTAGTCCGATTCACTCCCGTGCCGCCGCCGTGGCGGCATGGTTACTACCAAGGGGTCATCAATGAGTTTTCTGACGCGACGCCAGCTGTATGGCGTGATTGCGGTCATGTGTGCCGCCGCGATGGGCTATGCCCTGTATGCGCAGTATGTGCTGGAGCTGGAACCGTGCCCGTTGTGCATTTTTCAGCGCATCGGCGTGATCGCCGTTGGCAGCCTGGCACTGCTGGCCGCCATCTTCAATCCGCAAAGGTTGGCCGCAAAGCTGTGGTCGCTGCTGATCGCCGTGGCGGCGGTGGCGGGGGGTAGCGTGTCGGCGTGGCAGGTGTACCTGCAGCATCTGCCGCCGGAGCAGGTGCCGGCGTGCGGGCCGGGGCTGGATTTCATGCTGGAAACGCTGCCGATGACCCAGGTGCTGGAAAAGGTATTCAAGGGTAGTGGCGAGTGCGCGCAGATCGACTGGACTTTCCTCGGCCAGTCGATGCCGTTCTGGGTCGGCGCCTTCCTGCTGCTGACCTTGCTGCTGGCGCTGTACAACGGCTGGCGCCAGACCCGCTAAGAACCGCTCACGATCGGCTTCGCCTCGGCGACATCCAAAAAAACAAGGCGCCTGATCGATTCAGGCGCCTTTTTGCCGGCTATTGTTCGCGCGACTCGCGTTCCAGGCGGCGCCGTTCGATCTCGCGCCGGGCATTGGCATTGCGGATGTCGCTGGGGCTGGTACGCGGCATCGGCTTGCCAGTCAGTTCATTGCTGCGCATTTCGGCGCGGACCTGTACGAAATCGGATCTGGGATGAAAGCGTGCCATGGCATTTCTCCGAATTGTCTACTGGACGGTGCCACCGATTTAAACGGCTGCACATTGCTACTGTATTACACGTTTGACAGAATTTTGGCAATTGGTGCTGCACTGCACTGTTGCCAGTGTGCATAAAAAAGGCCTGCCGCTATGGGCAGGCCTGCTCGTTCAGTGGCAGCGTCCGACAATGGCGGCGGTGGCGATCAGCTCCTCCAGCAGCGCCATCGACGCCGAGCCGCGCACGCTGAACGGATCCAGCAGCGGCTTCTCGGAAAAGCGCAGCAGCAGCGACGGGTTGACCTTGGCCAGGTTGACCTGGCCCATGGTCCAGTTGGCGAAGCGGCGCTCGCGGATTTCCTCGAAGTGCAGCAGCTCGACATTCTGGTGGCGCGGATCGCGTACGATGCTGTTGTACAGCGAGGACACCTCGGCGCGACCGCCTTCCAGCACCTGGATGAAAATGTCACCGCTATAGCACAGGATGCCGGTCAGGCCGCGCTCCGGATTGTGCTTGTGGGACTGGGCCAGGATGTTGTCGAGCACTTCCGCGCTGTAGGGCTGGGCGGCGCGGCTGGCGTAGAGCAGACGAACGAGCATGACAGTTTCCTCAGGCTTTCTTGTTGGGCAGCAGCGCCAGGAATTCGCGGCGCAGGTCCGGGTTCTTCAGGAACGAGCCGCGCATCACGCTGTTGATCATCTTCGATTCCATGTCCTTCACGCCGCGCCAGTTCATGCAGAAGTGGTCGGCTTCCATCACGATGGCGAGACCATCCGGATTCATTTTGTTTTGTAGCAGATCGGCCAGCTGGATAACGGCTTCCTCCTGGATCTGCGGGCGGCTCATGATCCATTCCGCCAGCCGCGCATACTTGGACAGGCCGATCAGGTTGGAGTGTTCGTTGGGCATCACGCCGATCCACAGCTTGCCGAGAATCGGGCAGAAGTGGTGCGAGCAGGCGCTGCGCACGGTGATCGGGCCGACGATCATCAGCTCGTTGAGATGCTCGGCATTGGGAAACTCGGTGACCGGCGGCTCGGTGATGTAGCGGCCCTTGAACACTTCGTTGAGGTACATCTTGGCGACGCGGCGCGCGGTGTCCTGGGTGTTGTGATCGCTGTCGGTGTCGATGACCAGGCTTTCCAGCACCGCTTTCATCTTTTCCTGCACTTCGTCCAGCAGTTCTTCCATCTCGCCCGGTTCGATGAAGGCGGCGATATTGTCATTGGCGTGAAAACGCTGCCGCGACTGGCGGATGCGTTCGCGGATGCGGGTCGATGCCGGCGCTTTGTACTGGGTTACGGCATCATTTTTTTGGCTGTCGTTACTCACGCAGGATCTCCTGTGGCGTGGCTGCGGCACGCGGGATAGTGCGCACCAGTGGTGGGTGGCCGCTGCAAGCTGGGACATGGCGGCCTGCAGCCGGATCTGGGATGGTAATCCATGCCATATGGTGCCAATTATGCGTTCTTAAACAGGCGGGTCATAGTTTTCTGTCGCATCGGCCGTGCCGTTGCCGTCGTCTCTGACTGGAGCATAGCCAATAAAATAACGGGCTGACCGCGTTTGGCGGTCAGCCCGGCTGCAAAACGCAAGCAAGGGAGAGTAATCGTTAGCTAGGTGCTCAGTCGGCGCGCGCCTTCTTCAGTACGCCCAGCAGCACGGCGGTCAGCGCGGTACCGGCCGCCAGTGCCACCAGATACATGCCGAGGTTGGTCACCGCATTCGGGATCGGCAGCACGAACACGCCACCGTGCGGCACGCGCAATTCGCAACCGGCAGCCATCGAGATGGCGCCGGCCAGTGCCGAACCGGCCACCAGCGCCGGGATCACGCGCAACGGGTCCTTGGCGGCAAACGGGATCGCGCCTTCGGTGATGAAGGAGATGCCCAGCACGCCGGCCGCCTTGGCGCCTTCACGCTCGTCGGCGGAGAAGCGGTTCTTGAACAGCAGTGCGGCCAGCGCAATGCCCAGCGGCGGCGTCATGCCGGCGGCCATCACCGCCGCCATCGGCGCGTACACCTGGCTGGCGAGCAGGCCGGTGGAGAAGGTGTAGGCCGCCTTGTTGATCGGGCCGCCCATGTCGAACGCCATCATGCCGCCCAGGATCATGCCCAGTGCCAGCGCGCTGGAGCCCTGCAGGCCCTTCAGCCATTCGGTGACCACGCCTAGCGCTACGGCTACCGGCTGCCCCAACACGTAGTACATCAGCAGGCCGACGATGGTGGTACCCAGCAGCGGCAGGATCAGCACCGGCTTCAGGCCGTCGAAGTTGCGGCCGAGCTGGATCTTCTCGTTCAGGTATTTCACCGCGTAACCGGCGATGAAACCGGCGACGATGCCGCCGAGGAAGCCGGAGCCGATCGAGCTGGCGATCATGCCGCCGGCCATGCCCGGTGCGATGCCGGGACGGTCGGCGATGGAGTAGGCGATGTAGCCGGCCAGGATCGGCACCATCAGCGCGAAGGAGGCCTTGGCGCCGATATTGAACAGTGTCCAGCCGAGGGTGCCCTTGAACGCGTCTTCGTAAACGTAGATGCCGCCCAGCGCAAAGCCGAGCGCGATCAGCAGGCCGCCAGTCACCACGAATGGCAGCATGAACGACACGCCGGTCATCAGGTGCTTGTAGGCACTGCTGCGCTCCGGTGTGGCGGCAACGTTGGCCGCAGCACTGGCGGCAGCCTTGCCGTTGGTGGCGTGTGCGCGGGCCTCAATCTGGGCGCGCTTGATCAGCGCCTGGCCGTCATTGATGGCGGCCTTGGTGCCGCTGCTGAACACGCGCTTGCCGTCGAAACGCGACAGATCGACCTGGGTGTCGGCGGCGATGATCACCAGGTCGGCATCGGCGATGTCGCTGGCGGTGAGCGCGTTTTGCGAACCGACCGAGCCCTGGGTCTCGACCTTGATCTGGTGACCCAGTTGCTGCGCGCCCTGGGTCAGGCCTTCGGCGGCCATGAAGGTGTGCGCGATGCCGGTCGGGCACGAGGTAATGGCAACGATGCGCAGCGTGGTGACCGGCTCGTGCGCACCCAGCGCTTTGCCGATTACCGCGCCGGCGTCGGCCAGCACCGCTTCCAGCGTGGCGTGATGGGCCGGCTTGCCGCCCAGCCGGGCCAGGTCGGCGTCGCCTTCGGCGATCACGACCACCGCGTCGGCGCTGGCGATGCGGCCGGAGTCCAGCAGACCCTGCACCCCCTGCGCATTGCGGATTTCGATGCTGATCTGGTGACCGGCCTGGGTGGCGGCCTTGCGTAGCGCTTCGGCGGCGAGTTGGCCCTGCGCTACCCGCTGCGGGCAGGCGATGATGGCCAGAATGGTGGACATGGTGAATCTCCTCTTTGTGTGTGCCGGATCGGCTTATGTGTGGTACGCGGTGCTTACTCGGTAATGCGCTCGATCTGGATACGTTCCGCCAGCTGGCAGACTTCTTGCCGTGGCGGCAGATTGGGGCCGAACTGCCCCAGCTTGGCGGCGGCAAAGGCCATGCCCAGGCGCAGCACCTCCGGCCACGCCAGCTGCGAGCTCAGCGCCGCCACCAGCCCGGCGACCAGCGCGTCGCCGGCGCCAACGCTGCTGTGGATGTCGCTGAGCGTCAGCGGCTCGGCAAACCAGCAGCCGTCGTTACAGCAGAGCAGGGCGCCGTCGCTGCCCAGCGACACCACCACCACGGCGATGCCGCGCTGCTGCAGCTCGCGGGCGGCGGTGAGCAGCTCGTCGCGGCTGGCCAGCGTGCGGCCAAGGTACTGTTCCAGTTCGTGCTGGTTGGGCTTGATCAACCACGGCAGCTCGGCGGCCGGCAGTGCCAGCGCCTGTTGCAAGGCGGTGCCGCTGCTGTCGAGCAGCACGCGGGCGCCGAGGCTGCGTAGCTGGCGGCAGAATTGTGCCCAGCTGTCGTCGCCGATGCCGGCGGGCAGGCTGCCGGCCAGCACCACATAACGGTCGGCGTCGGCCTGCTCGTCCAGCAACAGCTGCAGGCGGTCGAGCGCTTCTTCATTGGCGCTCATGCCCGGCAGGTTGATGTCGGTGGTGTCCAGCGTGCTGCGGTCGACCAGCTTGATATTGGTGCGGGTGCTGCCAGCGACGCGGATGAAGGCGTCGCGGATGCCCTTGTCGGCAAACAGGTTCTCGAACGGCGCGGCATTGTCGCGGCCGAGCAGGCCGCTGGCGATCACCGGCACGCCCCAGTCGGCGAGACAGCTGGCGACATTGACGCCCTTGCCGCCGGCGTTGACGTGCACCGCGGTGGCGAGATTGACCGCGCCGGGATGCAGCGCGTCCAGCGTCACGGTCTGGTCGATGGCCGGGTTCAGTGTCACGGTGATGACCGTTGCGCTCATGCTGTGGCTCCGGTCAGCGCGCGCACTTCGGCGGCGCTGTCGCAATTGAGGGCACGCTGCGCCAGCTGCTGCAGCTCGGCAAGGTTGGCCGCACGGATGCTGGCCTTGGCGCCGGGAATGTCGCGCGGGCTCATCGACAGCTCGGCCACGCCGAGGCCGGTGAGGATCGCCGCGCCCAGCGGATCGCCAGCCATGCCGCCGCAGACGCCGACCCAGCGGCCGTGGGCATCGGCGCCGGCCACGGTCTGCGCGATCAGGCGCAACACCGCCGGATGCAGGCTGTCGGCTTCCGCCGCCAGTTCCGGATGCTGGCGGTCGATGGCCAATACGTACTGCGTCAGGTCGTTGGTGCCGACCGAGAAGAAATCGACGTGCTCGGCGAGGCGGTCGGCCATGGTGGCGGCGGCCGGTACTTCCACCATGATGCCCAGCGGCACCACCGGTGCATTCAGGGCCACGCGCACCTGTTCACACTGTGCACGCAGCGCCTTGACCTCGGCCAGGGTGCTGACCATCGGGAACATGATGGACAGCGGGCCGTGGCTGGCGGCGCGGTACAGTGCGCGCAGTTGCGGCAGCAGCAGATCGGGGCGACGCAACAGCAGGCGCACACCGCGCACGCCGAGGAACGGGTTTTCCTCGTGCGGCAGGTTGAGGTAGGGCACCTGCTTGTCGCCGCCGATGTCCAGCGTGCGGATCACCAGCGGCTTGCCATCCAGCGCGGTGAGCATGCCGCGGTAGGTCTGGTACTGCTCTTCCTCGTCCGGCGCGTCGTCGCGTTCCAGGAACAGGAACTCGGTACGCATCAGGCCAACGCCCTCGGCACCGGCCTGCAGTGCGGCGGCGACCTGTTCCGGACGGTTGACGTTGGCCGCCACCTCGATCTGGCGCGCGCCGTCGGCGGTGACGGCCGGCTGCTGCGCGGCGCTGGCGGCCTGCTGCTGCTTGTCGCGCTGTGCCTGTTGCCACTGCTGCGCGCTGGCGAGGTCCTCGTCGCTGGCGTTGAGATAGATGGTGCCGCTGTCGCCATCGACGATCAGCGTGGCGCCGTCCTGGATGTCGAGCACCGCGGCACCGGCGGCGACCACCGCCGGCAGATCCAGCGTGCGCGCCAGGATGGCGGTGTGCGAAGTCGGGCCGCCCTGGGCGGTGACCAGCGCCAGCGTCTGCTGCGGATTCAGCGTAGCGGTGTCGGACGGGGCCAGATCGTTGGCGATCAGGATTTCGTTGTGGCCCTGGGTCTTGGCGCCATCCTGCAGCTGGAGGTCCGGTGCCAGCCGGGCCAGCACGCGGCGGCCAACGTCACGCAAATCGGTGGCACGCGCGGCCAGCAGCGGGTTGCCCAGCGCCGCCAGACGGTCGGCGAGGCGTTGCACCGCCTCGTGCCACGCCCACGCCACGCCGTGGCCTTCCACCATCAGCTGGCAGGTGAGGGTGATCAGGTCGGTGTCGGACAGCAGCTCGGCCTGCGCCAGGAAAATGCTGCCCTCGGTCTTGCCGAGGCGGCGGGTGGTGTCTGCGGCCAACGTTTGCAGCTGTTCGCGGGTGGCCTGCAGCGCGTTTTCCAGCAGGTCGCCGTCGTAGCCCAGCGTGGCCGGGATGTCCGGCACCTGGATCGCCTGCGACTTCATCACCCGCGCCTGGCCGATCACCAGCCCGGGGCTGGCGCTGATGCCGCGCAGCGCCAGGATCTTGCCCGGCGCCTGCCAGTGCTGGCGCTTGGCATTGGCGGCGGCCTTGCGCGCGGCGTCGGCGTCGGCCACTTCCTGCGCGGTGAGCTGGTTGGCGACCGCCAGCAGTGCGTCCAGTGCCGCGGCGGCGTCGGGGCCGTCGGCGGAGAAGTGCAGCTGGTGACCGAATTCGGCGCCGATCTGCAGCAGGCCGATCAGGTTCTTGGCGTCGGCCACTTCGTTGCCGTTACGGATCTGCAACGTGGCGGCAAAGCGGCGCGCCTGTTCGGTCCACAGCCGTGCCGGCCGCGCGTGCAGGCCGTTGGGGTAGTTCATCTGCCAGCTGAGGCTGAGGCTCAGGTCGCTGGCGGCGGTTTGCGGTGCGGCCGGTGCCACCGCGCTGTCGTCCAGCGCGCTGATCAGCGCGTAGGGGTCGGCGGTGGTGAACAGCTCGGCAAGACGCGCCTCGTCCTGCAGCAGACGGGTCAGGCGGCGCAGCAGCGCGATGTGCTCGTCGGATTGTGCGGCGATGGCGATCACCAGGTGCACGCGCTGGCCCGGATTCCACTCCACGCCCTCCGGCACCTGCAGGATGGCGATGCCGGTTTCGTTGATCAGGTGGCGGTCTTCGATCATGCCGTGAGGAATGGCGACGCCATGACCCAGAAAAGTATTGGCAACGGTTTCGCGGCGCAGCAGGCTGTCGATGTAGGCGGGGGCGATACGGCCGGCCTTGGCCAGCAATTCGCCTGCCGCCTTGATTGCAATGGTTTTTTCGCTAACGGTGGCGCCAAGCTGGATCAGCTCGTTGCGGATAATCTGGGTGGTCATGGCATCCTGTCTCCGGTGTGTTTTTCTGTATCGCTGACTACAATTGAAATCGATACCACTTTTTGTGTCAATATTTGTTGCACGATTGGTGTTAACATTTCGACAAAATTGTCAGGCAGGCCAACCACGGTCTGATGAAATCGATTCCGGAGCAGGCGAGTGGCAAAGATCAAGGATGTGGCAGCAGCGGCGGGCGTTTCCCCGTCAACCGTCTCCAGGGTGTTGTGCAACGGCCCGGTCAGCGACAAGGTGCGCAAGCGTGTCGAGGCGGCGATGGCCAGACTGGACTACCGCCCCAATCTGGCGGCGCGGCGGCTGCGCTCCCAGCACACCGACACTATAGGATTGATCGTGTCGGATATCCGCAACCCGTTCTTTACCGCGGTCAGCCGCGCGGTGGAGGACGAGGCCTACCGCAACGGCATGCGCGTGATCCTGTGCAACACCGACGAAAACCCGGACAAGGAAGCGATGTACCTGCGCCTGATGCAGGAAGAGCGCGTCACCGGCGTGATCTTTGCGCCGACGCGCCAGATGGTGGCCAGCATCGACCCGCAGGCGCTCGGCTTCCCGGTGGTGATGATCGACCGCGTCAGCGCCGATGCCGCCACCGATGCAGTGGTGCTGGACAACCGGCGTGCCGCGGCGCAGCTGGTCGGCCACCTGTTGCAGCAGGGCTATCGCGACATCGGCGGCCTGTTCGGCAATACCAGCAACACCGGCATGGAGCGTCACGCCGGTTTCAGCGAGGCGTTGCAGCAGGCCGGCCTGGCTGCGCCGGCGCGTTTCGTGGCGCCGAGCGTGGAGGCGGCGGAGCAGGCGGTGCTGCAGTGGCTGGCCGAGCCGGCGCGACCGCAGGCGCTACTGGTCAGCAACGGCGTGCTGCTGCTGGGCGCGGTGCGTGCAATCAAGTCCGCCGGCCTGCACTGGCCGCAGGACGTGGCGCTGGTCGGTTTCGACAACGAGGTGTGGACCGACCTGCTCGGCGACGGCCTGACCGTGGTGGAGCAGCCGGTGAATGAAATCGGCCGCACCGCGATGGCGATGCTGCTGGAGCGGTTGGACGAGCCGGAACGCAGCCAGCGCATCGTGGTGCTGCAGGGCAAACTGGTGGTGCGCGGCAGTAGCCTGACGCAGTAACACGCTTCGTCACATCAAAAAACAATGCGGCCAACCTTGTGCAAGGTTGGCCGCATTGTTTTGCCGGAGCCGGTTTGCCGTTCAGTCGCGCAGGTGGCGTGCCAGCAGTTGCTGGAAGGCGGGCAGGAACTCCGGGCTGACGTAGGGCTTCAGCAGCGCCAGCACCTGGCGCACTCCGCGATGGCCGGAGGCCTCGTTGATCGGCTCGTTGGGGCGCGCGGTCTGCTCGAAGGCGAACCAGAACTTCACCACCAGCCAGATATTGACCGACACCGCCTCGATGTCTTCCAGCGCCATCTGCAGCAGGCCAAGGCGGATGAATTCGCGGAAGTGGCCCTCCAGGATCGCCTTCAGCTCGGTGTTGACGAACTGGTGATAGTCGCGCTGCAGCTGCGGATTGCGCGCCATCAGCCCGGGCAGGTCGTAGAACATGAAGCGGAAGCGCCACATCGCCTCGAACGCGGTGTCCAGGTAGTTGACCAGGTCGGTAACGTCCATCGCCCGGTCCTGCGGCACCGCCAGCCGCTCGGTGATGAAACCGCGATAGAGCAGGAAGATCTGGTAGACGATCTCTTCCTTGTTGCGGAAGTGGTAGTACAGGTTGCCGGGACTGATGCCGAGATGGGCGGCGATGTGGTTGGTGGTGATGCTGCGCTCGCCGTGCTCGTTGAACAGGGTCAGGCTCTGCTGCACGATGCGGTCGTAGGTCTTGATGCGGGTCTTTTGCATGATCAGTCCGCGGCGGGCGCCGCCGGGTGCGGTTCTGTTTCCGGGAAGCACTCGAACATGAAGCGGTGCAGGATCGCCTGCTCGATGCGCTGTCGTTCACGCGGCGGCAGCGCGATGCGGGCGATCAGGCGATATTCCTTCTCGCTGGCCGGCTGCAGCGAAATGCGGGGTTCCACCGACGGCGTATCCATCAGCAGCTTGCTTTCCAGCATTGCCATGTGGCGGCGGGCTCCTTCCAGATGCGGCGCGCAGGCCTCGTTGGCGATCTCCTGCAGCAGGCGTTCCGCCCTGGCCGGACGCACGCTGTACGGCAGCGGGATGGTGATGATGTGCATCACGTAGTCGCCGGTGAAGTTCTCGCGCGCCACCGCCTGCGTCAGCAGCAGGCTGTTGGGGAAGTTCAGCGAGCGGCCGGTCGCCTGGTGTGCATCATGGCGCGGGCCGATCTCGATGATGGTGGTGCTGAGCATGGTGATATCCATCACCCGGCCGCGGATGGTGCCGATCTCGATGATGTCGCCCAGCTCGTAGCTGCCCGACATCGAACGCACCAGCCCGCCGCCGAGGCACATCAACAACTCCTTGGTGGCCACTACCAGCGCCGCGGTGAACGCCACCATCGACAGTGCGATGGTCTGCAGCTCGCGCGCCCAGATGGTGACGAAGCCGGCCAGCCCGATGATGATCAGCGCGTTGCGGATGTTGATCATCCAGCGGCGGCGGGTATCCACCGGCACCCGCGGGTTGGCCGCAATGGTGCGCACGATGCTGCCGTAAACCAGCAGCAGCACCACGACCAGCACCGCGGAGCGGAAGAAGTCCGAACCGTAGCTGTGGAACAGCGAGACGAGCCAGGCGGGCATCAGTGCATCCCCTGTCATCAATCGTTCAGTTTCACCGCGTGTTCACGCGTTTCGTGGAACACGATGTCCGGCCAGCGTTCCTGCGTCAGCGCCAGGTTGACGCGGTTCGGCGCCAGATAGGCGAGGTTGCCGCCGGCGTCGGTGGCGATGTTCATCACCAGCGCGTCGCTGAATTCGTCCAGCTTCTTGCGGTTGTCGCAGCTGAACCAGCGTGCCGACCAGATGTTGGACGACTCAAACACGGCATCGACGCCGTACTCTGCGGCCAGGCGGGAAGCCACCACTTCAAACTGCAGCACGCCGACCGCGCCGAGGATCAGGTCGCCGCCGCTGTGCGGCTTGAATACCTGCACCGCACCTTCTTCACCCAGCTGTTGCAAGCCTTTTTGCAGCTGCTTCAGCTTCAGCGGGTTCTTGATGCGCACGCTGCGGAACATTTCCGGGGCAAAGAACGGGATGCCGGTAAAGGTCAGTTCTTCGCCGGAGGAGAAGCTGTCGCCAATCTGGATGTTGCCGTGGTTGGGGATGCCGATGATGTCGCCGGCAAATGCCTCTTCCACGATCTCGCGGTCGTGCGACATGAAGGTCACCACCGAGCTGGCGGCAATGTCACGGTTCAGGCGCAGGTGCTTCATCTTCATGCCGCGCTCGAAACGGCCGGAGCACACGCGCAGGAAGGCGATGCGGTCGCGGTGTTTCGGGTCCATATTGGCCTGGATCTTGAACACGAAGCCGGAGAACTTGCCTTCGGTCGGCGCCACGTCGCGCACGGTGGCGTCGCGGTGCTGCGGTGCCGGCGCCCAGTTGATCAGCGCGTCCAGAATCTCGCGCACGCCGAAGTTGTTGATCGCCGAGCCGAAGAATACCGGCGTCAGCTCACCGGCGAGGAATTCGTCCAGATTCCACTCGTTGGAGGCGCCCTTGACCAGTTCGATCTCCATGCGCAGCTGTTCCATTTCCAGCGGGAACAGCTCGTCCAGACGCGGGTTGTCGATACCCTTGATGATCTCGATGTCGCTGATCAGCTTTTCGCTGCCGGCCTCGAACAGGATCACCTCGTCGGACAGCAGGCTGTACACGCCGCGGAAGGCCTTGCCCATGCCGATCGGCCAGGTGATCGGCGCGCAGCGGATCTTCAGCACGCTCTCGACTTCGTCCAGCAGCTCCAGCGAATCGCGCACTTCACGGTCGTACTTGTTCATGAAGGTGACGATAGGCGTGTTGCGCAGGCGGCAGACATTGAGCAGCTTGATGGTCTGCTCTTCCACGCCCTTGGCGGCGTCGATCACCATCAGTGCGCTGTCCACCGCGGTCAGTACGCGGTAGGTGTCCTCGGAGAAGTCCTGGTGACCCGGGGTGTCCAGCAGGTTGACGGTGTGGTCGCGATAGTCGAACTGCATTACCGACGACGCCACCGAGATGCCGCGCTGCTTCTCGATTTCCATCCAGTCGGAGGTGGCGAACTTGCCGCCTTTCTTGCCCTTCACCGTACCGGCCATCTGGATCGCGCCAGAGAACAGCAGCAGTTTTTCGGTCAGCGTGGTTTTACCGGCGTCGGGGTGGGAGATGATGGCGAAGGTGCGGCGACGGGCAACTTCATCGGCAATGCGGATCAGTTCGGCGGACATGGCTTCCAGTAGGGCAAAGATTCGAAAAAACAGGCGATTGTACTGGATTTTGGCCGGCTTTTGCGCGCCGGCATACGCCGCTGCGGCCAACCTTGCTGGCAGCGAGGTCGGATTTTGCGCTGCAACGCGGTACAATCGATGATCGTTTGTCCTGAAATGAAGGCAAAACCATGTTCACTGGCATTGTGCAAGGCATGGCGCGCATCGTCGCCATCGAAGAAAAAACCGCATTCCGCAGCCATCGGCTGGCACTGCCGGCCGCGTTGCTGCCCGGCCTGCAGATCGGCGCCTCGGTGGCGCACAACGGCTGCTGCCTGACGGTGACCCGCATCGACGGCGAGGAAGTCAGCTTCGACCTGATGGCGGAGACCCTGCGCCTGACCAACCTCGGCACGCTGCAGGTCGGCGACCTGGTCAACGTCGAGCGCGCCGCGCGCTTTGGCGACGACATCGGCGGCCACGCGATGTCCGGCCACATCATGGCCACCGCCACCGTGACCGAGGTGATCAGCAGCCCGGACAACCGCACCGTGTGGTTCCGCCTGCCGGCTGCGCTGAGCAAATACGTACTGAAAAAGGGCTATATCGGTATTGACGGCTGCAGCCTGACCATCGGCGACGTGTCGGGTGACACCTTCTGCGTGCACCTGATCCCGGAAACGCTGCAGCGCACGCTGATGGGCGTGCGCCAGGCCGGTGACATCGTCAACATCGAGATCGACCCGCAGACACAGGCCATCGTCGACACCGTGGAACGGGTGCTGGCGGCGCGGGCATGACGCGCTGCGGCCAACGTTGGCCGCAATAAACAGATTACAGGCGCGCGGACGCACACCGCCCGCGCATGAATGCAGTTACGCAGCAAGTCTGGCACGCACGGCGTGCGGGAGAACACAGCATGAGCATTTCCCCGGTTCAAGAAATTATCGCCGACATCAAGGCCGGCAAGATGGTGGTCCTGATGGACGCCGAAGACCGCGAGAACGAAGGCGACCTGGTGATGGCCGCGGAGCACGTGACGCCGGAGGCGATAAACTTCATGGCCAAGTTCGGCCGTGGCCTGATCTGCCTGACGCTGACCGAAGAGCGTTGCAAGCAGCTGAACCTGCCGATGATGGCAACCAACAACGGCACCAGCTTCGGCACCAACTTCACCGTGTCGATCGAGGCCGCCGAGGGCGTCACCACCGGCATTTCCGCCGCCGACCGCGCCCACACCACACTGGTAGCGGTGGCGCGCGATGCGCGGCCGACCGACATCGTGCAGCCCGGCCACGTATTCCCGCTGAAGGCGCAAAAGGGCGGCGTGCTGGTGCGTGCCGGCCATACCGAAGCCGGCTGTGACCTGTCGCGACTGGCCGGGCTGGAACCGGCGTCGGTGATCTGCGAGATCATGAACGACGACGGCACCATGGCGCGCTTGCCCGAACTGCTGGAGTTCGCCAAGGAACACGGCCTCAAGGTCGGCACCATCGCCGACCTGATCCACTACCGCAGCCGTACCGAGTGCTTTGTCGAGGAAGTCGGCCAGCGGCTGGCGGAAACACCGTTCGGCGCCTTCCAGCTGCACGTGTTCCAGGACGTGCTGACCAAGGCAACGCACCTGGCGCTGGTTTGCGGCCAACCGCACGCCGACCGTGAAACGCTGGTGCGCGTGCACGAACCGCTGTCGGTGATGGACTTGCTCGACCCGATGGGCGGCCAGCACAGCTGGACCATCCCCAACGCACTGGAAGAAATCGCGGAAAAGGGCTGCGGCGTGGTGATCCTGCTGCACCGGCCGGAATCCGGCGCCGACATTCTGGCGCGTGCACTGCCGGAACAGGCGGAGAGCGCCGTCCGCCAGCGCTGGGACAGCAAGACCTTCGGTATCGGCGCACAGATGCTGCGCGCGCTGGGCGTGGGCAAGATGAAGCTGATGGCCTCGCCGATCAACCTGCCGTCGATGACCGGTTTCGGGCTGGAGGTCACCGGCTTTGTCCAACCTGAACACGTGCACGTCGATTTGGATTAAAATACGCCCCTTTTCGTGATTGGCTTTCGCCGCAAGGAGAACCGGATGCTGGACCAAGTAAACCGTATTGCCCCCGACCTGTCTGCCAACGGCCTGAAAATCGGCGTCGTCATGGGCCGTTTCAACGACGTGGTATGCCATGGTCTGCGCGATGCGTGCTTGTCCGAACTGGTGGCACTGGGCGTGAACCCGGCCGACATCACCCTGGCCACGGTGCCGGGTGCACTGGAGGCGCCGCTGGTGCTGCAAACCATGGCCAAGTCCGGCCGCTTTGATGCGCTGATCGCACTGGGCGCGGTGATCCGCGGCGAGACCTATCACTTCGAGCTGGTATCCAACGAATCCGGCGCGGGCGTCACCCGTGTCGGTCTCGATTTCGACATCCCGATCGCCAATGCCATTCTGACCACCGAAACCGACGAGCAAGCCGAAGTGCGCATGTCGGTGAAGGGGCGTGAAGCCGCGCAAGTGGCGGTCGAAATGGTCAATCTGCACAAGACCCTGCGTGGCTGAGCCGCGCCTGTTCTTTAAATAAAGGAAGCCGTACATGAAAACCGCACGCCGCCGTGCCCGCGAATACGCTGTCCAGGGCATTTACGAGTGGCAGCTGAATGCTGACCGTCCCGCGTCGCTGATCGAAAAACACCTGCGCGAGAATGATTACTTCGTCAAGGCCGACGAAGCGCTGTTCCGCGAAATCCTGTTCGGCGTACTGCGCGACGTGACCGAGCTGTCCAAACGTCTGCAGCCGTACTACGACCGCGACGAACAGGAAGTCAGCCCGGTCGAGCGTGCCATACTGCTGATGGCCGCCTTCGAGCTGTGCTCGCACCCGCAAACGCCGTACCCGGTGATCATCAACGAAGCCATCGAGATCGCCAAGACCTTCGGCGGCACCGACGGCCACAAGTTCGTCAACGGCGTGCTGGACAAGTTTGCCGCCGACGTGCGCGCCGACGAAGTGCAGACCATCCGCAGCCGTCGTCAGGGTGCCTGAGCGCTGCTTGCTTCCATGTCACACCCGCCACGGCGGGTGTTTTTATTTGTCACGCCATGAATGAATTCGAACTGATCCGCCGTCACTTCACCCAGGCCGCGCCGGATGCCGTGCTCGGCGTCGGCGACGATGCCGCCATCGTGCGCCCCAGCCCCGGCCACGACCTGCACGTGTCGGTGGACATGCTTGTGGCCGGGCGCCACTTCTTCCCCGATGTCGATCCCGAGGCGCTGGGCCACAAGACGCTGGCGGCCAACCTGTCCGACATGGCGGCGATGGGCGCCACACCGCGCTGGGCGGTGCTGGCGCTGGCACTGCCGCAGCTGGACGGCGCCTGGGTGGAAGCCTTCGCGCGCGGCTTTTTCGGGCTGGCGGCAGAGCACGGCGTCAGCATCATCGGCGGCGATACCACCCGCGGCCCGCTGACGCTGTCGGTGACCATCTTCGGTGAAACGCCGCACGGCCAAGCGCTGCGCCGTGACGCAGCACAGGCTGGCGACGACATCTGGGTATCCGGTGAGCTGGGTTTGGCTGCCGCCGCACTGCAACAGCGCCTCGGCCGCCTGAGTCTGGATCTGCCACCCGAATGCCGCCGGCAGCTGGAATGGCCGCAGCCACGGGTGGCGCTGGGCCGGGCCTTGCTCGGCATCGCCCATGCGGCGCTGGATGTCTCCGACGGCTTTGCCGCCGACCTGCACCATATTCTCGATCGTTCCGCCTGCGGTGCCGAGGTCTGGCTGGACGCCTTGCCGACCCATCCGGCCCTGCACGGCGCCCGCGCACAGCTGCTGTCCTGCATTGCCGCCGGTGGTGACGACTACGAGTTGTGCTTCACCGCCAGCCCGGCACGGGCCGCCGAGGTCGAGGCCGCGGCACGCCAGGCCGGCGTAACGGTGACCAAGGTTGGCCGCATCGTGACCGCGCCGGGATTGCGACTACTGGACCAGCACGGTACCGCCGTGACACTGGAAAGACTGGGCTATGACCACTTCGCGTAAACCGGATCGCGCCTTTTTGCTGGCACGGCCGGCACACTTCTTGGCGCTGGGCTTTGGCAGTGGCCTGATCACGCCGGCGCCCGGCACCTGGGGCACACTGGCGGCGTTGCCGCTGGCCGCGCTATTGCTGTGGCTGGGCGTCAGTGGTGGGGCGCTGGCGCTACTGACGCTGCCGCTGTTCCTGCTTGGCATCTGGTTGTGTGACGTCACCGGCCGCGCGCTGGGCGTCGCCGATTCCGGCCATATCGTGTGGGACGAGATCGTGGCGATGCTGCTGGTGCTGGCGCTGGTGCCGGCCACGCCGCTGTGGTGGCTGCTGGCTTTTGCCGCCTTCCGCCTGTTCGACATCGTCAAGCCGTGGCCGATCCGCTGGCTGGACCGCCACGTGCACGGCGGCTTCGGCGTAATGCTGGACGACGCCGTCGCCGCGCTGTTTGCAACACTATTGTTACGACTGGTACAGCCGCTACTATAGAAATCTTGTTATCACTATGACATATCCGTAATATGCCAAAACTTTTTCTCGGGTTACGGATATGCAGAACGTGCTTGATGATGGCCTGCTGACGCTACTGCACACTGCGGCCGCGCCCTGGCTGCTACTCGATGCGCAACAGCGGCTACGCGCCTGCAATTCCGCAGCCAGGCAATTGCTGGGCGAAGCGGCCAGCATAGGCATGGTGCTACCGCTTGCCCGGGCCGGCGAGTGGCAGGGCGCGCCACTACCGGCAGACATGCTGCCCTGCCAGCTGGACTCGCACCTGTTCGGCCTGCTGCCCGGCCTGCAGGCGAACGCGCTGACCGCCTACCGGCTGGTGCCACTACAGGACTGGCACGAGCAGGAGCAAAAGCGCCGCCAGCGCGAACACTATCTGCAAATCCTCTCCGATCTGGCTGCCTCCAGCGAGAAAGACCGCCTGCACCGACTGGACAGTGCACTGGCTGCCGGCGCGGCGGCACTGGGCATGGAAATCGCCTTTGTCGCCCAGCGCAAGGCCACGCAACTGGAAATCATTGCCTGCCACGCCGGCAATGATCTGAGCCGCGGCAAGTCCCTGCCGCTGGATCTCACCTATTGCGAACGCACGCTGCAGAACGGCCAGCTGCTGTGCCTGCCCGATGTGCTGGAAACGGCGCTGGCCGACAGCGCCTGTTACCGCGAATTCCGCTTCCGCGCCTACATCGGCATACCGCTGCTGGTGCAGGGCCGCATATTTGGCACGCTGGCGTTCTGCGCCAGCGCACCGCGTGCACCGTTTTCCAGTGCCGACACCGAGTTTGTGCAGCACCTGGCGCGCTGGACGGCGGTCGTGGTGGAGCGCAAGCTGGCCGCCGACGAGGCGATGCAGACCCAACAGGCAATGGAGGAGCAGCTGGGCTGGCTGCGGCTTGCAGGGCAGGTGGCCCGCCTGGGGCACTGGAGTTACGCGCCGCAGGACGGGCAGGTGTCGCTGTCGCAAGAGGCCTGCCGCCTGCTGGCCGTCGAGCCGCGCCCGCTGTTGCCGCTGGTGGAAGTGGAGCGCCGGATGCTGGTGCAGGATCGCCAGCGCTGGCGCGATGCGCTGCAGCACAGCCTGCAGCAGCGCACGCCGCTAGCAGTGGAAGTACGCCTACGCCACGGCGACAGCGGCTACGGCTGGCTGGCGCTACGCGCGCAGGTGGTGGAGCGCGAGGGCGAGCCGCTGCTGTTTGGTGTGCTAATGGATGTCACCGACGCCAAGGAATCGCAACAGCTGATCCAGTATCAGGCCTCGCACGATGCGCTGACCGGCTGCATCAACCGCACCCTGCTGTTCGACCGTCTGGGGCAGGAGATCCGCCGCGCGGAACGCCTGCACCAGCAGTTTGCGGTGATGTTTGTCGATCTGGATCGCTTCAAGCAGGTCAATGACCGCTACGGTCATGCCGCCGGTGACAAGGTGCTGCAGACCGTGGCCGACCGCCTGATGGCCCTGCTGCGCCGCTCCGACACCGTGGCGCGGGTCGGTGGCGACGAATTCGTGCTGCTGATTCCGCAGGTCAGCGACGAGCTGACCCTGGCGACGCTGGCGCGCAAGGTCGAGATGGCCATCGACCGGCCGGTGCGCGATGAGGGCGCGCTGTATCGTGTCTCCGCCAGCATCGGCGTGGCGCTGTATCCGGAGGATGGTGACGAGCCGGAACTACTGCTACGCGCCGCCGACCGCAAGATGTACTCCGACAAATCGCACGCCGCGCGCCACTAAGACGACACCGTCAGTCCAGGGCAACCAAGGTTGGCCGCAAACGAAAAAAATCCCCGATGCAGGCATCGGGGATTTTTCATGTCGGCTTATTCAGCGCGTGGGGCACGGCTACCGCTGTAGCTGCTGCCGCCGCCACTGCCGCTGCGGCGTGGACCGCTGCTGCTGCGACCGGCGTAACCGCCACCGCTACCCGGCTTGCGATCACCGTAACCACCGCCATTACCGCGACGCGGGCCGTTGTTGCGGGCACCGGCCGGACGGCCTTTTGGCGGACGACGGGTCGGCTCCAGGCCTGGGATCACGGCTTCGGTCAGCGAGCGCTTGATGTACTGCTCGATACGGCGCACGCGGTGGAATTCGCGCGATTCGGCGATGGTGATCGCCACGCCGCTACGGCCGGCACGACCGGTACGACCGATACGGTGCACGTAGTCTTCCGCCTGTTTTGGCAGGTCGTAGTTCACTACCAGGCCGATGGCCGGCACATCGATACCGCGAGCGGCCACGTCGGTGGCAACCAGGATCTTGATGCGACCGCGACGCAGGTCGTTCAGGGTACGGTTACGCCAGTTCTGCGGCATGTCGCCGTGCAGGCAGGCGGCGGAGTAGCCCATGTCCGACAATTTGTCGGCGATTTCTTCGGAACCGATCTTGGTGGCGCTGAACACGACCGCCTGTTCAAAATCGGACTCTTTCAGGATGGCGTCCAGCAGACGGGCCTTGTGGGCATTGTCGTCGGCGTAGAGCAGGTGTTCTTCGATGCTGCCGCCGTCTTCCTTGCGGGCAATCTCGATACGCTGTGGCGAGCGGGTCATCTTCTCTGCCATGCGGCCAACGGTACCGTCCAGCGTGGCGGAGAACAGCAGGGTCTGGCGATCGGCCGGGGTGGCGGCAACGATGGTTTCGATGTCTTCGATGAAGCCCATGTCCAGCATGCGGTCGGCTTCGTCCAGAATCAGCATTTCCAGGCGGGAGAAGTCAACACGGCCGGAGCGCATGTGATCCATCAGGCGACCTGGAGTGGCGACGATGATGTCGACCGGACGCGACAGGGCGCGGGTCTGGAAGCCGAACGAAGCGCCGCCGACCAGTGTCACGGTACGCAACCAGCGCAGGTGTTCGCCGTAAACCTGGGCGTTCTTTTCTACCTGGGAGGCCAGTTCGCGGGTCGGGGTCAGTACCAGAACACGCGGGCCATTGCCGGAACCTTTGGAGCGCTCGCCCATTTTGGTCAGGGCTGGCAGCAGGAAGGCGGCGGTCTTGCCGCTACCGGTCTGTGCCGATACCAGCAGGTCCTTGCCCAGCAGGGCGGCAGGAATGGCTTCAGCCTGAACGTCGGTCGGGCTTTCGTAGCCGGATTTGGTCAGTGCTTGAACGATAGGTTCTGGGAGTCCGAGATCGGAGAAATGCATGGTGATCCTTTCAGTCCGGCTTATGGCCGGTGCGTTAGCCCGCTAAGGGTTACAGGTCATCGAACCAACCTGACAAAGCGGCGAACTGCAGTCCGAACGGAAAGGACGAGGCGAGAAACGAAGCCAAAAACGGTCAGATACGATGAAATCGTGGAAGCTGGCGGCGCGGGTGTTTCCGCTCAGCAAATCAGGAAAGGGCGCATTCTATGGAAATTAATTACGCTTGGCAAGCGTTTTCTGCGAACAACAGCGGCAAGTAGCTGATTTTTAATTGTGCTGCACCGCAACAACCGAAAAAATCAGTGCCAAGAAGCCAGCCAGGACAGGCTATCCGCCGTGCTGGTGGCCGGTTTGTATTCGGCGGCGCACCATCCGGTATAGCCAAGCTCGTCCAGCAAGGCAAAGATTTGCGCCAGCGGCAGCTCGCCGGTGCCGGGCTCGTGGCGGCCAGGGCAATCGGCAAACTGGATGTGGCCGGTCTGCGGCAGGTACTGCGCCAAGGTGCCGGCCAGATCCAGCTGCATCCGCGCCAGATGGTAGAGGTCCAGCTGCATGCTGACATTGGGGTGCGCCACCTCGGCCAGCACTGCGGCCAACTCGGCCGGCGTACTCACCACAAAACCGGGCATGTCGAGATTGTTGATCGCTTCGCAAGTGACGCGAACACCGTGTGCCGCGAGGCGCGCACCCGCCAGCGCCAGGTTGGCCGCAAGGGTCTGCCGCGCCAGCGCCGCGTCCTGCTGCGCATCGAAGCGGCCGGCCAGCACATTGACCATCTGCACGCCCAGCACCTGCGCGTAGTGTTCGCCCTCGGCCAGCGCCGCCATGAATTGCGTGGTGCGCGCCGGGTGGCTGGCCAGACCATAACCGCCGGCCATCAGGTCGCCGGCAGGCAGGTTGATCAGGATGATGTCGACCGCGGCCGCGGCCGCGGCATCACGCAGCAGCGGCGCCGGATAGTCGTAGGGAAACTGGATTTCGACCGCGTCAAAACCGGCGGCCGCGGCAGCGGCGAAGCGCGCCGGCAACGGCAGCTCGGTAAACAGCAGCGACAGGTTGGCGGCAAAACGCGGCATCTCAGCGCACCTCGCTATCGGGCAGATAACAGGCTATCACCGTGCTCAGGTCCTGCTCGGCGTAGCCGGCCGCGGCATGGCGGGCCATCAAGTCGGCCGCGAGGCTGGCCAGCGGCAGCGTTGCGTCGTGTTCGGACGCCAGCTGGCGCGCATTACCGAGATCCTTGAGCAGGGTGGCCACCTTCCACTGCAGCGGCTGATACTGGCGCTGCGCCATGCGCGGCGCCAGTATCTGGAACGGCAGCGAATCGGCAAAGCCGCCGGCCAGCGCCGCCGGCAACAGGCTGGCGTCGATACCGGCCGCCTCCGCCAGTTGCACCGTTTCGGCGATCAGCATCGCATTGCTGGCCACGATCAGCTGGTTGCAGACCTTGGCAACCTGTCCGGCACCATGGCCGCCGATGTGGCTCAGCCGTTGCGACAGGCAGGCGGCAAAGGGCTGCAGGCGGGCGATGTCCGGCGCCAGGCCGCCAGCCATGATCACCAGCGTGCCGTTTTCCGCGCCGCGCACACCACCGGACACCGGCGCATCGACCCAGGCGGCACCGTGCTCGGCCGCCTGCTGCGCCAGTTGCCGGGTCAGCGCCGGCGACGTACTGGAGAAGTCGACCAGCAATTGGCCGGGGCGCAGCTGCGCACGGATGCCACCCTCCGCCTGCCACACCGCCCGCACCGCCTCGTCATTGGCCAGGCAGAGCATGATGATGTCGCTGCCGCGCACCAGTTCGCCAAGGTTGGCCGCGACCACGGCACCCGCGGCACGCAGGCTGTCGGCCTTGGCGGTAGAGCGGTTCCATACTGTCAGTGGATGCCCGGCCGCCAGCAGGCGCCGGCACATCGGCACCCCCATCAACCCCAATCCGACAAAGCCCAGAGTTGTCATCGCTTGCTCCCTGAATCCGGCATCCGCCACGCGAAAAAAAGCCGGCACGAGGCCGGCCACAAAGCACTTTGTAAAACAAGGGAAGGATGCTTGCACAACCAGTGCGCAGGCGTCCGCGCCTAGCATTGCAAGCAACTTTCAGCGCAACGACGAGCTTACCCGCTTTCAGATGACATCACAATGCGGCGTCGTAGTGACAGGCTTTCCGCTACAATCGCGCCTTTTTTCCGGAGCCATCCCGTGACTGTTTCGTTTCATCCTGTTCGTTATGCTGCCAGCCGGCCATGGGCCAAGCGGGTGGCGCACCTGTTTGAACATGGCGGCAAGAGCGCCGTCGCCGACTGCGACGCCTTGCTGCGCCGCACATTGCAGGCGGCTCCCGGCGGCGTAGGGCTGGATGCGACACGACAGGAGGCCGAGGGGTTGCTGGCTCAGGCGTATGGCCACTTCGTGCGTCACGGCCGCCAGTTGCTGCGGTGCGATGCGGCACTGGGCGCCGCGCTGGCGGCGACACATCCGCCCAAGGCACTGCCGGCGGCGCCAACCCTAGCGCTGGCGGCGTGCTTCATCGCACTGCCCGATGGCAGCGGTGCCTACGTGCACAGTGACGAGGAGGGCGCCTGGCAGGTGCTGATGCTGGCCGCCGGTTTTGCGCAGGGAAACAGCGGCTGGTGGCAGCAGAACGCCGAGGTGCTGGCGCTGACCTTGCGTGGCGGTGACAGCCTGCAGTTGCCGGACACCCCGGCGGTGCAACCATGGCGCGCGGCACTGCTGAGCCTGTTCAACCACCTGGTGCTACTGACGCAGCCGCGCTGCCTGCTGGCCGCCGCCAGCAGTCCGGCAGAGCAGGCCGAGGCCTTGCGCCGCGGCGAGCTGCCGGTGCGCCGGCTGTCGTGGGAGGGTGGTCTGGCATCGCCCGCCGCATTCGGCAAGGAAGGTTACTGGCGGCGACAGGCGAGCGGTGCAGCAGAACGCCTGGTGTGGGTGCCGCCACGCTAAGCCCGGCACCCGCTGCCGGCATGCCGGCGGCGAAGGGTGCGGCCATCAGCGCTACAGGAACTGGCTGATCAGGCTCTTCAGGGTGCCGATGTCAAACGGCTTGTCGCAGATGGCGGACACGCCGGCTTCTTCGACTGCGGCCAACCTTTGCTCGTCCTGCTCGCCGGACACCATCAGGATCGGCACCGAAACCAGCTGGCTGCTGGTGCGGATATGCTCGATCAGCTCACAACCATCCATCTCCGGCATGTTGTAGTCGGTGATGATCAGGTCGAAATAATTGCCGGCCGCCAGCAGCCCGACCGCGCTGCGGCCGTTGTCGGCCTCGGTGATCTCGCAAAAACCGAAGCGTTCCAGCACGCTGCGCATGAAGCTGCGCGATACGGTGCTGTCGTCGACCAGCAGGATCTTCTTCGCGTACAGATCCAGCGATTCCAGCTCGCTGCGGGTGTCTTCGACATTGAGGTAATCGAGCGAACTGCTGATCGCCTTGTCCAGCTGCGCCGGGGTAAACGGCTTGGGCAAAATCGCCATCGCGCCGGCCTGGCGGATCGCATCCAGCTGCTGCGGTCGCGTTTCGCTGGAAACCAGCACGAACGGCATCTCGCGCACCCGCTCATCGCCGCGCATCGCCATCACCAGCTCGGCGCCGGTCATGTCCGGCAAGTACATCGCGCTAATCACAATGTCCGGCAACGGCGGCAGATGGATGCGCGCCAGCGCCTCGGCGCCGCTCTCGACGCGATCGACCCGCTCGATGCCCAGTTCCTGCAGATGGTGCTGGATGATCTGTCCTTGCGCCCGCGAAGGCTCCACCAGACAGACCGTCAGGTGACACATGTCGAAAAGCATAGTCATTACCCGTTACACAGTGTGCCCCAGCATAGACGACCGCCGCCGGTGGCTGTCAATTGGTAATCCGCACATTATTGATGCATGACAGCCTGCTGCTCCAGCCACTGGCAGAAGGCGTTGATGGCGGTATCGTCGATCGCGGCGCGCGGTGCAATCCAGCAGTAATCCCGCACCGGCACAATCGGCAGCGACAGCGGCGCCACCAGCCGGCCGGCATCGATCTCGCGCTGCGCCATCGGCAGCGGCCCCAGTACCACGCCCAGCCCGTCCAGCGCCGCCTGCAGCGCCAGCGAAAAGCGGTCGAAATGCAGCCGGCTGGCCGGCTTCAGCTCCGGCACCGCCGCCAGGGTCAGCCAGCGCTGCCACGCCGTTGGCCGCGTATCGGCATACAGCAGGGTGTGCTGCGCGAGGTCAGCCGGACTGGTGAGCGGTATCTTTTTCAGCAATGCGGGATGACACAGTGGCAGCTCCCATTCCTCCAGGAACGGCTTGGCGAGGTGGCCGGGCCAGTCGCCGGGACCACGACGAATGGCGATGTCGAACGGCGTGTCCAGCCGACTGATGTCGCGATCGGAGGTGACGATGTGCAGATCGATGTCCGGATGGCGAGCACGAAAATCAGCCAGTCGCGGCAGCAGCCAGTACATGGCAAAGGTCGGTGTCGAGTTGATCGACAGGCGGCGCTGGCGATCCGGCTGCAGCAGCTGCGAGGTGGCGTTGGCGATCAGGTCCAGGCCGTCCTGCACCTGCACCAGATAGCGCCAACCGGTGTCGGTCAGCTTGACGCGGCCGCCAGTGCGTTCGAACAGCTGCACCCCCAGCCAGTCCTCCAGCTGCTTGATCTGCTTGCTCACAGCACCATGAGTAACATGTAGCTCGTTGGCCGCAGCAGAAAAGCTTTCCAGCCTTGCTGCCGTCTCGAAAATACGCAATCCGTTAAGGGGAGGGTAGGCATTCATGGTGTGATTATATCTCACAGGCAATGTTGCGATTACTCGTTTGTGCTCACCCTAGGAACGGCGTAATCTTTCACCATCCCGACCGGCTGTCATTGTCCCGATGCGGCCGGGTGGTTGCCGGCAGACATTCACCCGCTGTCGACAGACTAACTTGCACATAACCCCAGCAAAAAGGTCCCAAGCCATGCTAGAAGCTTACCGCCAACATGTCGCAGAACGCGCCGCACTGGGCATTCCACCACTGCCGCTGACCGCCAAACAAGTCGAAGAACTGGTTGAACTGCTGAAGAACCCGCCAGCCGGCGAAGAAGAGACACTGGTCGAGTTGATCACTCACCGCGTGCCGCCTGGTGTCGACGACGCCGCCAAGGTCAAAGCTTCGTTCCTGGCCGCCGTCGCCGAAGGCAGCGTGAAGTCGCCGCTGGTTTCGCGCGAAACCGCGACCAAACTGCTGGGCACCATGCTGGGCGGTTACAACGTCAAGCCGATGATCGACCTGCTGGGCGACGCCCAGGTTGGCGCCATCGCCGCCGAAGGCCTGAAGAAAACCCTGCTGGTATTCGACTTCTTCCACGACGTGCAAGTGCTGGCCGAAGGCGGCAACGCCAATGCCAAGGCCGTGCTGCAAAGCTGGGCCGATGCCGAGTGGTTCACCAGCCGTCCGGAAGTGGCACAAAAGATCACCGTGACCGTGTTCAAGGTGCCGGGCGAAACCAACACCGACGACCTGTCTCCGGCGCCGGATGCCTGGTCCCGCCCCGACATCCCGATGCACTACCTGGCGATGCTGAAGAACACCCGTCCGGATGCGGCGTTCACGCCGGAAGAAGACGGCAAGCGCGGCCCGATGCAGTTCATCGAAGACCTGAAGAAAAAAGGCAACCTGGTCGCTTACGTCGGCGACGTGGTCGGCACCGGTTCCTCGCGCAAATCCGCCACCAACTCGGTGGTGTGGGCCACCGGCCAGGACATCCCATTCGTACCGAACAAGCGTTTCGGCGGAGTGACCCTCGGCGGCAAGATCGCACCGATCTTCTTCAACACCCAGGAAGACTCCGGCTCGCTGCCGATCGAAGTGGACGTGTCCAAGCTGGAAATGGGCGACGTGATCGACATCTACCCGTACGAAGGCAAGATCGAGAAAGACGGCCAGCTGGTCGAAAAATTCAGCCTGAAATCCGACGTACTGCTCGACGAAGTGCGCGCCGGCGGCCGTATCAACCTGATCATCGGTCGCGGCCTGACTTCCAAGGCGCGTGAAGCGCTGGGCCTGCCAGCCTCCACCGAATTCCGCCTGCCGAAAGACCCGGCCAATTCCGGCAAGGGCTTCTCGCTGGCACAGAAAATGGTTGGCCGCGCCTGTGGCCTGCCGGAAGGCCAAGGCGTGCGTCCGGGCACCTACTGCGAACCGAAGATGACGACCGTCGGCTCGCAGGACACCACCGGCCCGATGACCCGCGACGAACTGAAAGACCTGGCTTGCCTGGGCTTCTCCGCCGATCTGGTCATGCAGTCGTTCTGCCACACCGCCGCCTATCCGAAGCCGGTCGACGTGAAGATGCACAAGGAGCTGCCAGCCTTCATCTCCACCCGTGGCGGCGTGGCGCTGCGTCCGGGCGATGGCGTGATCCACAGCTGGCTGAACCGTCTGCTGCTGCCGGATACCGTCGGCACCGGTGGCGACTCGCACACCCGCTTCCCGATCGGCATTTCCTTCCCGGCCGGCTCCGGCCTGGTGGCCTTTGCCGCTGCTACCGGCGTGATGCCGCTAGACATGCCGGAATCGGTGCTGGTGCGTTTCAAGGGCGAGCTGCAGCCGGGCGTGACCCTGCGTGACCTGGTGAACGCCATTCCGCTGTACGCGATCAAGCAGGGCCTGCTGACCGTGGCCAAGGCCGGCAAGAAGAACATCTTCTCCGGCAAGGTACTGGAAATCGAAGGCCTGCCGGATCTGAAAGTAGAACAGGCTTTCGAGCTGTCCGACGCTTCCGCCGAGCGCTCCGCCGCCGGCTGCACCGTGCACCTGAACAAGGCGCCGATCGTCGAGTACATGCAGTCCAACATCACCCTGATGAAGTACATGATCGCCGAAGGCTATCAGGACGCCCACACCCTGGAGCGTCGCATCAAGAAGATGGAAGAGTGGATCGCCAACGGTGAACTGCTGAATGCCGATGCCGACGCCGAATACGCCGCCGTGATCGAAATCGATCTGGCCGACGTGAAAGAGCCGATCGTGGCCTGCCCGAACGACCCGGACGACGTGAAGTTCATGTCCGAAGTCGCCGGCACCCAGATCGACGAAGTGTTCATCGGCTCCTGCATGACCAACATCGGTCACTTCCGTGCCGCGTCCAAGCTGCTGGAAGGCAAGCGCGACCTGCCGGTCAAGCTGTGGGTTGCCCCGCCGACCAAGATGGATGCGCAACAGCTGACCAAGGAAGGTCACTACGGCGTGTTCGGCATGGCCGGTGCCCGCACCGAAATGCCGGGCTGCTCGCTGTGCATGGGTAACCAGGCGCAGGTGCGCGAAGGCGCGACCGTGATGTCGACCTCGACCCGTAACTTCCCGAACCGTCTGGGCAAGAACACCAACGTGTATCTCGGCTCGGCCGAACTGGCCGCGATCTGCTCCAAGCTGGGCAAGATCCCGACCGTCGAGGAGTACAAGGCCAACATCGGCATCATCAACGAGAGCGGCGCCGAGGTATACCAGTACCTCAACTTCAACCAGATCCAGGACTACCAGGATGTGGCTGACACTGTAAAAGCCTAAGTCACAGCGGCCAGTACCGCTTTGCCTGCAGCAAAAAGCCCCGCGGTTGCGGGGCTTTTTTTGTGGTCGGCGATTTGTGAGCGGAGACTTGCGACAGCAGGCCAAGGTTGGCCGCAACAGCACCGGCTCGGCGCTAGCGCCGGTTACCGCTCACCGGCACGCTTCAGCCGGGCCGGCGCGCGGCACTGCTCTGCGCCTGCCACACGCGCAGGTACTTCTCCACCAACGCGTCCATTACCCGGTCGTCACTGAGTTTTTTCATAGCCCGCGACAGGCGCTCCGCCAGTTGCTCGTTATTGCAGACGGAAGCCAGCGCCACGGTCAGGTACAGCTTTTCGCGGCTGACCGGCACTGAGGATGCACGCAAGCCCCTGATATTGAGGCTGGCGGCATAGGCAAGACCCGGTGCATCCTCGTAAATCAGGTAGTCGGCACGCCCCAGGCTCAGCATCTGCAGCGCGTTCTTGACGCTGCCGACCTGCTGCAACTTGAGGTTGATCGCGGCAAACTGGTCGAAAGCCTGGCCAAAACTGTTGTTGACCACGGTGATGCCTTCCTGCCCCTGCAGGTCTTCCCAGCGCTGGTATTGCAGCGGGTGCTGCTGCCGCGTCCAGATCAGGGTCTGCGTATCGCGGATCACCGGCTGCAGGTAGCGCAGGTAGGTCAGCCGCGGCTGCGTCAGGAAGGCGCCGGCGATCAGGTCGATGCGGCCGTTGCGCGCACTCTCCTGCACCCGGCCCCACGGCCCGACATAGCGCACCTCGATCGGGATGCCGATCTCGCGGGCCACCAGTTGCATCAGCTCGGCATTGGCGCCGATCAGCTTGCTGTCGTTTTTCGGGTCTTGCCACAGAAAGGGCGGATACTCGGGATTGCCGGAGGCCACCAGCCGCGTGCACGCCGCATTGGCAAGTGGCGGCAAGCCCAGCAGCACGCCCAGCAGCAGGGCCGGCCAGCGTCGCGACTGGCATGAGGAAAGGAAACTGTGCAACATGGGTAGCTTTCCTTTCAGGAATATGACGTTTCCGCAGTCTAGAGGCAGGCGCCGACGACTGGCAATAGGCTGTCATTGTAAATGCCGGCAGCCAATAGCGGCGCCAGCTTATAACATGAAACCATGGTCGTCGCGAAGCCGCGCCGCCCGCAACCCGCACCCGGAGTCCCCGATATGAACGACGAAGCCCTGCAACGCCTGCAAAAACTGGTCGACGGCCCGCGCGACGGCGCACTGCTGCGCTTCGGCCTGGCCAATGAATACGCCCGCCTGGAACAGTGGCCGCAGGCGATACGCGAGGCGAGGGCGGCGCTGGCCTTCCAGCACGATTATTCCGCGGCGTGGAAACTGCTGGGCAAGGCCTTGCAGGCCGGCGGCGAGCCGCAACAGGCGCTGCAGGCCTACCGTGACGGCATCGCGGTGGCCGAGCAGCGCGGCGACAAGCAGGCCGCGAAGGAAATGACGGTGTTTGCGCGGCGCATCGAGAAAACGTTGGCCGCAAGCGACGGTGCTAGCTGACGCTGTGGCGTAGCTGGCGCATCGCGCTGTCGATGCCCTCCACCGTCAGCGGATACATGCGCTCCTGCAGCAGCTGCCGGATCAGGCCGATGGACTGGGTATAGCCCCAGTGTTCCTGCGGCATCGGATTCAGCCACACCGCGTGCCTGAACTGCGCCAGCAGGCGGCGCAGCCACACCTCGCCGGACTCCTCGTTCATGTGCTCGACACTGCCGCCGGGGTAGACGATCTCGTACGGGCTCATGCTGGCATCGCCGACGAAGATCAGCTTGTAGTCGCTGCCAAAGGTGTGGATCAGGTCCCAGGTCGACAGTTTCTGGCCGTGGCGACGTGCATTGTCTTTCCACACCCCTTCATAGACGCAGTTGTGGAAGTAGTAATACTCCAGATGCTTGAACTCGCTGCGCACCGCCGAAAACAGCTCCTCACAGGCACGGATGTGGTCGTCCATCGAGCCGCCGACATCGAACAGCACCAGCAGCTTCACCGTATTGTGCAGCTCCGGCACCATCTGCAGATCGAGGAAGCCGGCGTTGCGCGCGGTCGCGGCGATGGTGGCATCCAGATCCAGCACCTCGGCGGCGCCTTCGCGCGCGAACTGGCGCAGGCGGCGCAAGGCCACCTTGATGTTGCGCGTACCCAGCTCGACCTGGTCGTCAAAATTGCGGAACTCGCGCTGATCCCACACCTTGACCGCGCGCCGGTGGCGCGACGCCTGCTGCCCGATGCGGACACCCTCCGGGTGATAGCCATAGGCACCGAACGGACTGGTGCCACCTGTGCCGATCCACTTGTTGCCGCCCTGGTGACGCTCCTTCTGCTCGGCAAGGCGCTCGCGCAGCGTCTGCATCAGCTTGTCCCAGCCCAGCGCCTCTAGCTGCCGCTTTTCCTCATCGGAGAGGAATTTCTCCACCTGCTTGCGCAGCCAGTCTTCCGGGATCGCGGTCTGCAGGTCTTCCAGCTCCAGCGCCAGGCCGTTGAAGCAGTGGCCGAACACCTGGTCGAAGCGGTCGTAATACTTTTCGTCCTTGATCAGGATGGTGCGCGCCAGATAGTAAAACTCGTCGACACTGCCAAACGCCAGCTGTCGCGATAGCGCCTCCAGCAGGGTGAGGTGCTCTTTTAGCGACACCGGCAGTCCGGCGGCACGCAGGGCATTGAAGAACGGAAGCAACATGACAATTCGCTCGTGACAAATGGAACACAACCGCATAGAGTACGGACTCTAAACAATCGTTTGACGGCAACCAGAATGGAGCTTATCACATGCAGCTTGCCGCACACACCGCCGTCACCCTCACCAATCACCTGAGCCAGTTGCGCGATGCGGCCAACCTTGTGCCGTACCCGTCGCTGGCACAACGTCGGCAGTGGCTGGATGGTTTGGCCCGCCTGTTGCAGCAGCACCAGCACGAGCTGGCCGCTGCCATCAGCGCGGATTTCGGCCATCGCAGCGTGGTGGAAACCCGGCTGGCGGAGGTATTCCCGACGCTGGCCGGCATCCGCCACGCGCGGCGACAGCTGGCAACATGGTTGCGCCCGCAGCGGCGGCCGGTATCGCTGTGGTTCCAGCCGGCGCGGGCCCGGCTGCTGCCGCAGCCGCTGGGCGTGGTCGGCATCATCGTGCCGTGGAATTACCCGCTGTTCCTGGCGCTGGGGCCGCTGGTGGCGGCGCTGGCGGCCGGCAACCGGGCACTGCTGAAGATGTCGGAGCTGACGCCACGCACCGGCACGCTGCTGGCCACGCTGCTGAACCGTTATCTCGGCGACGACGTGGTCCGCGTCGTGACTGGCGACGCTGGCGTGGCGCGCGCCTTTGCCAGCCTGCCGTTCGACCACCTGCTGTTCACCGGCTCGACCAGGGTTGGCCGCGAGGTCATGCAGGCCGCGGCGGCCAACCTGGTACCGGTGACGCTGGAACTGGGCGGCAAGTCGCCGGTGCTGGTGGCACCCGGCGCCGACCTGCAGCACGCTGCGCGCCGCATCGTGGCCGGCAAGCTACTGAATGCGGGGCAGACCTGCGTCGCGCCGGACTATGTGCTGGTGCCGCGCCCGCAACAGGCCGCGCTGGTTGCGGCATTGCGCGACGCGGCGACACGTGCCTACCCGACCCTGGCCAGCAATGCCGACTACAGCGCCATCATCAGCGTGCCGCACTACGAGCGCCTGCAAGCGCTCGCGGCACAGGCGCAGGCCGCCGGGGCGGTGCTCACCACCATCAATCCCGCCAACGAAACGCCGGCCGCACTCGCCGCCGCCCGCAAGCTGCCGCTGACGCTGATCGAGCAGGCGCCGCCGGACTGCAGGGTGCGACAGGAGGAAATCTTCGGCCCGCTGCTGCCCGTCATCGGCTACGACTCGCTGGAACAGGCCGCCGAACTGCTGCGGCAGCAGCCACGGCCTCTGGCGATGTATTTGTTCGACCACGACAAGGCGCGCATCGAGCGGCTGTTGCGCGACACCATTGCCGGCGGCGTCACCGTCAACGACACCTTGCTGCACGTGGCCCAGGAGGCGCTGCCCTTTGGCGGCGTCGGCGCCTCCGGCATGGGCCACTACCATGGTCACGAAGGCTTCCTGACCTTCTCCAAACTGAAGCCGGTGCTGTACCAGTCACGCCTGAGCGGCACCTGGCTGACCGCGCCGCCGTATGGCAACACCGTCAAGCTGCTGTTGCGCTGGATGATCGGCCGATGAAGCTCAGTCGACGCCAATTACTCGGCTGCGGCATCGCCGGCAGCGTGCTGTTAAGCGCCGGCGGCTACTGGCTGCGACCCGCCGCAGCGCCAGGCTTTGTTGCCAGCGAGCAGGACCGGCAATGGCTGCAGCAGCTGGCCCCGGCGCTGCTGGGCGAGCGCGTTGCCTGCAAGCCGGCCACCGTTGCGGCCAACGTGCTGCTGGCCATTGCCAGCCTGCCGCTACCGCTGCAGCAAGAGGTGCGCGAACTGTTCGACCTGTTGCAACAGCCCCTGGTACGGCGCTGGCTGGCCGGCATACCCGCAGCGTGGCCGGACGCCAGCCCGCAACAGATCCGCGCCTTCCTGCAGCGCTGGCGGCACAGCCGTTTCGCCTTGCAGCGCAGTGCCTACCAGGCGCTGCACAACCTGGTGTATGCCGCCCATTACGGTGCCGCCAGCCAGCAGCACGCCATCGGCTACCGGCTTCCGCCCGCCATTCAAGGATTCCTGCGATGAATAACACCTTGCCCGATCCGTGGCAGGAAGGGCTGGCCAGCGGCTGGCAGGTGCTCGATGCCAGCACGCTCGAGCGCGACCTGGCGCTGGAATGCGACGTGGTCATCGTCGGTAGTGGCGCCGGTGGCGGCATCAGCGCGGAGGTGCTGAGCCAGGCCGGCCTGGACGTGGTAATCGTGGAAGAGGGCGCGCTGAAAAGCAGCCGCGACTTCCGCCTGCGCGAAAGCGACGCCTACCCGCAACTGTACCAGGAGGCGGCCAACCGCCAGACCGCCGACAAGGGCATCACCATCCTGCAGGGGCGCACGGTCGGTGGCAGCACCACCGTCAACTGGACCAGTTCCTTCCGCACCCCGCCCGACACCCTGCGCTGGTGGCGCGAGCAGTACGGACTGCAGCCACTGCAGGACGAGGCACTGCGTCCGTGGTTCGAGCGCGCGGAACAGCGTCTCGGCATCCGCGACTGGGAAGTCGCCCCCAACGCCAACAACGCGGTGCTGGCACAAGGCTGCGACAAGCTCGGCATCAAGGTTGGCCGCATCCACCGCAATGTCAGCGGCTGCTGGAATCTGGGCTATTGCGGCACCGGCTGCCCGACCAATGCCAAGCAGTCGATGCTGGTCAGCACCTTGCCGGCCGCCCTGCAGCGCGGTGCACGCCTGCTGACACGGGTCGCGGTGACACGGGTACTGGCCAGCCGTGACGGCAAGCGCGCGCTGGGCATCACCGGCGCGGCGCTGGATGGCCCCGGCATTCGCCACACCGGCCGGCAGATCACCGTTCGTGCCCGCCATGTAGTGCTCAGCGCCGGCGCCATCGGCACCCCGGCCATCCTGCTGCGCAGCCAACTGCCGGATCCGTACGGGCTGGTCGGCCGGCGCACCTTCCTGCACCCGGTACTGCTGTCCGGCGCCATCATGCCGCAGCGTATTGACGGCTATCACGGTGCGCCGCAAAGCGTGTACAGCGACCACTTCCTGCACACCCAGCCACTGGACGGGCCGCTTGGCTTCAAGCTGGAAGTGCCACCGATTCATCCGCTGATCTTTGCCGCCACGCTGCCGGGGCTGGGGGATGAGCACGCGCGGCTGATGCGGCAATTGCCATACCTGAATGTCACCCTCGCACTGCTACGCGACGGTTTTCACGCCGACAGCCAGGGTGGACAGGTGCGACTGCGCCGCGATGGCTCGCCGCAACTGGATTATGTGCTGGGCGACGTGGAGTGGCAGGCCGCGCGGCGGGCACTGCTGCAGATGGCGGAAATCCAGTTTGCCGCCGGCGCCCGCGCGGTGCTGCCGGTTCACGAGAACGCCGGCCTGGCCCGCAGTTGGCCGCAGGCGCAGCAGATGATCGCGGCGCTGCCGATGCAGTTGCTGCGCACCCGCGTGGTCAGCGCCCACGTGATGGGTGGTGCCGCGATGGCTGGCGATGAACGCCAGGGCGTGATCGACCATCTGGGGCAGCATTGGCAGGTTGCCGGGTTGAGTGTGATCGACGGGTCGATGTTCCCGACCAGCATCGGCGCCAACCCGCAACTGTCGATCTATGCGCTGGCTCTGCGCGCCGCCGAGGCACTGGCTGCGCAGTTGGTGCGTTAGCCTTACACGGCGATACGGCAGACAGGCTGGGCCTCTGCACCGCCGCCGGTGGCACGAAACGGCAGCCGGTGCGTACCGGAAAAATCTTGGCAAACCGCAGCGGCATCAATATAATCGCGGCCTGTTGTTGTTCTGCACAACGCAAGGAAGCGTGGCCGAGTGGTTTAAGGCAGCGGTCTTGAAAACCGCCGAAGGTGTGAGCCTTCCGTGAGTTCGAATCTCACCGCTTCCGCCAGAACTCAATAATGCGCCGTCTTAACTGGTAATAAATAGGGCTACAACCCTTGCCAGATAAGGCGGCGCATTTCATTTGCCGTCACGACCTGTCACCGTGCATCATCCATTTTTTGTGGTAATTCAGTGGTAAGAAAAATGGTCTTCGTGGTAACGACTCTGCCACGCGTCGTTATGCAGCCACCAAAATCAATCAGACAAAACCAGAAAGATGCCAATCAAACCGTCGACTGACAGGAGATTGGCGCCTTGGCTTTAGCTAACTGCTTCACACTGCCCACCAGCAGGCAGCTTGTTCGGCAACCGTCGTTCAAGGTTTCACCAGCCGTGGCGGTGCACCGAGCGCCAGCTGGGTTTCACGCTGCCGTGGTGTGACCAGCGCGAGGTGGGTCATCACGTCGCGGCCCAGCACCAGCCGGACATCGGTACTCTGGCGCAGATCCACTTTTTCCGTAATGGCCGGTTTCAACGGCAGGCTGGCGCTCAGCCTTGCGGCCACACCGGCATAACCGGGGCGATACTCGACTACGGTCACCGGCTGACGGAACGGCTTGCTGTTGGTGAGCCGTGCCGCCGGGTAGCCCTGAGCGAGCAAGGCCTGGTTCACGCGGCGGGCCATGCCGGTTATACCGTTGCCGTTGGACACTTCGTACAGGGCTGCGCGCGCCGATGGCGGCGTATCCGTCGGCAGTGCTGCGGCCAACATGGTTGGTGCCGCCGTTTCTACTGCTTGCTGCCGCTCGGCTGGTGCCGGCTGGAGTGACGGTAGTGGTGCGATAACGGGAGCCGGCTCCGCCACCAGCGGCGGGGTGGCGGGCAGGGATGGCGACGGAGCTATTGCTTCGACAGCAGCCGGCGGGCTGGCCGGTGCCAGCGCGGGCACTGCCACCGCAGCTTCTGTTACTGGCTGGGCTACTGGCGGCGCGGCGACATTACTGGCGGTGCTTGCCGGCGGACTGACCGTGGCCGGGGTGAACGCCTGTTGCACCAGTTCGGCCTTGGTTTTTTGTGCCAATGCCAGATTGAGGTTGGTCGTGATCTTGGCATCGCCCGGCTTCAGCGCCGCTGCCTTCTCCAGCGCAGCGGCAGCCTCGACCGGGCGGCCTTGCAGGTAGTAGGCATAACCAAGGTTGTTATAGAAGTGCGCGGTATCCGGCGCGGCCGCCAGTGCCAGCTGGAATTCCATAATCGCCAGCTCGAACTGGCGCTGACCGGCGTAGAGGCTACCAAGCGCGTTGTGGGCTTCGGCATAGTGCGTGTCCAGCGCCAGTGCTTGCTGGAATGCCGGGATGGCGAGGTCGCTCCGGTTCTGGCCCTGATAGTAGCGGCCAAGCTGATAGTACGCCGCCGGGCTTTCATTGCCATGGCGCACCTTCAGCAGCGGCTGGAAGCCCCACGCCTGTTTCGGCGGCACCGATTCGCAGCTTTGCAGCAGGGGGACACAGCACAGCAGCGACAACAGCAGCGGAGTGTTTTTCATGGCGTTTTCTCCCATGACATGCTCGATAACGGCTTGCGCCACGCCCGGCTAACCGCCACCGCCGAACGATGGCAGCAGCACGCGGTAGATCTGGATGAATGCCGGCCCCAGCAACACCAGCAGCAGGGCAGGAAAGATGCAGAAAATCAGTGGAAACAACAGCTTAAGCGGGATCTTGGCAGCGGCTTCTTCTGCGCGCAGGCGGCGCTTGGTACGCAGATCATCGGCATGCACGCGCAGCGATTCGCCGATACTGGTACCGAAGCGGTCCGCCTGGATCAGCATCGCCACCAGGGTATCCACCTCCTGCACCCCGGTACGCATCGCCAGGTTGCGCAGCGCGCGATCCTTGCTGCTGCCGGCGCGCAGCTCCAGGTTCACCAGATGCAGCTCATCGGCAAGAATGGTGCTCTTGATGCGGATTTCCTCGCCGACTTTCAGCAGCGCCGCGTCCAGCCCCAGACCGGCTTCGACACAGACCAGCAGCAGGTCGATGGCATCGGGGAAGTTGTTGAAGATTTCCTGCTGCCGCTGCTCGATGCGCCGCGCCAGGATGATGTTGGGCAGGTAGTAGCCGACTGCGGCGGCAAACAGCATCGAGATCAGGAAGTTGTTGCCTTCCATGTGCCCGCCGGTGAGGCCGATGTACAGAAACAGCACGCCCGGGAACACCAGCGCCAACAGGGTCTTGGCGCCGAAGTACAGCGGTATCGCCGAGGTGCCGCGGTAGCCGGCATTCATGAAACGGATGCGGATCGGCGAGCTTTCCCAGCCGTCGGAGGGCACCGACAGCCTCGCCAGCGGCGTGGCGATCTTGATGGCCTTGGCCACCCAGGCCGAGGCATTGTCGGTGTCCAGCGGCGTATCCGCCTGCACCACCTTTTCCAGACGGGCCTTTACCCGGTTGGGGGCGACTTGCATCGAGATGGTCAGCGCAACGCCAAACACCACCAGAAAGATGATCGCCAGGTAGATCCATTGTGAGGTATTCATGACTGTTTCCTCGCCATGACAAGTAAGGGTGCCGTCAGACTTTGATCTTGATGATCTGCCGCATCCAGAAAATCCCGGCGATCATCATGCAGCCGATCAGCGCGACCATCATGAAGCCGCTGGGGTCTTCCCATAACACCTTAAGGAAGCCCGGATTGATCAGCTGGATCACCCCGCCCACTGCAAACGGCAGCAGGGTCAGGATCCACGCCGACAGTTTGCCTTCGGCCGACAGCACCCGGATGGTGCCGTACAGTTTCAGCCGCGCCCGGATCAGCGCGCTGATATTGCCAAGCAGCTCGGCCAGATTGCCGCCGGTTTCGCGCTGGATCAGCACCGCGATCACCATGTAGCGCAGGTCGGTACTGGGGATGCGCGTCGCCAGGTTCATCAGCGCCTCCTGCATCGAGAAGCCGTAGTTGACCTCGTCGAAGGCGATGCGGAATTCACCGGCGATCGGATCGGACATTTCGTCGCCGATCATCTTCAACGATTGCGGCAAGGCATGGCCGGAGCGCAAGGCCCGGCACATCAGGTCTAGCGCATCCGGCAGTTGCGCCTCGAACTGCACCAGTCGCTTGTGGCGGGCATTCATGACGATCATCCACGGGATGCAGGCGCCCGCCAGCGCGATCAGCAGCGACAACAGCAGCGGCAGCGGGAAAAAGCGGCTGGCAATGAATGCGGCCAATCCTAGCGCCAGGCTGAAGCCGAGAAACACCCCGACATTCAGCTTCAACCCTGACTGCACCAGAATGCGGTCCAGCTTGTGCACGCGCGGGAATGCCAGCAGGACGCGCTGTATCATTTTGGAGTCGCTGAGCAGCCGTTCTTTCATCAGCTGCATCGCTTCGCCGTGGTGCGCGCCGGCAGACATCGCCTGCAAGCGGCGTTCGATGCGGCTGGCCTCCGGACCCTTGTACGAGTTCCAGGTCAGGAAGGCGCCTTCCAGCAGGAAGACCACCGCGACAAAGATCAGCAGGATGAGGATGGCAAAGGTCGTGTCCATGATGGCACCTACTCGAATCGTTTGCTGGGGTCGAACAGCGCGTCCGAAATCTCCACGCCGTGCGTTTTCAGGCGCTCGATGAACTTCGGCCGCACACCGGTGGCGCAGAAGTAGCCCTGTACCGCACCGTCCACACCAATGCCGGTTTGTACAAACTGGAAGATCTCCTGCATGGTGATCACGTCACCCTCGGTGCCGGTAATCTCCTGGATGCTGGTGACCTTGCGCTTGCCATCGGTAAGGCGCGCCACCTGGATCACCACACTCAGCGCCGAGCTGATCTGCTGGCGGATCACCTTGGGCGGCAGGTTCATCCCGGCCATGCCCACCATGTTTTCCATGCGAGTGATGGCGTCGCGCGGGGTGTTGGCGTGGATGGTGGCCATCGAGCCTTCGTGACCGGTGTTCATCGCCTGCAGCATGTCGACGGCCTCTGCACCGCGCACCTCGCCAAGGATGATGCGATCCGGCCGCATGCGCAGGCTGTTGCGCACCAGTGCCCGTTGCGGCACTTCGCCCCGGCCCTCGATATTGGGCGGGCGGGTTTCCAGCCGGATGATGTGCGGCTGCTGCAGCTGCAGTTCGGCGGCATCTTCAATGGTGATGATGCGCTCCGTATCGGGAATGAAACCGGACAGGATGTTGAGCAGGGTGGTCTTGCCGCTACCGGTACCCCCGGAAATCAGCATGTTGATCTTGGCCTTGGCCAGCCCCTTGATCACGGTGCCCATGTCTGGTGTCAGGCTTTTCAGCTCAATGATGTCGTTCAGGCGCAGCGGGGTGGCGGCAAAACGGCGGATCGACAGCATCGGCCCGTCAATCGCCAGCGGCGGGATGATGGCGTTGACGCGGGAGCCGTCCGGCAGGCGGGCATCGACCATCGGGCTGGATTCATCGACACGCCGTCCGACGCGCGACACGATCTTGTCGATGATCTTCATCAGGTGCGCATCATCGGTAAAGCGCACATCGGTCTGTTCCAGCTTGCCGCGGCGTTCGACATAGACCTGCTGGAAGGTGTTGACCAGGATGTCGGAGATGGTCGGGTCGGCCAGCAGTGGCTCCAGCGGGCCGAGGCCGAGCATTTCGTGCTGGATGTCCTTGACCAGGCTGCGCCGCTCGTTGTCGTTGAGCGCCGCATTTTCTTCGGCCAGCAGCCGTTCCACCAGGATCTTGAGCTCGTCTTTCAGGCGCTCGGGGGCGAGGCTTTCCATCACTCCCAGATCAACCCGCTCCAGCAGTTTCTGGTGAATACGGGATTTCAGGTCGTGATAGGACTCGTAATTGGCCGAAGTGGCCGACTTGACGATGGCCTGCAAGGTTTCGGAGCTGGGCTGGATTGATTCGAGCCGATCGCGCAATGACATGATAGCTACCCCTTTGCCGATGATCAGTCTGCTCGGGCACCGAAGTGGCGGGTTATCAGGCTGATGTCTTAGTTGCCGAGAGATTTATCGTTAACAAGCATTCCATTCAATGAAAGGTGCCAGGCATTACTCGGGTGTTTGCGGCGCCGATGTGGGCCCCAGCGCACCGCCGCTACGAACCGGCGGGATGCCACCCTGAATGTGCTGCAGCAGATTGCCCCACCACGAGGTTTCGCCATTGCCGCCTTGCACCAGCTCCCGCCCCAGTTCCTGCAGGGTTCGCGCCACTGGATTATTGGGCGACAACTTGCTGATCGGAATCCCCTGGTTCACCGAAGTCGCCACCGCCTTGAAGCTGTTGGGAATGGTCTTGTACACCGTCATCCCCAGTGTGCGTTCGACATCTTCCAACCGGATATCGCCGCCTTTTTCATAGCGGTTGACCAGCAGCTTGATCTTCTCCTGCGAGTAACCCAGCGAGCGCAGCACGTCCAGCAGCCGGCGGGCATCACGAATGAACGGCAGCGTGATCTGCAGCACCGGGAACACCACGTCGGCGTGATCCAGCGCCTTGATGCTGACCGGGTCCAGCGCGCGGCCAACGTCCAGGATAATCACGTCATAGTGATTACGCGCCAGGTTGACCAGGGTATCGATGTGGCTGGGACTGACCTCCATCGCCTGCACCGGATCTTCCGGCGCCGACAGGATGCCCAGGTTGGGCAGTACGTTCAGCAGGCTGGAGGCAAGGAACGACGCATCCATGCGCATGATCTGGCGTGCCACCTCGGCCAGGTTGGTCGTCGGCTTGTGGTCAGAAATGAACAACGAGGCATCGCCAAACTGCAGGTTGACGTCGATCAGGATCACATTCTTGCCTTCCTGCGACGCCAGGTTGTAGGCAAGATTGGTCGACAGGAAGGTCGAGCCGCTGCCGCCCTTGCACGGGATAAAGGCAAACACCTTGCCCTTCTGGCGCGAGGTATTCTGCAGATTGCGCTTTTCTTCGACCCGTACCAGCGCCAGATGCAGCGCATCGCGGCCAACGGGGGAGGGCAGCACCTCGCGCACGCCGGCACGCATCGCCCGCAACAACACTTCCGGCGTCTGACTACTGGACAGCAGAATCAGGGTGATGTCGGGGTGGCGCAGGTTCAGCTGTGCCAACGGAGAAAAATCCGCCAATGCCTCGTCGGTCGCACTTTCCAGAATGATGATGTCGGGACGCAACTGGTCGGCAACCGGTGCCAGCATCTCCGCCCCACCGGTGAACACCTTGACATCGCGACTGCTGTCCGTTTCGACAAAGCGGCGCAGTTCATCCAGGTTCTTGGTGTTGTGCGAAATAATCGAGATTCTCATGATTGCGCCTCAACTAAAAATGGTTGCGCCCGCAGGCGTTGATTGGCCACCGATGGTTTAACCATCAAGGCGACGCACAATCAGGGTTGGCATCGGCACCAGTGCCGGTGGCAAGGCTTTCCCGAGTCAGCGTGGTACTGAATGCCGGTATCCGCCACGACTCATTCATAAACGGGAAGACGTAATGGAAAGCCGGTGCATTGGGCGAGATGGACACCGTCACGCTCTGGCAATTTGCCGCGCCGGTACAGCCACTTGGCGCGTAAGTGACCACGATGTCATTGACGTTAGTAATCGGCAGAAACTTCTGCATCGAAGTCTTGATGTTGGCCGCATTCATGTCACAAACCACCGCCAGGCGGGCACCGCGCCGCGTCGCCTCCACCGCCGAATTCCAGGTAAACATCAGCCGGCCAAACTCCATGATGCCAAGCAACAGGGAAAACAGGATCATGGCGACCAGTGCAAACTCCACGGCCGCCACGCCACGCTGTGCCTGCCTGCGGGGCAGCCTCAGCTGCCGGAATGAGGTTTTCATAGGTTTGCCTTCATTACAGTGCGAATCTGGCCAAAGGTAATGGTGGACAGATCTGCGGTAACAAACGGAACCAGCGAAACAAACTGGTAATTACTGACCGTTACCGACACCAGATTGACAACCGGTGCCGTGCCCTGCGCTAGATGATCTGCGCAGCGCTGCCAGTCGCAAATCGTCACCGTGGCACTACCCAGTGCCGGCGCCAGCAACGTACCACTGCAACTGGTGTTGCCATAGCGCACCAGACAGGTTGCCTCGGTATCCTTACTCCCAGGCTGCTGCGCCGACAGATAGCGGGCGGCATCGCGCGTGGCCTTGGTTACGGTGTTGAACTGGTAAAACGCCCGACCGAATTCGGTAATGCCGAACACGATAAAGATCAATGGCATCAGCAGGATCGCCATTTCGACGGCGGCAACACCCTGTTGGCGAGAGCGCGGTTGCATGGCCATCTCCTATCTCGCCAACGCCGGCACTTTGGGGCCAATACCACCACCGGCGCCCGGCAGCCCCAGTGTGGCACACGGGTTGCCCGGCACATCGGCCTGACCGCGGTATTCAACAAAGATCTCGTCCCCCGGCCCCGGCATCGGTTGCAACATCAACACACAGGCAAACTTCTGGATTGGTATTGCTTGCGAGCTGGACCAGGCGTCACAGCTGACAATTGGCATTAACGCCAAACGGCGGTCCGCGCCATTGCTATCCAGCTGTGTCGAAGTGGCACTGCTTGGATTGCCAAGCAGGGTGATACCTGCCGCGGCATCCCCCTGGTAAATGGTATTGGCAACTCTCGCCGCCAGAAAATTGGGCGTGGAGCCGGAGGTGCCGTTGTAGGCATTGAACTGGCTGACCCACGATGTCGCGGTATAGGCAAAACCCGTGAAGTCAGGTGGCGCAGTACTCACACTGTCACTGCCTTGGTACAGACCAAAACGGGTATTCCATGCCCGGGCAATGGACTGCTGCATACCGGTTTGTCCAACTGGGTTGCTTACGGTCAGATCACACTGCCCTGACCCGGTCAGCAGATTGGACAGTTCAACAGCACCACCGGCAGGGGGAGAGTAGTCAATCAGGTTGAAACTGCCGGTAAAGCCGCCACCGGCAGTGAAACGACTACCGTACCACTTGCCGATACAAAAGCCGTGGCTGTCCGGCGTGCTGCCATCAGGACAAGTAGTGGGTGTTGATGGCAAATAAGGCGGGGTTTGTGAACACAACCCCACCGGAATGGCGCAGTTGGTCTGCGATGGTGACAGGGCGGCCACCGCATGCGCAGTCACCGTTTGCGCGCCAGCCCCCATGACCTGCATGAACCAGGGCATGATGCCGGTTTGCGGCAGGGTGCACTTGGCGTACTTCATGTTCGGTATGCTGGCTACCGCCACCGCATTTTTGGTGAAATAGGTGCCGGTCAGCGTGTCGCTGAAGGTGACGTCGCTATTGACCAGCACCGAAACCGCATCGTCCTGGAAGTTGACATTGTTGCGCTGCCCGACGGTGATGCCGGCGCTTTCCGCCCGGTTCAGCGATTCGGCATCGCCTTTCAGCTCTGCCGCCGCGGCCAGAGCGCAGGCGTCTGCCGCGTTGCTCAACTCGGTCTTGGTGATGAACAGTCGCCCAAGATCAGCGACCAGCCCCAGGAAGCCGACCAACACAACGATACATAGCCCGACGATGATGGCTACCGCGCCTTCCTGATATCGCCGGCCCGGTAGCTTGCCAGTGCGTTTCATAAAGCCACCTCATGCATCTGATCCTGAAACAAGGCGGGATTATTTGCCGCCGCCCAATACATCAATGGTAAGAATGCCGGCGGTGGATGGCGGCGTCTTGAACGACTCGTGGTAGCGATCCATGCCTTCCTTCGCCGCCTTGCCATCGATGCCGGTGACCGGATCCATATCCTGCGAGGCCTCCGGATTGATGGTCTGCTGCGCCTTGGCCATGTTGACGGCCTCGCCGAAGCGGCTATCCAGATACGGGGTCGACGAGCAGGCCGTCAGCAGTGATGCCAGCAAGACTGTGCGGGTAATCATCACCAGTTTGTAAGTTCGCATGACTTGGCCTCCTTATTTCACTTCAAAGCCGGATGGCGCTTGAGGGGCTTGCGGCTGAGCCGGCGGGGGAGCACCTTCGCCGGAACTGGCGCCTGCGGCGGCTGGCGGTTTGCCTTCCATCTTGCCGCCGAGGAAGAACTCAGCCCGGTTTGGCGGGGTGTAGTTGTCGGTCGGCAAGGCATAGTTTGGTGGCAGCGGTTTCACCAGCCGTGGGGTCACCACAAAGATCAGCTCGGTCTTGTCGGTCTGGAAGCTGCTGCTGCGGAACAGGGCGCCCAGAATCGGGATTTCGCCCAGCAGCGGGAAGGCACTGATATTGGTGGTGACGTTGTTCTTGATCAGGCCACCGATGGCAAAGCTCTGACCATCACGCAGTTGCACGGTGGTCGCGGCGCGGCGGGTGGTGAACGACGGCAGGATGGCGGTGCCATTGAGGCCGGTGATATTGACACCGCTGGCGTTCAGCTCGGAGACCTCTGGCGCTACTTTCAGGTTGATCCTGCCGCCATCCAGTACGGTCGGGGTAAAGCGCAGGGCCACGCCGAATTCTTTCTCTTCCAGGGTGATGGTCTGGCCGCCGCTACTACTATTCTGCGCTACCGGGATGAATATCTTGCCACCGGCGAGGAAGCTCCCTTCCTGACCACTGATCGCCATCACGGTCGGCTCGGCCAAGACCTTGACCAGACCGTCATCGTGCTGACCATCGATCTTGAAGCTGCGCGGATTAGACGTGCTGCTATTGGAACCGCCCAACAACAGCCCGATAGCGTTGGACGCGTTGCCGGACAGGAAATTGGTATCCCAGTTAAAGCTCCAGCCGCCGTGATTCAGCACCCCGGCCAGATTGATACCGACCTGGTCCAGCAGCTTCTTCGAGATTTCCGCCACTTTGACTTCCAGCATCACCTGCTGCGGTGCATCCACCGACAACATATTGATGACCTTGGATTGACCGGCATAGGCTGCGGCCAACGTCATGGCCTTGTCGACCCGGGTCGAATCCGCCACGGTGCCGGTCAGTACCAGCGAATCGGAGGCGGCACTCACCTTGATACGGCTGCCTTCACCGGCCAGCATGTCGTTCAGCGAGCTTTGCAGCGAGGCGGTGTCCACCCCGACGGTGACATCGACCAGCATGCACTGGCCGGTGCGGCTCAGCAGGATGATATTGGTCGAGCCGACGCTCTTGCCCAGCAGGTAGATTTCGCTCGGGCTCAGCAGGATCACATCCAGCCCGGCCACCCCCGCGTTGGCCTTGCCTTCTGGTGCTTTCTTGTCATCACCCTCTGCGCCTTCCTTGGGCTGTGCCGCTTGCGTGCCCGCCGGATTACCCAGCAGGATGCGGCTGACCGGTGAAGTCGTCTTCAGGCGGAAGGACTTGCCGACGGTGACGTTGACCATCGGTGCCGATTCGATGGTATTGCACGGTGTCGTGGCCGCCGGTTTCGGGGCGATGGTGGCGGCCTGGGTCGTCGTGGCCCACATCATCATGCAGCTGGTGGCGATTGCCAGCGCACCCAGATTCAGGCGGGGCAAGCGTGCTTCGACAGGTTTCTTTTTCATTATGACTTTACTCCCTAACGAATTGGGCTGGATGTCTGACAGTTAGAAACACTCGATATGTCGAGACGTGCCGCTGACGATTTCTACACAGTTCTGGGTTGCCGCGATCGGGGCTGGCTGGGCAGGCCGTTTCACGATGACTTTCTTCACCACCCGCTTGGCCACCGGTTTGCTGGCCGCCACAGGCTTGGCCACTGGTGCCGGCTCGTCGCCGCGCAGGAGGATTTGCTTGGTAATGCCGGAGGTTTCTACCGGTTTGGGGTCAACCTGATTGCGCAAGACCAGAGACAAGGTGCCGACACTGCGTGCCAGGTCCAGCTTTTCGGCTTGCTCTGGCGTAACCTCCAGCGTCACCGCATTGACCACCTTGGGCTTGGTATCGTCACGGCTGGCTTCCTGCGCCACCGCCAGCACCAGGATGTGCTCCAGCACAATCTTGGAAATACTCATATCCACCTTTTCCTTGACGTTGGCTTTGGCGTCTTCGGTGGTATTGACGAGGATATCGACATAGTTGCCCGGCAAGGCAAAGCCGGCCACGCCAATCACGTCGTTAACCCGTACCGTCATCGCGCGTTTGCCTTCCATCACCACCGCAGACAGGCCGCCCTTGGTGCCCAGCGGCGCCAGCTTCGACTCCAGAATCGCCTCGCCACGCAGTACGCTGGTTTTCAGCACCCGACCATCCAGCGTCTGCGGATCGATAATCGCGCCTTCTGGAATGCTGCCGCTTGGCCAGTCAACCAGGCGCAACATCTCCGGCGTCAGCTTGGAACCAAGATCGACATCCACCGCCGCGATGACCACTTTCTGGGCGGAGACATTGGTCTGCTTGTTGATCCATTGCGATGCCATCACCACGGCCACCAGGCCGACGATGACGGACACCACGATCATTGCTATGGCTCTTGGGTTTTTCACTGCCTTCTCCCCACACTTGATTGAAAGCTCAAGCCAGGTCGCGACCGCAACCTATCCCTTGGTGTAGTAGTTTTCCCATGCCCACGTCAGCAGCTCCTCGTTCAGCTCCGGCTTGATGCCCTGGTAAAAGGCAAAATCGCGGACCTGTTCCAGCAAATCGCGTGGAATACAGGCGAGGAGGGGCTTGTCGTGCTTGCCGTGCAATTCATCAATCACAAACCGCAGTCCCTCGTTGCTAAAGGGAATGCCCAGGCGGGCACAGTTCTGCTCGAAAATCGCGCGGTATTCTTCTTCCTCAAGCTTGCCGATGTAAATCTTGTAACCAAGCCGGCGCAGGAATGCCTCGTCGGCCAGCGTGCTTGGCGGAATGTTGCTGGAGAAAATCACAATGACATCGAACGGCACCATGAACTTGGTGCCGGTATGCAGCGCCAGATAGTCCACGCGGCGATCCAGCGGCACGATCCAGCGGTTCATCAGCATTTGTGGCGAAACCAGCTGCCGCCCAAGGTCGTCAATGATCAGCAAGCCATTGTTGGCCTTGACCTGTGGTGGCGCCTGGTAAAAGCGGGTGTTCTCGTCGAAATCCAGATCCAGCATCGACAGGGTCAGTTCGCCACCGGTAATCACTACCGGGCGCTGGCACTCGATCCAGCGCGCATCGTGCAGCGGCCCTTTGTCCAGCGAGCTGCCACTGTGACTGCTAGCCACAGGCTGGTGTACCAACGGGTCGAACAGCTGGATCACCTCGCTATCCACCAGCACGGCATAAGGAATGGTGCAGTTGCCGGTCAGCAGGGTAGCCAGATGTTCGGAGACATAAGTCTTGCCGCTGCCGGGCGGGCCGTATACCAGGATGGCCCGGCCGGAGTTCATCGCGGCGCCAAGCTGGTTCATGGTGTTCTGTCGCAGGACAAAACCCTTGAAGCCTTCGGCAACCAGTTCTTTGGTGACTTTCATGTTGGCCACCGACTGCCGGCGCACCGCATCGTTATAGGCCTGGAGCGTCACCGGGGCAGGGCCGGCGTAATGGCTTTTCTGCAGGTAGGTCTGGGTGCGGTTGCGGCCAACGTCGGTCAGTGTGAAGGCAATGGTGGCTTCCGTTTCATTACGACCGGATACCTCGCACAGCTGTTCGCTACGCATGAAGGCCAACAGCGGCTCCAGCACACTGAGCGGCAGCTTGGTCAGGTTGACCAGATCGACCAGCCGGATCTGGCCATGAAAGAAGAGGGTCTTGCAGAGCAACTCCACCAGAAACAGGAAATCCAGGCCGGTTTCTTTCACAGTCTGCGGAGCACGGGGCAAAATATCACGAGGAGGAGTGTTGCCTTGTAATTCCAAACCATCTGGATTGAACATTTTCATCACTCCTCGCCAACATAAAAACCGAACCGGGTATTTATGCAATGAGATATAGCCCAGCAAAAACCATTAACCAAGGATAATTTTTCGATAATCAATCGCTAACAAACAAGCACAACAAAACAGCGCCAGCGTTAGCAGGCGCATTGATCTGGCAATGAAAATTTATTTAAAAACCACAACCAACCAAATCAAATTCCTTGCCAAATCAGATAACTAGCCGTACCCACGGAAATAGCCATGGCATAAGGTAGCGTCCCCACAGAATTCACGCCCGCAGGGTGAATCGACGGCTTATCACCAGCGATTTTGGCAGCGCCCGGCAGTACCATGAATATGCTGTTACTCAGCATTTGACGTGCCATTTTCAACTTCAACGCGAATACCAGGGACAACACACCACCGGCCAACAAGGTACATAACACGACACCAAAGATCGCTGGCGAACCGGTAAAACAGCCAACCAGTGCCATTAATTTGACATCTCCCGCCCCCATGACACGCAACAGATAAAGCGGCAGGAATAATCCGAATCCGAATGCCAGCCCCTTGAGGGCTGACACAATACCTTCACCATCCAGCAAAAATGCCTGTGCCAGCAAGCCAATGACAATACCGGTAAGGACTAGTCTGTTTGGAATTTTTCTGGCTTTCATATCGGTAAAAACGGCAGCGAGGAGGAATCCAGCAAGCAGACCCAACCTCGCCCCGAACAGAAGACCGATTCCAATGGCAGCTATCCAGGCCAGCCAGATGAAAATCATTGCCAATTATTTCCCCTTGGAGAATAACCAACGTCAAGCCAAGGCAGCGGCCAGTTCGGCTGCAATGTTGTTGAATACCAATTCCAGGTTTTCACCCACAGCACCAACCGAAGCAATAATCACCACGGCGATCAGGGCGGCAATCAAGCCATATTCAATGGCTGTTACACCATCTTCTTCCTGGATGAAACGTTTGAATGTCAATGCAAGCTTATCCATTTCCAACACCTCCATGGAAATTGAACCTGTGGCAGCAACGACTGCCGTCCATTTTGCGCCAACGAGACATGACGCATGCCTTGTTCAAGCATTCCAAACAGACCAAGCATACTGACTTTCTGCCAGAATACTCAAAACAAATACGGCACTGCACATTAAATTACAACCAATGGCAGCTTAAACATTATGTTAGTACACCATTAGCGGCTAACAAGAAAAATTTCAATTTACACGCCAGCCAATAACCTACGACACTTGTCAAGTAATTGCTAATTGCATTTTTTATTAAAAAATATAATGCGTATGTAATTTACGCTAATGACGTATCAGCAAATCACAGGACATCTGCGGCTACGGCTTCAACCTGGTCGGCCACGTTCAGAAACAAGGCCTGAACATTCAATCCGACGCCAGTAACAGACGCAATAATGACCACGGCTATGAGTGCTCCCAGCAGGGCGTACTCCATGGCAGTCACGCCATCCTCGTTAACCAAAAACAAACGCAAGTGACGGCTATACTTGTTCATGATCAGCCCCTGGTGAGCATCGGTTCAGATAAATTCATTCAATAAGCAATGCCATACATACGGCTTTAGATCACCGGCACCACAAAGTCAAACAATTGCAAATTGTATGACATCGCCTATAGTGCACCTCGGAGTATAGAAAAAAGCACTTGTTAGTCTTTGCGTAAAGCCGACAGGGGGAATTTAAATCATGGCCTACACAAGAGCCCGACTAACCCCTTCTACCGCCATTTTCATTATTGTGTTTACAATAATGCTGCTGTTCCCCAAGTTTGAAGACCCTGATTTCTACTGGCACCTGAAAACAGGCGAGTTGATTGTCACCACCGAACAGCTGCCATGGCATGACGTTTTCACCTATACCAATTCCGGCCATTCCTGGGTGCTTTCCGAATGGCTGAGTCAGGGCATTTTCTATTTGCTGTATCAACAGGCCGGTTTGACTGGCGTTGCTGCCATTACCGCGCTGGTTTACGCCCTGTGCTGGTTTATCACCTACAAAACCTGCCAGGAACAACTTAAAGATGAAGGCAAGGCCATTCTGGTGGTGATGCTGTTCTGCGCCACAATGGGTGCCATTGCACCTCGACCCCATATTTTTACTTTCCTGTTTTTCGCGATCCTGCTGCATCAACTATTCATGTTCAAATACCGGGCATCCGATCGCAGCCTGATTTTCATTCCGCCAATGATGGCAATCTGGGCCAATGCGCATGGTGGTTTTTTTATCGGTCTGGTTTTGCTGGCGGTTTTTCTTGTCGCGGAGTGGAGCCATCATTTACTGGTGGACAACGTTGGCCGCATTGAAACCAGGCGATTGAAAAAACTAAGCCTTATTGCCATAGCAGGATTTCTGGCCACTGCCATCAACCCGCATGGCTGGCAATACTGGCTGTACCCCTATCACGCAATCGTTTCTTCTGGTGATACCCAGTTCATCAGCGAGTGGCAATCCCCCAGCTTTCACAAGCCATTCTTTCAATATTTCCTGGTGGTCGTGTTTCTGTTTTTCATAAACATGATTTACGCAAGAAGAAAACCAGATTTAACCGAGCTTGGCGTTTCCCTGGTTTTCATTGGCGGGGCATTCTTTTCCGTTCGAAATATCCCGCTGGCCGCATTGGTGATGGCGCCGTTTTTTTCCATCTTTTGCCAGGATTTATCACTCGCCAGGATATTCAAACAACCGGACTACACGCCAAAATCCGGTTTCTCAGCCTTTGCTCACCGCATTATGACTGCCGGTAACAAACAGGTCGGCGGTAGTGCGCCACTGGCAAACTGGTTGCTGCTAATTGCGTCGCTATTTTCAATCCTGCTGCTTTACCCGAGCAGAAAAGAACACAACAGCATGGCGGTGTCGCGAATCCTGCCAGTTGCGGCAACTGACTTTGTCATCAAGCACAATATCAGCGGCAATATGTTCAACACCTATCATTACGGTGGCTATCTGATTTACCGCCTCTACCCCCGGCAACGGGTTTTCATCTACGGCAGAACGGATATCTATCCGAAGCCATTCATCACCGAATACCGGGAGATGTACCGTGGCGGCAGCAACTGGAAACAGTATTTCTACAAGCACAATATTGACTACGTGCTGTGTGAAAACCTGTCGCCGCTAAGGCAGCTGTTACTGAACAACGGTGACTTCAAGCTGGTTTTTGATGATGGCAAGCACTCAGTGCTGCTGAAAGACACTGCCAAGTATCAGCAACTGATCAAGCAGTACGCTCCGGGCTTGAACAGCACACATGACATGGGAAGCATTGCACTTTCATCAAGCAATGAAAGCGAGGGGTGATTCATGTTGAGCGACCAGAGAACCGCCGATGCCTTTGCCAACTCCTGGAACAACCTGCCAGCTGGCTCCGTTTACACCCGCGACCAGTTTACGGACTGGATGAGTCCGCTCACCGCGGCCGATGTCGCCGGGCGCCAGGTGCTGGAGCTTGGGTGCGGCAACGGCAGCCAGATGCTGCACCTGCTGGACTGGAAACCGGCTTTTGTCGAAGGGGTGGATCTGGGCGATGCCATTCTTTCCGCCTGCAAGAATCTGGCGGGCAGGGCGGAGGAAAACTGGAAAATCACGAAAAGTGACATGACCGCCTTTAGCGGCGCGGGCTATGACCTGGTCTACTCCATCGGGGTGCTGCATCACCTGGACTGCCCCAAGGAAGGCTTCGACGCGGTGATCCGCAATGTCAAACCCGGCGGCCGCTTTCATTGCTGGGTCTACGCGGAAGAGGGCAACAGCCTGATCATCAAGCTGGTTGACCCGTTGCGCAAGATAACGTCGCATCTGCCGTGGTGGCTGACCAAGTACGGCGTGGCGACCCCGTTGGCGGTGCCGTTTTTCCTTTATGCCAAAACCGTCGCGACCCTGGCCGGCATCAGCGGCGTGGAAAAGCTGCCGCTATATCAGTACTGCCGCTGGATCAGCAATCGCGACTTCCGGTTCTTCAGGCATGTCGCCTTTGACCAGCTGGTCACCCCGCAAACTGTCTATATCAATAGGGCGACGATTGAGTCCTGGCTGGCCGGCCATGCCGATATTGATCAGCACAGCACCTACATCATCATGAGAAATGGCAACTCCTGGAAGTTTGGCGGCAAGCGCAAGGAGGCATAGCGATGCAGATCGCCGAAAAGTTCATGACCATGCTGCGTTGCCCGCTTTCGGGCGCACCGTTGCAGCAAGGCGACCATGGGCTGGCCAGCCGCGATGGCAGCCTGCACTACCGTATCAGCCCGTCCGGCGTGCCGCTGTTTGCAGAGCACTTCTGCACTGAAGACGCCAGGCGGCAGCAAGCCCATTTCGAGAAAATTGCCGGTATCTATATCAACAATCTCGGCTATCCGCATACGCAAGAGTATGCGGCCTACCTTGACCGCGCCTTTCTCGACATCGCCGCCGAGGCCAGCTTGGGCAGTACCGCCGAGATATGCTGCGGCAGTGGCGAGGCATTCCGCCTGCTTGGCGACAAGGTCGGCACCGGGCTGGGCATCGATATCTCGTTGTCGATGCTGGAAGCGGCCAAAAGCAGTCTGCTGGATGCCGAGCAGTACTGTTTTGTACAAGGCGACGCCACCCGCTTGCCGCTGGCAGACAGCCTGTTCGACAGTGTTTTCATCATCGGCGGCATTCACCACGTCAATGACCGGCAACAGCTGTTTCGCGAGGTATTCCGGATCTTGAAACCGGGCGGCCGTTTCTACTGGCGCGAGCCGGTCAGTGATTTTTTCCTCTGGCGCTGGCTGCGTGCGCTGATTTACCGCCTGTCGCCGTCGCTGGACGATAAAACTGAGCGCCCACTGCTGTACCGGGAAACGGTGCCGCCCCTTGAAAATGCCGGCTTTGTGCTCAAGACCTGGCAAACCTATGGTTTTCTGGGTTATTGCCTGCTGATGAACAGCGATGTGCTGGTATTCAACAGGGCATTTCGCTACCTCCCCGGCATACGCCTGGTTACAAGGTTGGCCGCAAGGCTGGATCACGCCATCACCAGCCTGCATGCTTTCCGGCGCTACGGATTGATCGTTATCGGCATGGCGGAAAAACCGGGATGAGCACAACAAAAATGCGGTTATTCATTTATTACATAATCATGGTCGCCATGACGGTTGCGGCCAACCTTTTGCTGAAATCCGGGGCAGAAAAATCCGGTAACAGCCTGATCGAGCTGTTCAATATCAGGATCCTGTTCGGCTTTGTTTTTTTCGGATTGGCGGCGTGCTTTTACATTCTGGTACTGACCAAATTACCGTTGAATGTCGCGCAATCCTTTGCCGCCATCCAGTTTGTTGCCGTGATCATAGCGGCGCATTTTTTTCTGGGTGAGCCAATTGATGCTACCAGGGCATTGGGCATTTTTCTGATTTTCTGCGGGATATTGCTGGTCGGGAAATCCAGTTTCTGAGCAGCCATTCTGCGGTTTATTGCTTGTGCCATCCTGGAACGGGGAGGTACTCATGATTTCCGTTATCGTGCCGGTGTATAACGAAGCCGACAATCTGGTCGCGCTTTACGAGCAGGCTGTAGTGGTACTGCAAAAGCTGGAGCAGCCATGGGAGCTGATCTTCATCAACGATGGCAGCACGGACGGCAGCCAGGAGCGACTGGAAGAGTTGGCCGCAAGAGACCAGTGCGTGAAGGTGATCAAGTTCTGCCGTAATTTTGGCCAGACCGCGGCGATGATGGCGGGGGTCGATTACGCGGAGGGCCACATCATCATCCCGATGGATGGCGACATGCAGAACGACCCCGAGGATATTCCGCGTTTGCTGGACAAGCTGGAGCAGGGGTTTGATGTTGTGTCCGGCTGGCGGCAAGACCGCAAGGACAGCCCGATCAAGCGCAACCTTGTCAGCCGCGTCGCCAACCGCATGATTTCGTCGATTTCCGGCGTGCACCTGCATGACTATGGTTGCTCGCTGAAGGCGTACCGGAAAGACGTGATCAAGGGCGTGCGCCTGTACGGTGAAATGCACCGCTTCATCCCGATTTACGCCAGCTGGTTTGGCGCCCGCATCGCCGAGATCCCGGTGTTGCACCACCCGCGGCAGAATGGTGTTTCCAAATATGGCTTGGGCCGCATCGTCAAGGTGATCCTCGACCTGATGGTGGTGAACTTCCTGTCCAAATACGCCGGCAAGCCGATGTATCTTTTTGGCGCCGCCGGCCTGTTCATCCTGCTGATCAGCCTGCTCACCGGCAGCTGGGCCGTGTACCTGAAGCTGGTGGAAGGGGTGTCCTTCATCTCGACGCCGCTGCCGCTGCTGGTGGTGATGACCGGCGTGACCGGCTTCATGTGCATCCTGATGGGGCTGCTGGCGGAGCTGCTGATCCGCACTTACTACGAAGCCCAGGGCAAGAGCGTGTATCTGGTTGGCAAGACGCTCAATATCAAAGCACGGTGTGCAACGAGGACGGCCAGATGTGTGGAATCGTCGGATTTGTAGGCGCCGGTACGCGACAGGACCTGGAGCGGATGAGCAACGAAATCATCCATCGCGGGCCGGACGGTGTCGGCTATTGGACAGACCCGGCGCAGGGCGTCTATCTCGGGCATCGCCGGCTGGCGATTCTCGATCTGGCCGGCGGCCAGCAGCCGATGTGGACCGCCGATGGTGCACTGGGCGTGGTGTTCAATGGCGAGATCTACAATTATCGCGAGCTGCGCACCGAGCTGGAGCAGGCCGGCCATGTGTTTCTGACCGACCACTCGGATACGGAAGTATTGCTGCACGGCTACCGCGAGTGGGGCGAGGCGTTGACCGGGCGCCTGAACGGCATGTGGGCGTTCGCGCTGTATGACCGCCGTCAGGCGCGGCTATTCTGCAGCCGAGACCGTTTCGGCAAAAAACCGTTCTATTACACCCTGCAGCAGGGCAGTTTTGTCTTTGCCTCCGAGCTGACCGCCTTGCTGTGCCATCCGGCGGTGACGGCCACCGTGTCCCGCGCGGCAATCCGCAAATACATTGCCTACGGTTACCTGCCAGCCCCCAACACGCCATACCACGCAATCCACAAACTGCCGGCCGGCTGCTCGCTGGTATTCACTCTCGACAGCGGCAGTTTGCACCTTTCCCGTTACTGGTCTTTCGTGCTGGAGCCGGCAGAGGCACGCCCGGCCGGCATTGAAAAGCAATGGCAAGAGGAACTGTTAGAACGGCTTAACAATGCTGTGGCCTGCCGGCTGGTCGCCGATGTCCCGCTCGGCGTGTTTCTCAGCGGCGGCATCGATTCTTCCGCCGTCGCCGCGCTGGCGGCCCGACAAAGCGGAGCAGGGCAGCTGCAAACCTTCAACATCGGCTTTGATGTCGCCGGCTTCGACGAATCCGCGCACGCCCGGCGCGTCGCCACCTTGCTGCACACCCGCCATCATGAAGCCACCCTGTCGCTGGACGTCGCGCGCAGCCTGCTGCCCGCCATCACCGGCAAGCTGGACGAGCCGCTGGCGGATAGCTCGCTGCTGCCCACCAGCCTGCTGTGCCAGCACGCGCGGCGCCATGTCACCGTTGCCTTGGGCGGTGATGGTGCCGACGAGCTGTTTGCCGGTTACGCGCCGTTCCGGGCGCTGCGCTGGGCCAATTATTACCAAAAGCTGGTGCCGGGCCCACTACACGAGGCCATCCGCCTGCTGGCCAACCGCCTGCCGGTCGGCGATGGCTACATGAGCCTGGACTTCAAGCTCAAGCGGACGCTGCAGGGGCTGAGCCACCCACCCCGGCTGTGGCACCCGAGCTGGATGTGCCCGCTGGACGATGCCGCGCTCGCCGAGTGCTTTATGGAGCCGGTCGATCCGGAAGAGGTGTTCTCGGAGGCCATCGCTGCGTGGGAGCGCTGCAGCCAGCACAATCTGGTCGACCGCAGCCTGCAGTTTTTCACCGATATCTATCTGCAGGACGACATTCTCGCCAAGGTCGATCGCGCCAGCATGATGCATTCGCTGGAAGTGCGCTCCCCCTTCCTGGACATCAATGTCGTTGATCTGGCAAGGAAAATCCCTTCGGAATACAAGCTGCGCCATGGCGAAACGAAATACATCCTGAAAAAGGCTCTGGCACAGATCCTGCCGCAGGACATCCTGCACCGGCCGAAACAGGGCTTCGCGGTACCGATTGCCAGGTGGCTGCGCGACGATGCGCTGCAGCTGGACGAGTGCATCACACCTGCCGGGCTGAATGGCGCATTCATTGCCAGAACCATTGCCGACTACCGGCAGCACAACAGCAACCGGCACCACTTCCTGTGGGGACAATGGACACTGGCACAGGTGATGCAAAGTCATGCCGCGCTGGCCAGCGCGCCCAGCGCAGCCGAAACCGTACACGCCCTCTAGACATCTGCGAGCGGGAGGCTAGACGCCAAGCCTGCCGCGCAGGCATCGCCTGACCCATACATGGCGGTCTAGCGGCGCGGCAAGACACGGTGCAATAAAAAAGCCCTGATCTGCTCGATCAGGGCTTCGCCTTGCGGCCAACGTTATTCCGCGTTTGCCAGCAGCATCTCGCTGGCGTGTTGCCGCGTGGTGCTGGTGATGTCCTCGCCGCCCAGCATCCGCGCCAGTTCGTCGATACGCTGCACCTGGTCCAGCGGCTGGATGCGGCTGACGGTGCGGCCATCGACACCGGACTTGCTGACCTGCCAGTGCTGACTGGCGCAGGACGCCACTTGTGGCAGATGCGTCACGCACAGCACCTGATAGCGTTCGCCCAGCTGTCGCAACAGCTTGCCGACCACCTCGGCGACGCGGCCGCCGATACCGACGTCCACTTCGTCGAAAATCAGCGTCGGCACGCTGGCGACCTGGCTGATCACCACCTGCATCGCCAGGCTGATGCGCGACAGCTCGCCACCGGATGCCACCTTGGCCAGCGGCCGCAGGGTACTACCCTGGTTGGCCGCTACCAGATACTCGACGGCTTCCAGGCCATTGGCGGTCGGTTCCACCGCCGCGGACAGCTCAATGGCAAAGCGCGCGCCCTCCATCGCCAGCCGCTGCATCTCGGTACTGATACGGGACGACAGCTCGTTGGCGGCCTGGCGGCGTTTGCCGGACAGCGCCTCGGCGTGGGCACGGTAGCGTGCCAGCGCCGCCGATTCGGCGACGGCCAGCGACTCCTGATCGGTCGACGCCTCCAGTGCGGCCAACTGTTGCTGCCAGTCGCCGAGTTTTTTCGGCAGCTCTTCCGGCGTGCAGCGGTACTTGCGGGCGATGCGCATCAGCACGTCGAGGCGCGCCTCGACATCCAGCAACTGTTTGGGGTCGTCGTCAAAGTCGCTGCCGTAGCTGCGCAGGCTATACACCACCTCGCGCAATTCGGCATCGACCGAATCCAGCAGTGCCAGCGACTCCGCCAGCCGCGTATCCAGCGCCGACAGCCGCCCAAGGCGGTTTTGCACCTGCGACAGCAGCGACAGGCAGTTGCCGTCCATGTCGGACAGCACGTCCACCGCCAGCTGAGCGGTTTGCGCGAGCTCAGCGGCATTGGCCAGCCGCGAGTGCTGCTGGTTGAGTTGCGGCCACTCGTCGGCCTGCAGGTTCAGCTCGCTCAACTCGTTGATCTGCCAGGTCAGGCGCTCGCGCTCGACTTCCGATTCGCGCGACAGCCGCTCGGCGTCCTCGCGCTGGCGTCGCGCTTGTTGCCAGTCCTGCCATGCCTCGCGCACGTCGCGCGCCAGCTGCGTGCTGCCGGCGTAGGCGTCGAGCAGCGCACGCTGGGTGTCGGCACGCATCAGCGACTGGTGCGCGTGCTGGCCGTGGATGTCGACCAGATACTCGCCGATGGCCTTGAGCTGGCTTTGTGTCGCCTGCTGGCCGTTGATGAAACTGCGCGAACGGCCGTTGCGATCCACAAGGCGGCGGATCAGCAGGTCGTCCTCGTCGCCGCTCAGCTCGTTGTCCTGCAGCCAGGCGCGCAGGTCCGGGCTGTTGTGGATGGAAAACTGCGCGGCGATTTCGGCGCGCTCAGCACCGTCGCGGATCTGGCCGGCATCGGCACGGTCGCCCATCAGCAGGCCCAGGGCATCGAGGATGATGGATTTGCCGGCGCCGGTTTCACCGGTGAGCACGGTAAAACCGGCATGAAAATCGAGATCGAGCTGATCGACGATGACAAAGTCGCGAACATTCAGTGACAGCAGCATGGTCTTGTGATTTCTCAGAGCAGACGCTCGCCCCAGTGAAGCTTGTGGCGCAGCATGTCGTAGTAGTTGTAGCCAATCGGGTGCAGGATTTTCAGCGTGTTACGGTAGCTGCGCACGATGACCCGGTCCATTTCCATCAGGTCGCAGTGTGACTGACCGTCAAAATGCACGCGCGTGTCCAGCCCGCGCGTGAGCATGAAGGCCACCTCGCAGTTGTCGCTGACCGCAATCGGCCGGTTGCTGAGCGACTGCGGGCAGATCGGCACCAGCGCCATCGCACGCAGGGTCGGGTGCAGGATCGGTCCGCCGGAGGCCAGCGAGTAGGCGGTGGAACCGGTCGGGGTGCTGATGATCAGACCGTCGGAGCGCTGGCTGTAGACAAACTGGTTGTCGACGAACACTTCAAACTCGATCATCGAGCCGAGAGCGCCACGGCTGATCACCACGTCATTGAGCGCCAGCGCACTGGTGATCTCCGCCTCTTCGCGGATCACCGACGCCTGCAGCAGGATGCGCTCTTCCGGCACGAACTGGCCTTCCAGGATCTGGTCGATGGCGACCAACATTTCGTGCAGCGGAATATCGGTCATGAAGCCGAGCCGGCCCTGGTTGATGCCGACCAGCGGCACGCGGTAGGCGGCCAGCACGCGGGCGATCGACAGCATGGTGCCGTCGCCGCCAAGCACGATAACCAGATCGGCAAGCTTGCCCAAGTCCTCGCGCTCGACGGCGGGGTAGGCCGGCGTGTTGTCGTCCGCCGACGGCATGCTTTCCACGTCGATCAGCACCCGCACGCCGCGCTGGGTCAGGTGCGCAGCCAGGGTGAGCAGCGATTCGATGATGTGCGGTTTGCTGTGTCGGGCAACCAGGCCGATTACACTGAACAGGTTCTTGGTCATGATGGGTGCGTGATGCTTTCGTTGCCGGTAATCGGCAAGGCTTTCAGGTAGAAGCGGATCAACTCCGCCAGCGAATTGACGCCCAGCTTGTTGAACAGGTTGGCGCGGTGCGCCTCGATGGTGCGCGGCGAGACGTCCAGTTCCTTGGCGATTTCCTTGCTGGACAGACCGTCGGCCACCAGCCGCAGGATCACCATTTCGCGCTCGGTGACTTTTTCCAGCTGCTGCTTGACCTCAGCGGTTTCCGCCTCGTGCTGCTGCAGCTGGATGCTGTTGCGGATCGCCTTGCGCAGGCTTTCCAGCAGCCGGTTGCGGTCGATCGGTTTGGTGATGAAGTCGACCGCCCCGCCACGGAAGGCGCGGGTGCATTGTTCCAGATCGCCGTGGCCGGTAATGAAGATAATCGGCAGCTTGTTTTCCTTGATGCTGAGGATGTCCTGCAGCGCGAGGCCATTGATGTCCGGCATGCGGATATCCAGCACCAGGCAGCCGATATCGCCCGGCGCGTAGGCCTGCAGGAAGGACGTGGCGCTGTCGAAGGTCAGCACGTGCAAGCCCTGGGTGCCGATGAGGATGGCGAGCGCGTCGCGCACCCCCGGATCGTCATCGACCACGTACACGGACGGTGTCATCGATGCCATTATTGCTGCTCCTCTTTTGCGTCGGGATGGCTGTTTTTGAGTACCGGCACGGTCAGCGAAAACTCCGCGCCGCCGGTCTCCAGATTGCGGGCGGCCAGGCGGCCACCGATGCTTTCGATAATGGTCTGGCTGATGGTCAGTCCCAGCCCCATGCCCTCGCTCTTTGAACTGTAAAACGGGTCAAATACGTGCGGCAGGATATTTTCCGGTATGCCGGTGCCGTTGTCACGGATTCCCAGCCGGATGTGGCGGCCGCGGCGTTCGCTATAGGCAAAGATCCGCATCGGTTCGTCGCTGCGGTTTTTCTCGGTCATGGCGTCGACCGCATTCTTGATCAAGTTGATGATCACCTGCTCCAGCTGGATGCTGTCCGCCATTACCTGCGGCAAGCCTTCCGCCAGATCGGTGGTAACGATCACCTCGCGCGCGGCCAGCTCGTTCTTGGTCAGGTCCAGCGCGCTGCGCAACGCGTCGTTGATGTTCAGCGGCGCCACTTCCGGCTGCTTGCGGCTGGCCAGCTCGCGCAGGCGGCGGATGATCTGGCCGGCACGATTGGCCTGACGCACCGAGGAGACCAGCGAAATACGCAGTAACACCGGATCCGGATTGGCGTCATCCATCATCGCCAGACAGGCTTCGTTGTAACTCATGATCGCCGACAGCGGCTGGTTGATTTCGTGCGCCACGCCGGACGACATTTCCCCCAGCGTATTGATGCGGGCGACACGCGCCAGCTCGTCCTGATGCTTCTTCAGCTGCATTTCGCTGGCCTTCAGCGCGGCAACCATGTCCTGGCGCAGCTTGCCGACATGGCGAAAGCTGAGCAGGTAGCGCACCACAACGTTGGCCGCATCGTTCAGCGGAATGAACTCGCCCTCGATCTCGCACTCCTGGCCGTGGGCGTCGATCAGGATGCTGCCCAGTGGCAGCATCGCCCGCACTTTTTTCTCGATCAGGCGCGGCAACACATGGACGCGACGCTGGTTGCGCGGATAGCAGATGCCGAAGTCGACGCCATCCAGCAGCTTGCCCTGCAAGGCGGCATCGCCGGTCAGCGCCATGGCGCGGGCATTGGCGTACAGCACCTGGTTGCGCGCCGACAGCAGCAGCACGGCTTCGTCCATCGCCTGCAACGCGATATGTTCCAGCGCGGCCAGCGGCTGCGGCGCGGCAACAGGCGGTAAGGCCGGCTCCGCCGCTGGGGCAGCGGGACGGAACAGCCGGCGGGACAGCATGCCGCTGCCCAGCAAGGCACCGCCAAACAGCAGCCATGGCAGCCAGCCCGCAGCCGGCAGGCTCAGTTGCAGCACGTAAGGCAGCACCGGCTCCGGCACCAGCAGGGTTTGTCGCAGCGTTTGCAGTGCCGAGAACGGTACGCCCGCCGCGGGTACGCTGGCGAGTTGCGGCATGTCCGGCGCGGCACTGATCGACAACTGCAGCGGGCTGTTGTCCGGCAGCGGCAGCAGCTGGCGGAGGTCGACAAAGACCACCGCCACGCCGCTCACCTGGCTCAGCCGTTCCGCCGTGGTGTCCGGCAGCACACCGCCGGTGTAGGCGGCCCTGACAAAGGCCAGTCCCGGCGCGCCGTCGCGATAGGTAAACGGTTTGCTGGCCTGTATTTCGCCACTGCTGATGGCGGCCTTGATCGCGGCCGCGAAAAAGCGGTCGGCGGCCAGATCCAGTCCTTGCAGGTATTCAAGACGGCCGCCGGGGCGATCCGGAGACAGATTGGCCAGCGGAATATAGTGGCTGCGTGCGGGGGCAGGGAACCAGGCGCTGCTTTCCGTCCAGGTGTCGCTGCTCTGGTCACGATATTCGCGGATCAGGAACAGCGCGCGGCGGCGATAGCTCTGCTGCACTTCGAAGGCATCGCGACTGCCGGTATCAATCTTGTGCTGGAAACCGGCGGCCACCACGAAAGCGGGCAGTTCCGCGTTGAGGGCTTGCGGGGCGGCAGCGTCCGTCGGTGTCAGCTGCTGCAGCAGTAGGGCGGTGTAATCCAGTTGCCGGCGCAGCAGCGTCTGGTTCAGTTGCAGGGCCTGATCAAATGTTTGCTGGCGATAAGCGGCTAGCTGTGCCGCCAGTGCGTAGCTCAACAGCAAGCAAAGCGCCCAGAACAGCCACTTCGCCCCCCCGTGTTGTCGTACCGCCTGCAAAAACGTTTTTGTTGTGATCAAGTCCGGACTTTCAATGGCTAATCGGCCAGGCCGCGCTGTTGCAGCGTGTCCAGCACCTGTTCGCCTTTCATCACCTTGCCGGCAACGACGGCGCGGCAATAGGGCGCATAAGGATTCAGCTCATAATAACGGTGATGCTCGGTTTCGGCAGGGTAAAAGGTGGCGGCCGGTTGCGACTGAGTCACGATTTGCGCGCCGGGCGGCAAGGTTGGCCGCAATTCGTCCATGATGCGCGCCAGCGCGGCTTCTTGTTCCGGGAAGTGCCAGAACACCGCCGAGCGGTATTGCGTACCGACATCGTGGCCTTGCCGGTTCGGCGTTGTCGGGTCGTGGGTGGCGAAAAAAAGCCGCAGCAGGTTTTCATAGCTGACGACTTCGTCATCAAACTCGATTTCGATCGCCTCGGCATGGCCGGTGCGGCCACTGCACACCTGCTCGTAGCCGGGATTGGCGACCGCTCCACCGGTATAACCCGGCGTCACCGACTTGACGCCCGGCACCTGGCGAAAAACCGCCTCGGTGCACCAGAAGCAGCCACCGGCGAATGTTGCCTTGTTCAACATGATATAGCCCTCATTCCGGCATGACCCGTGTTGTTGTTTCAGGGGAGTGTAGATAAATTATCTGCCAGCAAGCGGAAAAAGCCATCACTATCAACAGTTGTAAGGTAATTTACATTTGCCGCTTTCCCGGTGATGCCCCACCAGTCCACCGGCGTCGCGCCCAGCGTCAGCTCGCTGTTTTGCTCCACCGCCACGTACACCATGCGCCCGGAGAACAGCCCTGGCTGCAGCACATAGGCAATCACGGTCGGATCATGCAGCGGCGCGCCGTTGGCGCCGTAACGCTGCACGTCGAAGCGTTCCAGCGTGGTCATGATGTCGGCCGCCAGATTGCCGGCGCGGTTGGGCAGGGCGCGCAGCAAGCCGATGCGCGCCGGCGACGCCGTCGCCTTGTGCGTGACATCCAGCGGCAGCATGGTAATGGCGGCACCGCAAGCCAGCACCGTGGCTGCCGCGTCCGGATCGACATAGATATTGAACTCCGCCGACGGCGTGATGTTGCCACCTTCAAAGTAGGCACCACCCATCAGCACGATTTCCCGGATGCGGCCAACGATGTCCGGCGCCCGCACGATCGCCATCGCCAGGTTGGTCAATGGCCCCAGCATGCACAGCGTGACGCTGCCGGCCTCGCGTTCACGCAGGGTGCGGATGATGAAATCGACGGCGTGCTCCGGCTGCAAGGGCATGGCTGGCTCATGCAGCGGCACGCCGTCCAGCCCGGTCTTGCCATGCACATGCTCGGCGGTAACCAGCGGGCGCAGAAGAGGGCGCTCGCAGCCGGCATAGACCGGTACCTCTGGGCGGCCGGCCCACTCGCAGATGATGCGGGCATTTTTTGCCGTCAACTCCAGCGGCACATTACCCGCCACCACCGAAATTCCGACAACTTCGAGCTGGGCCGAGCCTAAAGCTGTCAAAATAGCGACCGCATCATCCTGACCAGGATCGGTATCAATAATTATCGCGGTCTTGCTCATGATGAATGGCTTGCCTTCAATGCAAAGGCGCCAAGGTTTACCACGCTCCGTTTAAAAGTCAATAGTTGGCCGCAAGGCGGAGCTTTCTCAGTTCTGGTGAAAATAGTATGAAGATCGTATTGGCCCCGATGGAAGGGCTTGTAGATGACGTGATGCGGGATGTGCTGACCGAGATTGGCGGCATCGACTGGTGTGTTACCGAATTCATTCGCGTCACCAACTCCTTGCTGCCGGTAAAGACTTTTCATCGTCTGGCCCCCGAACTGCTGCAGCAGTCAAAGACGCGAGCTGGCACGCCGGTGCGACTGCAATTACTCGGTTCCGATCCTGCTTGTCTGGCCGATAACGCGGCAAGGGCGGCGGAACTGGGCGCGCCGGTCATCGACCTGAATTTTGGCTGTCCGGCGCCGACCGTTAACCGCCATCGCGGCGGCGCCGTGTTGCTCAAAGAACCGCAAACGCTCTACGAGATCATTACCGCAGTCCGCGCCGCAGTGCCCGGCGACATCCCGGTCACCGCAAAAATGCGGCTAGGTTATGAAGATACCAGCCTGACGCTGGATTGCGCCCGTGCCATCAATGCCGCCGGTGCTGCGGAACTGACCGTCCATGCCCGCACCAAAGTAGAAGGCTACAAACCGCCGGCCCACTGGGAGTGGTTTGCCAGAATCAAGGAAGTGATCGACATCCCGCTGATTGCCAATGGCGAAGTCTGGACCCTGGAGGACTATTGCAACATCCGCGCAGTCAGCCAGTGCGAAACCATCATGATCGGCCGCGGCCTGATTGCCGCCCCCGATCTTGCCAACCGCATCAAACACCTGCAGCAAACCGGCACCAAGCTGCCACCGAAGCCATGGCCCGAGGTGCTGGCGCATGTCGACAACCTATTCATGCAATGTCAGCTGCGTGCCGGCGATAGCAGCTATGCCGTCAGCAGGGTCAAGCAATGGCTTAACCAGCTGAAACGCACCTATATCGAAGCCGGCGATTTCTTCAATGAAATCAGGTCAATACGTGAACCAGAACAGCTAAAAACCAGGCTAAACGCCGCCCGCTGAGCACTAGGTATTTTTACGAATAGCCATTACACCGATGGTAGCCTTATCATTAATCATGCTTTCTGATATGGAATGGCGTTCCTCATCTGAAGCGTAACGGAGACCAAATCCGTGCTTCCAAAACCTCCTGCCATCGGTGACTGATGCTGGAGGTTCTTTTTTTGGCCGGCGTTTAGGTATTCAGGTACGAGCACGGGATTGCAAGCCGCAGCTACAGCTACCACGACATTCGGCGTGCGGCTCAACATGTAGCTCAAATCGACTGGCTTTTTGATCTTGGCAAGCCTCTGCACAGGCAAATCGAGTCCAACACGATCTGGATTTTTGTGTAAACGAATTTTCCTTTTAGGACGTGTTCACATCGTTGTTGTTCTGGCAATAAATGTGTCGGACAAAATTGATTGCAGCAGCCATGGAACGCGAGAAAAGCCAAGCCAGACGGGACTTTTGGCAGGATTTTCGCAAAAAGATCGCCCAGCTGGTCGTGGGCGGTCTGGTGATCACGACGATGGCGTTTAGCCCGGTAACTACCGAAAAAGCCCCCCAAGGGGTTTAGCCGTTCGTGTCGCATAATGTTTATTATGTCTAATAACATACGCCGGAACCGGTTTTTTAGCCCTCTCCCGACCTGTTTTTAGCCCTCAGAAAAACATTTTCACAAATCGCCAAAAAATAAAATTAACTCCCATTTTGCATGTGACGTCGCTTATCACCAGAATGGCTTTATTTTGAGGTTGATATGAACATACGTTCTAAAGACGCACCGGAAACTGTCACCAAAAAGCGACGGAAAGCCAAGCCCGTCATGACGCAGACCCAATACCGCGAACACTACGAGCGGAAATTGCGTGGCGAGAAATTCAACAAGCTGATCTTTGGCATGAAAACCGCCGATATCTGCTCGATGCTTCAGGTTTCCGACGCCACGGTGCGCCGCTGGAAAACAGGCACCTGTCAGCCGCCTGAAATGGCGCTGGAGCTGCTACGGTTGCGCCGTGGCCTTGCACTGCCAAGGGTTTGCGGCGACTTCGCCGGCTTCATCCTCGGCACCATCAACGGCAAAACCACCCTAACCCCGCCCGGCTTCCACTGGTCGGATGGCGTATCCGCCTATGACGTGAAGTCCTGGAGCGTCATCCGCCACACCTTGGCTCGCGCGCTCGGCAAAAAGCCCGCCAAGGCGGGCTTACCACATGCCGGCAAGCTGCCAGCCAACGACCTGCTGTTTGACCTACCAGTCAACACGCTTCGTTTTGATGCGGTCAAGAATCAGGCCGCCAATGACCGTGGCGGCAACGGCGACTAGCAAAGCCTTGGCGGTGTTGCTCATTGCAGACACGCCTTTGTCGCGGTGAGCTGCTCAATCTTGCGGTGGGCTTCGTCCACGTCCCGCCGCAGGTATTTCAGTTCGGCACGGACGCCGCCCCAAGTCACGAGGCCGCAGACAATTCCTGTAAACAGAACTGGCAGTAATTCATTCATTCGCCACCCCGTTTTGCAAAGTTTTGTTCGCGGTTTCCGGCAGGAATACCGCCAGCGCGCCCAAGAAAATTGCCGGCACGGCAACCGCCGCAGAGATAGAGCCGGCGGCCAAACCAGCCACATTGCTCAGGATCGCAGCAGCGCCGGCGGCGCTTGATGGCTCGGCCAAACAACGCAGAAATTCTTTGAATTTACCCATCATCATTCCCCTGTAAAAAACTTGCTGCCCAAGTCCTGCCAACCTGGCAGGCCATAGTTGGGCGCTGTTGTGTTGTCGGTTGAAACTGTGCTACCGCCGTTGCTGCCGGTGACGGCCGGCGCTGGCAGTGGCGCAGTGCTTTGGTTGCTGTAGTACAGCCAGCCGGCGGCCATCAGTGCCAGCAACATCCATTGTTCGCGCGATAGTGTCATTTCGTGAGTGCTCCGTAGCCGCCGCCATAGGTGGCGACATCCTTGGCGATCTGGCTGTTTGCCGCCGTTTGTGCCGCTTCCCGCGCTTTCTGGCGGTCGTAGCCGTACCAGACATCGCCGATCTTGTTGTGCCCTGCTATCGGGTTCAGCACTGGCGGGTTCAGCGGCGGGTCGTCGTGGAACAGCTCCCAGATGGCGGTGCCAATGGTGTTGTTCTTGTCCATGCCAAAGAACCAGCGCATGCCCTGATTGACGCCGCGGTACGCCAGATTGTTTTCACTGGTGATGTCGGCGGCGCCGTTGTCCAGCGCGGTGCCAACGTTGGCCGCAACCTCGCCGACAACGCCGGTGGCCTTCTTGACCAGCCAGTACGCGGCGCCGACGCCGACCAGCGCGGCGACGCCGTACCAGACCGGCAGCGGGATGCGTTTCAGTTGGGTCAGGTTCATCAGCGGCCACTCAACAGGTACGGCACGCCGTCCAGCCATGTGTAAGGCCGCCCTTCCGGCCCACCAAGGTTGGTCACGATGCCTGGCACATCATCGGTGCCACCGTTGCGCACGGCTTGGTCGTACATTTCGTTGTCGCCAGACATGAGCTTGTTGATCGTCAGCCAATCGACACCGATCATTTCGCCAACCGCACGGATGCCTGTATTTGTATCGTCGGTGGTGTCCTGCTCATTCGCTGACTTGTTCCACTCCCAATCAAACATCGGCATGGTGCCGCTGCGGAACATCGCCTGTGCCAGCACCAGCGCCGCGAAGCCAACACCGACGATCACCACTGCCTTTTGTGCGCTATTCATTGCCTATTGCCCCCTGTTATGACGCGGCTATTTTACGCTCGGCGCGGTGGCTTTAGCTTGGGTCGGTGTCATGCCATCAACCAGAATCAGGCCATACAGACGAGTTTCCTTTGGCAGCGACTTTTCGCCGCGAAGGTACTTGGCCAGATTGCCCTCACCCCAGTTGTAAGCCCACACCGCCTTTTTCCAGTCGCCGAAGCGCTTGTACAGGTAGGCCATGTAACGCATGGCGGTGTCTGCCGACGCGACAGGATCGGTTGGGTTCAACTTGAAGCCGGCGGCAGTGGCCGGCATGAACTGGAACAGGCCAGTGGCGCCGGCGGCTGATTTGCGCTGGCCGCTGATCACCTTGGGGTCAAAGTGTGCCGATTCTTGCGCCGCCTGACGGATTGCCAGATCGACCGGTACGCCGTACTTTTGGGCCGCCTTGGCGATCATGGCGTGATAGCCCTTGTCCTCCGGCGCCCACTTCGGGCCGGAGCCCAAGATCGGCAAGTCTTGACCTGGTGCATCCTTCTGCGCCTTGCCGATGTTGATGTCAGTTCTGTTCCAGCTGCTCATTACGCGCCCTGCCCTTGTTGTTCGGTGGTTGGTTCAGCCAGCGCGACGATGTGCCACGCGCCGCCCTGCTCTTTTGCGATGCCGGTCACGTAGTATTCCGGCCGGTACAGCGCCACATGCGTGGCTTTGTCGTAGTCCGGCAGCGCGTCGACCGTGGCGTTTGCCGGGACGTGGTACACACCCGGCTCTAGCGGGCTTTCCTCCGCCTCGCTGCTGCCGATGTGCTCTTTCGTGACTGGGTGGTAGTGGTGAATGGTTTTGCTCATTGTCCTGGCCTTAGTATTTGATCAGCGGCAGCAGTGCCACGTTGCGCGGGCGGGTTTCGGTGGCGGTGCGTGGTGCACCATTAACACCGTCAGAAATAGGTGCCCCCGATGTATTTGCAGACGCTATCGGCCGATAGTTCTGCACCCCTGATCCGCCCAGCGAATCCGCCCCCAACGGCAGCGAGAACGTATGGCCTTGGAACGCGTCCAGCTGGCTGCTACCCGCTACCCGCCCCGCGTCCACCCCTCGCCCCTGATCTGCACCACGGATGAATTCGCCGCGCAGGTCTGGCAGGTTGAAGGTGGTCGCACCGTCACCGGCGCCGTAGGCGGTGCCAAGTGCGGCAAACAGGTTGCCGTAGGTGGCGCGACTGACGGCGGCACCGTTGGCGATCAGGTAGCCAACCGGCGCGGTGGTGCGTGCGCTGTGTACGATGTCACCTGGCTGCATATCGTCTCCGTATTCGTTAATCAGGCCGGCGGTGCCGGTCTTTCGTTTATAGCGGCCGCTGCGCCTCACAGAATCAGCTCCTGTACCTTGAGGATGCCGCCGGCCGCGTCACTGATGGCAACCCATGCCGCCGCTGGCGCGGTTTCTTCCAGCCACATTTCACCGGGTGCCAGCACCAGCACCGCGTCGGCGTAGTTACCACCTGGCGCCATCAGCGCCACGTTGGTGGTGCCGCTGTTCAGCACCCGCACGGCCACGCGGTCAGCGCGGGCGGTGCACACCACTTTTTCAGCGGCACCGATGGCGGTGATCATGGGCTTGTTCAGCACGGTGGCCGCGCCGCGCACGGTGGCCGACACTTCGCCGGCGATGCGGTTGGAGCCGGCCGAGCCATCGGACAGGATGATTTTGACCAGCTGGTCAACCTGGCTGATCAGCTCGATGCGGTCGAAGCCGTCCAGCTTGCAGTAGAAGCCTTCCAGCACATCCTCGGCTTCGGACTGCACGCGGCCGCCGCTCATGAAGCGGATATCCAGCGCCGCCGGCGCGGTCACCAGCTGCAGGAAGTTGTTGGGCACGTTCAGCACCCACGGCTGATTCGCCAGCAGGATTTGACTGATGGTCTGCATCACACGCCCCCTTTCTTGAATGCGGCCAGCGCCACCATGCCGACGACGATGAAGCCGACCACCTGCAGCAGTTGCTTGCTGCCCTGCACGTCCTTAGACAGCTCGGTTTCGCGTGCCTGCTGGTAGATGCCGCCGACGCTGGATAGCGTTTCCTGCATGTTCTTGGTGGTCTCGGCGGTGGCTTTTTCAAAGAACCATTTCGAGGCGTTCAGCACCTCGCCGAATTCCTTGTTCGCCAGCTCTCGGCCAGTCTTGGCAAGGTCGAGTGCGCCGGCGATGGCGCCGCCGTCCAGAATGCTGACGTTCATCGGCGCGCTGCCGTAGTTGGCGATGGCGCTGCCGCCGGCGCCGGTGGCCTGCCGGCCGTCGATGGTGGTGTTGTTGTTGGTGGTGTGGCTGCTTGAGCTGTTGCCAGAGCCGAACGAGAACAAGCCCATTTAGCGCCCCTTCTTCCAGATCAACACCGCCGCCAGCACCACGGCGCCGATGATCAGCGCACGGGTGGTGCTTTCCGGCTGGGTGTAGGTGCCGTAATTGACCGTCCAGTTGCTGCCGTCCAGCGTGCCAGACGAGCGGGCAGAGCCGAACGGCGATTGGTCAGGTGCGCGGGCGGCTTGCGCCACCTGCCCCACGCTCTGACTCATCATCATCATGGTCGTCGGGTCCATATCAGTCCTTCAGCACCACGACCAGCACCACCAGCCCCACCGCGACAAAGATGCCCGGCACGATGTAGCGCGACAGGCCGGTGTCGACGGCGCCGGCACCGAACAAGCTGCCGTCCTCGGCCTGCAGCATCATCTGGCGCTCTGCCAGCCGCGTCGGCGCGTTGTACTCGGCGTCGATACGGGACTTGGCGTAGAAGCTGAGAATGTCTTGCGCCACGCCGCCCCAGCCGTCAAACAGGCCGCCACCGCTTACGCCTTGTTCCATGGTCTTTGTCCCCGCCAGCGCGTTGATGTGAGCGTCGAAGTATTCATCCATGCAGCCCCCTTACAGGTTGCCGATGGCGTCAACGCATTCGACGTAGAGGTACATCTGGCCGGCGCTGGACAGCAGCAATTCCAACAGCAGGTTGCGCACGGCGGCGCCGCGCGTGTCGAGCATGTTGGATTGGTTGCCTTCCACGATGAAATCCAGCGTGTAGATGCTGGCCTGCGGCGCGCGCTCGTATTCGCCCTGGCGGAAGCGGTTCAGATCGTCCGGCGACTCGAACACCACGAGGCCGTTCTGTTTCAGCGTGGCCTCACTGACGATGTTGGCGCCACCGGGGCCGATGACGTGGATGCGCTTGATCAGGGTGCCGTTGGTGCCCTTCGGCAGCGAGTCGATCACGAACTTGCCGGCGGTAGCGGCCGATACCGGGTATTGCTGCAGCTTGGCGCAGATGAACTCAACGCCACGGTCAGCGCTGCCGGCTTGCGAATCGTCCAGTTCTGCCCACGCTTCCAGCACCGGCGCGGTGGCGCCGCCGATCTTCACTTCCAGCGTGAAGGAGTTGATCTTGCTGGTATCCAGCGCACCCAGCATTTCACCGTTGATGGTGCGGGCACGGATTTCGGAAAAGTCGAGGGTCAGGAATTTCGCGTCATCCTTGATGCCGCGGTACTTGTTCATCAGGTCGAGGTCGGAACCGGTGGCCTGAATGATGGTTTTGCCCTGCACCTTCACCTTGATGTCCAGCAGGTGCGCCTTGGTGAAGGTGGTGCCGGTCAGGCGCAGGATGATGCGCTTGTACGCTGGGCCCGTCATCAGGTTAACGGTCGCGGTCACGTTGGCCGCGACGTTGGAGAACGGGTTGCACTTCTGGAGATACTTGGACATGTCGTGTTTCCTTAACGGTTGGCGTTCGGTGAGCGGTTAGCCGCCGACAACGACTTTGCGAACCGGTGCAACGCGGAAGATCACGGCAACCAGAATGGCGACCGGAACGGCCAGAGTCAGAACCTGTTTTACGTTAGGCATGTGCGCCCCTTTCGTTATGTGTACGGGATGAGGCTTCATGGTTTCCTGTTGTCCAACGGGCGGCAATCCCCCCTTCCCCGTAACGGTTACGGGGATTTGGCCGAAAAAAAACCGCCCGAAGGCGGTTTGATGTGGTTTCATCACCACACATTCAATGACAAAGGCCTGTTCATGAACTCTGCAATATTGCTCTTGCAACTTATTTCGCCGAATCCCCAGCTCATTCCCGATGCCGCCGAGCAGTACCAGTCACCTGCTCAAGTTCAGGTGACTGAGTCCCCCATAAGCTTGGCCGACTTTGCCATGCAAACCCTCTCTTGCTACCACCAATCTGCCCGATTCCGTGGCGTTAACCTGCTCAGTCGCCAGTGGAGCCAGCAGTACAAGTACGGCGCCGAGCAGGCCATCGTCTTCAAAATTTACTTTGAGGGGATGAGTGGTGCGCCATACCAGATGGTTGTTGCCGGCATGAGGAACGGCAGCAAAGTCAGAACGGCGGTGATTGGTGAGAACACGGTCATCGCGTACAACCGGTACTGCGAGCTTGAGCGCTGGACAGAAACGTAGCTTCACCCCTTTGTGATCACCCCCTCTCGCATGTCGCGGGCGATCCAGCTGTAACCGGTCAGCGCGGTGATGTCGGCCAGCGGCAGGTCGAGGAACTGCGCCAGATTGATCCGGTCGGGCTGGTAGTTGAGCCGGTGCGTGCGGACGTGGGTGGCGTTGCCGAGGAAGTGCTTGTCGATGCTGGCCGGCCGCTGGCTGGTGCCGTACACCATCAGCCCCCGGTGACGCCCTTGGGTGCTGATCTGCCGCCATGCACCTGGTGCGTGGCTGGGGCTGGTCACGTCCGATAGCTCCTCGGCGATGAACAGCACGTCGCCGGCGGCGAAAACCAGCTGGCACAGTGCCGCGAACTTCTCTTTCAACGCCTTCTCGTCCATCGTCTTCGGGCGGTACGCCAGCTTCACCCGCTTGCCGCTGCGCAGGCCGGCCAGCACGTCCGATAGCCGGCTGGTCGGCGTCGCCAGTTCGCCGTATTCCTCGCGGGCGTCCCAGATCACCAGCCGTTTCGGCTTCAGGCGCTTGACCTGGCTCTTGACGTAGTGGCTCTTGCCGCTGCCGGATGCGCCCATCACCGCCTCGATGTGGGCGGCGTTGTTGCTTCCGTCTGCCATTACGCGGCCTGCCCCACGTCTTTCCACTTCGGCAGGTTGGCCGCTGGGTCGTCAGCAGCTGTCTGCTGCTCGGTAACGGTTACGGGCGCGGCTGGCGCGGTAACGGGCTTGCGCTCGGCGTCCTGTCGTGCGGCGATGTCGGCTTTGATGCCGGCGTACACGCCGACGCCGAAGGTGGCGCAGGTCACCAGCGCACCCAGCTCGGCGCCGTACTGCGTCAGCCAGCCGCCGGCCTGCATCCCGTACTTGTCCAGCACCGCGCCGACGCTGGCTGCCACCTGCTGGCACTTGTCCGGCGCGGCGGTCTGCTCCAGTGACGGAAAGTAGACCTTGCCCATTGCCACGCCCATGTCCAGCAGCATCGCCACACACTGGGTGTTGCCCATGTCGGCCGGCGCCGGCGCTTGACCTGGCTGGAACTCCTCGCCGGCTTCGGCCGGCGGGTTCAGCGCGGCATCCTGCTCGGCCACCAGCGCGTCAAGTTCGCGGCTGGCCAGCTGCTCGTTGTTGTCCTGGCTGTCGGTTTTGGTGTCGGTTTTTTCTTTGACGGTGCTCATGCTTGGATTCCTGTCAGGGTTTCAAAAAAGCCTTTCGGTTTCGGTGCGGCGGGTGCCGCCTCGGGTGCTGCCGGCACGGTGGCCGCCGCCGCCGGCCGCAGCTTGCGGCGCATCCCGTCCGCCTGTGCCTCGGTACGGGTGAACAGCTGCAGCTTGCAGCCGTGGCGGCAGAACAGCAGCGGGCGGCCGGCCTTGTCCTCGTTCACGTTGGACGGGGTGCCGCACAGCGGGCAGTCCATCTGTCCTAGCAGGTCGCCTTTAGCCATGCACGCGCCCTTTCTTCAAGTCCTCCAGCGCCGCCAAGCGAGCTTCCAGCGTGCCGATCTTCTCGCCCAGCGCCTCGGCCGTGCTGACGGTCTGGCGGGCAAAGGCCTTTGCCTTCTCCGGTGCGTTGATCATGCTTGCCCCGTGCAATGCTGCTGCCGAGTCCTTCAGTTTCTGTAGTGCCTTTTCCATGGTTAATCCTTGCGATGCCTTGTTGATGCCAACCGGCGACAGCAACATGCTGCCGCCCCTTTACCAATGCCCAGCTGATGCGGCGTGCCATCGTGGCCGCGTCCTGCACCTGCTGGATGTACTGCGCCACACCGCCCGCGTCATCAATGGCGCGGCGGGTTTCCGCCTTGCGCTGCACCGCCTCGCGGTAGCGCGGCACGGCGTCTGCTTTCAGGTGTGCGGGCTGATCGTGCGCCCCCAGCCACGACGGCAAGTCATCCTCTCCGCACCAGTCGGGGAAGAAGTTCTCTTCCAGCGCCTCGCGCACCTCTTCCGGCATGTTCAGCGGCTGGCCGCTGTTGATGCTGTCCAGCCATTCCAGCCACTCGGGCTGGAAAACCGGCTTGAATTCGGCGGTGTCCGCCGATTCCGTACAGTTATTGACAGGACTCCGAGGCGTGCCAGCTTCGCCGGCCCGTAAAATCGTCCACTCATGCACGCGGCTGACTGCGTACTGGCCGGTCTCGCCCTCCACTACGCCACGCAATTTTGTTGGCACGCATTCGCCGTAACGGTTAACGGTTCCCGGCTCGGTGCTCTCATGCCACAGCGACAGCGGCATGTCGCGGCGCTTGGCGGTTTCGCCACCCATCAGGCGCACGAAGGTGTTCCAGTGGCCGGCATCGGCGGCAGCGGCGGCCGCTTCCAGTACGGACGGTTCCGCCGGCGGCAGGCCGCGCAACTCGCGCCACAGCGCCGCGCCCAGCTGTTCCGCCTCGTCCACCTCGCCAGCACTCCAGCGGCGCAGCTCACGCCAGATCGTGACCGGCGCCCCGCCGATCTGCTGAAACTGGCGCTTGCGCCACACGCTGGCCCACGCCCCCACGCGCTGTGCCGAGTCGCGGGCGTCGGTCTCCTCGCCCGCTTCCAAGTCATCCCCGATGCTGTCGCCGTGCGCGTTTTTTCCGTCGATGTTCTTGCTGATGTACTTGGCGATGTAGCCGGCGGCGGTGCCCCGGCTGCGGTCGATTGGCTCGAAATACACCCTGGCCTTGATCTGCTCGAATAGCGCTGCCGTGGGGTTGCCCCACGTTGCCGCCTCATAGCCCAAACGCTCGGCAATCTGCTTGAGCGTGCCGACCTCGCCATCCTCGCGGCGCTGCCGTGCCTCCTTCATGGCGGCGGTTTTGGTGAGGTGCTGATAGGCCAGCCCCAGTTCGTCCCGATCCATGCGCACCGCGTAGCGGGCAATGGTGGCGCGCACCACGTCAACATGGCGCTGATCCATGAAGATCAGCGCGTGCCAATGCGGCGTGCCATCGTGGTGCGGTTCCACCACGCGAAAGCCGTACAGGCGCACCCCCCGCCGCTCCAGCGCCGAACGAATGGACGCCCATACCTCGCACAGATACTGCTGCGCTTCGTCTGGCGTGAGTTCCTGGCTGTACTTGGTGTTGGCGTGCCCCGACTTGGTCACCGCATGAAAGCGTGACGGGCAGGTAATGGTGACGAACTCGGCGGCGTGCCCCAAGCCCTGTGCAATCAGATCGAAGCCGGCCACGCGCACCATCAGCTCGGTGCGGCGAATCTCAGGGTTGGAAACGGACACTTGCGCCAGCTCGGCCAGCGTGTAGGACTGCCCCAGCTCGTTTTCGGCGCGCATGGATTCCAGCAGCAGCGCATTACGGCGGCGGCTATGGTGAAACCGTGACAGGCTGTCGTTGCTGCAGTAACGGTTACGCTTATCGTTGACGATGCCCACGGCGCGCGCCAGACGCTCGATGGCGACACCCTGCCGGCGGCGCAGGTGACGCCGCCAATGCCGTGCATCCTGCGCCCGCGCCCACATACCCGCCTCATGCTCACCGCCCGGCACCGGTACGCCCCACGTCACGCAGCGCGCCACCAGACCGGCCACATCGCCCGCACCCTCATGGCGATAGCGCTCGATATCGCTGGCGATTTCCTGCGCATCGCGGCACAGGTCGGCATCGCTGGCGGTCAGGTCAATATCCGGCAGGCTTGCGGCCAACCTTAGCAACCACAGGTTGGCATCGCGCTGGCGGCCACGGCGGCAGCGGCGGGCATGTTCGCCCTTCACCGCCCGCGCCAGATGGCGCGGCAGCTGCGACACCTGTTCCTCTACCCACTTCGCCACCGGCAGCGAGGCAAGGCGGCGTTTTTCTTGCTGTGCTGCATCCATCAGAACGGCACAGCCTCATTGCCAGCGCGGCGGAAGTAGCAAGCCATTTTCAGCTCGCGGAATCGATCCGCCCGGCGCCAGTTCGTCCACGTGTACCCTCGGCTCTGGTAAGTGGCTCTCAGCACCATTGAGCCAGACTTCGGCCCCAGCTGCTCACACATCAGGCTGTGCAGCGCGTCACACGATTTCCGTGCTGCTGCCCGCCCCTTGCCTTTTGCTTTTTGGCTGAATGCCCATGCCAAGCGGCAAAGCCGGTGCATGACTTTGTATTCGTCGCGTGTCATGCCGCCGCCCTCCGCCCTGCCGGCGCCTTCGCCCCGTTGTGCAGACGTGCCGCCGCCACCCCGCTGTCAAACAGGCGGCCTTCCAGCTCCGCCCACAGCTGGCCGCACTGCGGCAGGAACAGGCTGACGGGCAGCTCGTGGCCGACCGCCAGCACGTTAATGCGCTGCTCGATCTGGCCGATCATGCGCACGCCCTCCTGAATCTGGGCGATAGCGTCCAGCTGGGCAGGCGACAGCACCTGAGCGGTGAGCGATTCAACGGATACGAGATCAGGCAGGCGGCGCGATGGCGCTGGCTGTGACATGGCGAATTTCTCGGCCAGTGCGGACACGGCGGCGAGGAATTGCAGGCGGTGGTCTGTGGACATGGTGCGAACCTTCAGCAGTCTAGGAACGCAAACCGTTGGGCGATGTCAGACGCTTAGGACAAGGTGCCGCGCTGGTTTGCGACGCCATGTTACGTTTCCAGCCTGCCAACGTTGGCACACAAATAATCTTCCGCGACCCCGCCAACGTTTGCTATATACCCTCCAATGACTAACCGGAGTTTTAAAAAATGCTGACCTCGACCGACTGGATTTCTTACCTGAAATCATGCACTTCCATTAAGTCGGACTACGGCATTGCGAAGTTGCTACGCATTGACCGCAGCACAATGTCAACAATCGTGAATAAAAAAGGTTTTCTAGGCGTAAAAAGTGCCGTGAAGATCGCTGACGAGCTGAAAATTGAACCGGAGTTCGTCTATATCTGCGCTCAGTTTGAACGGTCGAAATGTGAGGAGGAGCGGAAGCTGTGGCTTGACCTTTACGACAAGATTGGCGGCACGCAACTTGATGAAAAGATTAGAGAAAAACTGAGAATATCTTCTATGACAAACAATTAACACGGGCGCGAAAGCGCCCTTTTTTTGGCGAAGACACAATGTTTATTATGTCTAATAACTCACAGAATCAAACGCTACCTGACCTCTCTTCTTAGCTCTTTTGTTCAATTATTTTGTCTGTGTCATTTTCGGCACACATGGAATGGGCAGAATGCGTAAAGAGTTCAAAATCTACTGCACCAGTGCAGACATCGGGCCGGATCGACTGATCCGGCTTTTTCATTTCGGTAAGTCCGAGGAAGCACTGGCGGCAGAACTTGGCGTGACCGTCAGCACCGTGCAGGCGTGGAAAGCTGGCAAAGTGCCGGTGCCAGTTGTGTGCGTGAAATACCTGGAGCTGCTGGACAGCAACGAGCTGCGATGCGCCGGCGTCTGGAACGGCGCCCGTGCCGAGGGCTCGCGGCTGATCGTGCCGGCCGGCTACCAAGTCACCATCGACTATGCCGAGATCGAGCGACTGGCCGACTACCGCCGACTGTTCCACCTACGCAACATGCAAACCGACCTAATCGAGCGTCTGATGATCGAGCGTGACTTCTACCGCGACAACTGCCACCGGCAAGCCCGATTTGGCCTGATGGTCAACAGCCTATTCGGCTAAGTGGCGCGGCGATCCGTGTACAGGCGATCAAGCGCCGAAACCACCGCTGCCAATCGGGAAAGCTTGGGGTCTTTGCGAATTTCTTCGTAGTCAATCAACCGTTCGACCTTGGCGGCATCACCAAGGCAAGCGGTCAGCAGCTTGCGGAACTCGGAGTGGCCTTGTAGTCGGGCGCGCTGCTGGCACCCTGCTCCGGCTTACTGGCCGCCTTGGCCGGACGTGCCTTGTAGAAGGCCCGCGTCTTGCGCTGCCACCATTCCAGCGCCAGAAAACAAAGCCCTGCCAGTGCGGCAAGCAGATTGTCAGCGGTAAGCGCGTGGACAGCGACAAAGACCAGCACGGCACCGGCGAGGCCGAAGATTTTGAACATGGCAGACTCCGATTGATGCACGAAGCATAACCGGACTGCAATTGTAAATAGTAAGCAGCGTATGGACAAGAGCCGTGCTCGTACTCTGGGACAACTGCTCGACTCGATAGCCGGCCCTCTCGATCAGATCTTCACTGATTTCGGACAGCTCATAGTCCACGGCCATCGTGTCCAAATCACCCTCGCCTCGCTGCAGTCAAAAACCTTGACTTGGAACCCTGCTCCCGGCTTGGAGAACCCGTTTGATGCGGTCGCGTACGATGCCATCGGCAGCACGACAAAATGAAAGAAGCCGACATTTCTGCCGGCTTCTGGGGGTGGTTGAATGGTACAACGTCGCTTTACTACTACAACATAACTACCTTTCACTGCACCAGACACTAACGAAGGTGAGAGCGTTGCCGGCACGATGCCGGAGCTTTAACACGTACAACATCACGTTTACGGTTGGAGGAAAACGCTTTAACAAAGATCAGTGCAAACATCACATACATCAACAAGGTTATCAGCGATACCATCTAGCCCTCCTCCTTCCTAGTGTCTGACTTTTTTATAGTTCATCACCCGGTAATCGCCAAGAAATTATTCTGTCTCTTCCGCGATATCCGAATCGAGCAGCAAATGTGACGGCAAGTGCTTGCTGGTCTTGGCGCCCAGCTTGCGCAATTTTTCAGCGCGTCCCAGCAGATTGCCGCTACCGGTGCTGAGTTGCTTCATCACGGTACCGTAGCTGTCCTGAACGGTACCAATCTGCTTGCCCAGCTTCTCCAGCGTGTCCACCAGCCCGGCCAGCTTGTCGAACATGGCGCCGGATTGTCGCGCGATTTCCTGTGCGTTCTGGTTCTGGTGCTCGTAACGCCAGATGCTGGCCACGGTACGCAGTGTCGCCAGCAAGGTGCTGGGACCGACGATCATGATGCGGCGCTCGAAGGCCTCGTTGAACAGGCCCATGTCGTGCTGCACCGCCAACAGATAGGCGGGCTCCACCGGCACGAACATGAACACGAAATCGAGCGTGTTGAGCTTGTACAGATCCTGGTAGCGTTTCTCGGACAGGCTGCGGATATGCGCCCGCAACGCAGCAATGTGCGCCTTCAGCTCGCTGTCGCGCACCGCTTCGTCGCTGCTGGCGCTGTAACGCACGTAGGCATTCAGCGACACCTTGGAGTCGATCACCAGCTGCTTGCCTTCCGGCAGGTCGATCACCACGTCCGGCTGGTAGCGCTTCTGGCCGCCCTCACCCGTTTCCACCGTATCCGACACCTGCACGCGGTATTCGCGGTCGCGAGTCAGACCGGAGGTTTCCAGCACCCGCTCCAGGATCATCTCGCCCCAGTTGCCCTGTGTCTTGTTGTTGCTGCCGGTCAGCGCCTGGGTCAGCGCCACCGCATCGTGATTGAGGCGGGTATTCAGCTCCTGCAACCGGCGCAGCTCCTGCTCCAGCGTCAGTCGCTCCTTGGAATCCTTGTCATAGGTGTCCTGCACCAGCTTGCCGAAGTGCTGGATGCGCTCTCCCAGCGGCCCCAGCAGCTGGCCGATGTTTTCGCGGTTCTGCTCGGTGAAGCGCTTCGATTTTTCTTCCAGAATGTCGGTAGCTAGCGCCTTGAACTGGTTGGACAGCGCCTCGCGCGCCTCCTGCAGCAGCTGCAGCTTTTCCGCCGACTGGCGCTGTTCCTGTTGCAACAGGGTCAGCAGCTCCTGCTCGCGCGCACCCAGCCGGGCCAGGTCGTTCTGCTGTTCCTGCCACGCGGCGCGCAACTGCTGCAATTCCTGTTGCAACAACGGCAGCTGCCGCCCCTGCTCTTCGCGTGCGGCCAACCTTTCGCCCTGCTCGCGCAGCTGCAGCTGTTGCTGTTGCAGCTGCCCTTCCAGCTCAGGCAGGCGCTGCGCGCGATTGGCGAGCACCGCCAGTTTTTGCTGCGCCTCGGACAACAGCTGGCGCAGGCTGTCCAGCTGCTGCTGCAGCGCAGTCGTGCGTGCGTGGCTGTCATCGACTTGCCACTGCAAGGACTCGCCCCGCACCAGTGCTGCGGCCAGTTGCGCCGCAGTTTCGCCCAGCCCGCGCTGGTAGGCGGTCTCGGCGCGGTGCTTGCCGACCAGCCAGGTGGCGGCGATGCCGGCGCCGGCACCGGTCAGCAGCGCCATCAGTAATTCGATCATGGTGTCCTCGTCCGGGTTGCGGTCAGACTGGCACTCAGCCGGGCTGGCGCCAGTGCTGGATATAGATTTGCAATTCCTTGCGTCCTTGCCACTCGTTGGCCGCCAGCTGGTACACCGCGTTGATGGTCTGCGGCAGCCACTCCACCTGGTTGAACAGCATGCCGTCGCACTGCACGCCGTCCTTTTCAAGGCGCAGTTTCAGGTGCTTGTCGCCAACCACGCGCTGGCTGACGATATGGAAGTCGTCGTGAAAGGTCGGCGCGGCGAAACCCTGGCCCCACACCTCTGCGGCCAACGTTTCCGCCACCGCCAGCGACAGCTCGCGGCCGCTGAGCGGGCCGTCGGTTTCCAGCGTGCGGGTCAGCGTGTTGCTGTCCAGCAGCTGGCGTGCCACGTCCTCGAAGGCGGCGACGAACTCGTCGAAGCGGGCTTCGGCAATGGTCAGCCCTGCCGCCATCGCGTGACCGCCGAACTTGAGGATCAGCCGCGGATGACGCTTGTACACCAGATCCAGCGCGTCGCGCAGGTGGAAGCCGGGAATGGAGCGGCCGGAGCCCTTGATCTCGCCCTCGTCGCCCGGCGCAAACACGATGGCCGGCCGGTGATACTTCTCCTTCAGCCGCGAGGCGACGATGCCGACCACGCCCTGGTGCCAGTCGTCGCGATACAGTGACAAGGTATAGCGTTGCTCGGCGTCGATGCCGGACAGCACCGCCAGTGCCTCGTCCTGCATGCCGTGCTCGATGCTGCGGCGCTCACGGTTGAGCTTGTCCAGCTCCTGCGCCAGTGTCAGCGCCTGCGTTTCGTCGCCTGCCAGCAAGCAGGCGATGCCGAGGCTCATGTCGTCCAGCCGCCCGGCGGCGTTCAGTCGCGGCCCGACGGTGAAACCGAGGTCGAAGGCGTTGGCCTTGTGCGCGGCGCGGCCGGCGACACGAAACAGTGCAGCGATGCCCGGCGCCATGCGCCCGGCGCGCATGCGGCGCAGGCCGTTGTCGACCAGGATGCGGTTGTTGCGATCCAGCTTCACCACGTCGGCCACGGTGCCCAGCGCCACCAGATCCAGCAGCTCGCCCAGATTCGGCTCCGGCTGCTGCCGGAAGGCGCCACGGGCGCGCAGCTCGGCGCGCAGCGCCATCAGCACGTAGAACATCACGCCGACGCCGGCCAGGTTCTTGGACGGAAACTCGCAGCCGGGCTGGTTCGGGTTGACGATCAGCGCCGCGGGCAAGGTGTCGCCGGGCAGGTGGTGATCGGTGACCAGCACCTCGATGCCGCGCGCGTTGGCGGCCTCGACACCGGCAACGCTGGCGATGCCGTTATCGACGGTAACGATGATGTCCGGCCGGCTCTGCGCCGCCAGCTCCACGATTTCCGGCGTCAGGCCGTAACCGTACTCGAAGCGGTTGGGCACGATGAAGTCGATCACCGCGCCCAGCGCTGCCAGTCCCTTGACGGCCACCGCGCAGGCGGTCGCCCCGTCGGCGTCGTAGTCGGCGACCACCAGCAAGCGCTGTCGGGCGGCGATGGCGTCGGCTAGTCGCGCGGCCATCGGCTGGATGTTTTTCAGGCTGTGATACGGCAGCAGCCCCTTGAGGCCGTAATCCACTTCGGCGGCGTCGGCGATGCCACGGGCGGCGTACAGCCGCGCCATCAACGGTGCGATGCCTTGCTGGTGCAGTTGCCGGGCGGGATCGGCCGGGACTTGGCGGGTAACGATACGGGTCATTGCGGATACAGTTTGCTTAGTGGCAACGGACGGCGCCACAGTTTCCAGAGATCCAGCCGCGTGGTGCGGCTGTGCAGGCCGGCGCTGCCGTGGCAGCACAGCTGCACTTCACTGAGCCGGCCCTGCTGCAGTGCGGCCAACGTTGGCGCGAACCAGTCGCGCTCCAGCTGCAGCAGCCCCTCGCGCCAGCCCCACACGTCGCGGAACTGCGCCGCGCCCTCGGCCGCGTCGAGGTGGAGCAATACATCGCCGGCGCCCTCCGCCAGCGTGAAGGCGTAGCTCGGACTGTCGCCGGCAACACCGGCCTGCTGCGCCAGCTGCTGCCACAGCGGGTCATGACTGTGCACCGCCGGATAGGCGCTGGCCAGTGACTGCGGCTGGCTGGCCTCGCCCCAGAACCACAGGCTGTTCACCGTCGGCTCGCCGCGCGCCTCGCGCGCTTCGTTGACCGGGTGGGTGTACAGCAACATCTGCAGCTCGTTGAGAAAGCGGCTCCAGCGCATGCCGTTTGCGCCCTTGGGCAAGTGATGGTTGATGTCTTCGCCGATCACGTCCGGCAACGCCGAAAACTCGGCGCCGCTGGCTTGCGGCAAGGCGACGAACCAGCGCGCCGGTGTCGGTGCATGGAACACCAGGCCGTCCTCGGCGAAAAAGGCGTTCAGGCTGGCCAGCAGCGCCGCGGCCTCATCCTGCGAGAGATTCATGATGCCGATGTCGCCCAGCAGCGCGCGGTCGCGATCGACACGCAGATTGACCGGATCGGCAATCAGCCAGCTGGCCGCCGGCGCCAGCCCGGCGGCGTGGGCAAGGTTGGCCGCAAGCGCCGGCTGCGGCAGGCCGAAGGTGCGGCACAGCATCTCGCTGGCGCTCAGCGGCTCGCTGCGCCACTGGCCGCGGCCCAGCAGCGTCGAGAGCGCCGGCAGCGACAGGTCCTTGCACAGCTCGGGGCCGGCGTCACTGTCCAGCCAGGTCAGGCCGGGAACAAACAGGGTGTATTTCATGGCGGGTGTAGCGTCGGGTGGGTGACATGCGATGACAAGCGGTCATCGGCACAGGCCGGCATTGTAGCGGTTTGCAGCCGGCACTGACCAATTGCCGCGGGGCTTGAACTTATTTAGGGGCAAAACAGTCTGTGCAGGCGGCCCTGCATTTTCTGCGCGCAGCAAAGGTGGGATCTGTCGTAAATCTGGCGATGACATGGGACTAGTTTGTTGATTCTTAAACATTATTTGTTTGCCTGTGGACATTTTTTTGCTAACCTGCCTCCTTTGTATTTTTATCAATAGCTGTTGATTAAGCAGCTTGTTCGATAAACGTGCTTGTCCCGGACACCATCCGGGCCATACAAGACGAAGAGATCCATGAACTACCAGACACTGCTGCAATTCCGTCAACAAGGCCTCCAGCGCCTGATGAAACATCGCTTCAGCTGGCTGATCGGCGTGGCCACCCTGCCCTTTCTCGGCGTACTGACCGCCGTTGCCGTCGCCCCGGGCGCGGCACAACAGGCGCCACTTGAAGTGCGCGAAGTCAGCCAGTCGCTGGCACTGCCGGCGCTGCCGGGCGGCGAGTCCGACGGCTCGCGCTACTGGCGCGAAGAGCGCATCCAGCGTGGCGACACCATTGCCCGCGTGCTGAACCGCCTCGGCGTCGGCAGCGACGAAGCCAACCGCTTCATCCATACCGCGCCGGTGTCGCGCGACGTGCTGAAACTGCGCGCCGGCGCCACGCTGTCGGTACAGATCAACGACCAGGGCGAGCTGTTCGGCCTGCGCTTCCTCAACGATGACGAAAACGGCGAAAAAGTGCTGGTCGTGATCGAAAAACAGGGCGATCAGTGGCAGGCCAGCGCCGAGCCACCACGCACCGAGGTGATCCAGGCGGTACGCTCCGTCGAGATCCGTACCAGCCTCAGCGGCGCACTGGCCCAGACCGGCGTGCCGGTCGAGGTGCGCACCCAGCTGGGCGAGATCTTCTCCGACCAGCTGGACACCACCCGCCTGCAACCGGGTGACCGTGTCAACCTGGTCTACGAAACACTGCTGTACAAGGGTTCGCCGATTGCCAACGGCAACGTGCTGGCCGCCGAGGTCCAGTCCGGCGGCAAGACCTGGCAGGCGTTCTACTTCGCCCACGACAGCGAATCCGGCGCCTACTACGATGCCGCCGGCCAGTCGCTGCGCAAGGGCTTCAGCAACCAGCCGGTCAGCAATGCCCGCATCAGCTCCGGCTTCGGCATGCGTTTCCATCCGGTGCTGCGCAGCCTGCGCATGCACGAGGGTATCGACTACGCCGCCGGCAGCGGCACGCCGATCATGGCCACCTCCGACGGCGTGATCGACACCATCGCCAGCCAGAGCGGCTACGGCAACGTGGTGATCATCAAGCACAACGCCAAGCTGTCGACGCTGTATGCGCACATGAGCCGTTTCGAGCCGAAACTGACACGCGGCAGCAAGGTGTCCGCCGGCCAGGTGATCGGCTATGTCGGCAGCACCGGCCGCTCCACCGGCCCGCACCTGCACATGGAAGTGCGCGTCAACGGCCAGGCGGTAGATCCGTCGACCAACGCCCTGCCGGTGCCGGGGCTGAGCACGCAACAACGCTTGGCCTTCCGCCAGCAGAGCGTTAAGCTGGCGGCTAATTTGAAGCTGCTCAGGGAGATTCCGGTCAGCGTTGCCCAGCTGGAGTAAACGCCCCCGTGCAATCCGTAACCCTGACAGCACCACTGTCAGGGTTTTTTCATGTCTGCGTACTTTATCGGTTTGATGTCCGGCACCAGCCTCGACGGCGTGGATGCGGTACTGGTTGATTTTTCCGGCCCGCGCTTCCGCGTCTGCGGCGAGGCCTTCGTCGACTATCCGGCGGCGCTGCGCGAGGACATCCTTGCGCTGCAAACGCCGGCACACAACGAGCTGGACCGCAGCGCACAGCTGGCCAACCAGTTGGCGCAGCGCTACGCGCAAGTGGTGCAGCAGCTGCTGGCCAATTGCCAGCTCGACGCCAGCGCCGTGAGCGCCATCGCCTGCCACGGCCAGACCATCCGCCACGCACCGGAGCGCGGCTACACGCTGCAGCTTGGCAACCTGGCGCTGCTGGCCGAACTGACCGGCATCGACGTGATCGGCGACCTGCGCAGCCGCGACGTCGCCGCCGGCGGCCAGGGTGCGCCGCTGGTACCCGCCTTCCACGCCCATGCCTTTCATGACTCGAGCGTGAGCCGCCTGATCGTCAACATCGGCGGCATCGCCAACCTGACCTACCTCGGCAGAGACGGCGCGGTATCCGGTTTCGACAGCGGCCCCGGCAACATGCTGCTCGACGCCTGGATCAAGCTGCATTGCGGCCAACCTTATGACGCCGACGGCGCGTGGTCGGCCTCCGGCAGCGTGCATCCGCGGCTGCTGCAACAACTACTGGCGACGGCCTACTTTGACGCACCGCCACCAAAGAGCACCGGCCGCGACCTGTTCGACCTTGCCTGGCTACAAGCCCAGCTGCACGCGCTGGGCGAGCCGCTGCGCCCGGCCGATGTGCAGGCCACCCTGGCCGAGCTGGTGGCGCACAGCATTGTCAACGCCGCACAGCAGTTCCTGCCCGCCGTCAGCGCGGTCTACCTGTGCGGCGGCGGCGCGCGCAACCGCGACCTGCGCCAGAGGCTGCAGCAACGTTGGCCGCAGGTCGGCTGGCACCTCACCGACGAGCTGGGGCTGCCGCTGCAGCAGGTGGAAGCCACCGCCTTTGCCTGGCTGGGCTATTGCTTCAGCCGGCGCCAGGGCGCCAACCTGCCGGCGGTGACCGGTGCCAGCGGCCGGCGCGTGCTGGGGGCACTGTATCCGGCCTGACAAATTCACGCGCCGGCGCGCGGTTTTTGTGCGGTTTGCCGATATAATCAGCCACCACCCTAATCAAACAGAATATTCAATGCGCCTCTTCAAGCGTAAAGCCGTTGTCCGCAACACCGACCCGCTGCCGCCACGGCTCTCCAGCCTGCTGCGCGAAGCGTGGTGGTTGCTGATGGCCGTAACCGCCGTTTACCTCGTTCTGACGCTGGCGTCTTTCTCTCCTGCCGATTCCTCCTGGTCGCACAGCTCGGCCGATGCGCAGGTGCGCAACTATGGCGGCGCCTTTGGCGCCTGGCTGTCCGACATCCTGCTGTACCTGTTCGGCTACTCGGCGTGGCTGAGCGTGGCGTTCTGCCTCGCCGCCATCGCCTGGGGCTATCGCCAGCTGGGTGACGGCATCCGCCGCCCCGGGCCGATGGCGTGGGCGGCCTCGTTCGGTTTCCTGCTGTTCATTCTTTGCTCCGCCAGCCTCGAAGCGCTGATCTGGCGTGACGAAACGCTGAACCTGCCGCTGGTCGCCGGCGGCCTGTTTGGCCAGTTCCTCGGCGATGTCGCCGCGCGCGTGTTCGGCCTGACCGGCGGCGGCCTGCTGTTGCTGGTGAGCGGCGCCATCGGCTTCTCGCTGTTTACCGGTGTGTCGTGGCTGAACATGATGGAACGCATCGGCGCCGCCATCGAGGACGGCGTACTGAAAGCCTGGCAAGCGTGGCAGGCACGCCAGGACCGCGAAATCGGCCGCGAAATCGCGCAGCAGCGCGAAGAAAAAGTCGTCACCGAGAAGAAGAAGATCGAGGACAAGCCGCCGGTGCGCATCGAGGCGCCAGTACTGGACATCCCGCTGTCACCCAAGGTGACCAAGCCGGTACAGCAGTCGCTGTTTGCCGCGCCTGGCGACGATACCCTGCCCGGCCTGCCGCTGTTGGCCGCACCGAAGGAACAGGGCGAACCGGTCTCCGCCGAAACGGTGGAGTACACCTCGCGCCTGATCGAACGCAAACTGGCCGATTTTGGCGTCGACGTGAAAGTGGTCGCCGCCTACCCCGGCCCGGTGATCACCCGTTACGAGATCGAGCCGGCCATCGGCGTCAAGGGCGCACAGATCGTCAACCTGATGCGTGACCTGGCGCGCGCGCTCTCCCTGGTGTCGATCCGGGTGGTGGAAACCATCCCCGGCAAGACCTATATGGGGCTGGAACTGCCCAACCCGAAGCGCCAGATCGTGCGCCTGTCGGAGATCGTCGGCTCCGACAGCTACCAGAACATGAGCTCGCGGCTGGCGATGGCGCTGGGCAAGGACATTGCCGGCCAGCCGGTATCCGCCGACCTCGCCAAGATGCCGCACGTGCTGGTGGCCGGCACCACCGGCTCCGGCAAATCGGTGGCCATCAACGCGATGATCCTGTCGGTGCTGTACAAGGCGACGCCGAAGGAAGCGCGCCTGATCATGGTCGACCCGAAGATGCTGGAACTGTCGGTGTACGAAGGCATCCCGCACCTGCTGGCGCCGGTGGTCACCGACATGAAACAGGCGGCCAACGCGCTGAACTGGTGTGTCGGCGAGATGGAAAAACGCTACCGCCTGATGTCCAAGCTCGGCGTGCGCAACCTCGCCGGCTACAACCAGAAGATCCGCGACGCGGAAAAGGCCGGCGAGAAGCTGCCCAACCCGTTCAGCCTGACCCCCGAGACACCGGAGCCGCTGGAGACCATGCCGATGATCGTGGTGGTGATCGACGAACTGGCCGACCTGATGATGGTGGCCGGCAAGAAGATCGAGGAACTGATCGCCCGTCTGGCGCAGAAGGCGCGCGCCGCCGGCATCCATTTGATCCTCGCCACGCAGCGGCCGTCGGTGGACGTGATCACCGGCCTGATCAAGGCCAACATCCCGACGCGGATCGCGTTCCAGGTGTCCAGCAAGATCGACAGCCGCACCATCCTCGACCAGATGGGCGCCGAGACGCTGCTGGGACAGGGCGACATGCTGTACCTGCCGCCGGGCACCGGCTACCCGTTGCGCGTGCACGGCGCCTTTGTCGCCGACGACGAAGTGCACCAGGTGGTGGAATTCCTCAAGACCACCGGCGAGCCGGACTACATCGAAGGCATCCTCACCGGCGGCACCGAAACCGAGGCTGGCGACGGCGGTGATGGTCTCTCCGGCAGCAATGACACGGAAGCCGATCCACTGTACGACGATGCCGTCGCCATTGTGCTGAAAACGCGCAAGGCGTCGATTTCGTCGGTGCAGCGCCACCTGCGCATCGGCTACAACCGCGCCGCGCGCCTGATCGAACAGATGGAAGCCAGCGGCATCGTCTCGGCGATGGAAACCAACGGCAACCGCAGTGTGCTGGTGCCGGCGCGAGAGGAATAAGCCGCGCCATTCGTGGTACAAGGTTGGCCGCAGCAATGCGGCCATTGCTTTTTCAGGCCCGCAAGGTAAGCTTCACCCTTATTATTTGTACTGGACAAAACATGGCCGCACCGCTCGCAGAACCGGCTTTCCGCCACAGCTACACCCCCAAGACCGGCGTGCTGCTGATCAACCTCGGCACCCCCGAGGCGCCGACCGCCAAGGCCCTGCGCCCCTACCTCAAGCAATTCCTGTCCGACCAGCGCGTGATCGAAATCCCGAAGGCGCTGTGGTGGCTGATCCTCAACGGCATCATTCTCAACCTGCGCCCGCGCAAGAGCGCCGAGAAGTACGCCAGTATCTGGAGCAGCGAGGGCTCACCGCTGCTGGTCCATACCCGCAACCAGACCAGACTGCTGGCCGAACAGCTGGCGGCCGCCGGACTGGAGCATGTGGTGGTCGACTTCGCGATGCGCTACGGCAATCCGTCGGTCGACAGCGTGCTGCGCGGCATGCGTGAACAGGGAGTCGAGCGCTTGCTGGTGGTGCCGCTGTATCCGCAATACGCCGGTTCTTCGGTGGCGACCGCGCTGGACGAGGTATTCCGCAGCCTGCTGCGCATGCGCAACATGCCGGAAATCCGCACCGTGCGCCATTTCCACGACTTCCCACTTTATATCGAGGCGCTGGCGCGACAGGTGGAAGCGCACTGGCAGGCAAACGGCCGTGGCGACAAGCTGCTGATGTCGTTCCACGGGGTGCCGCGTTTCACGCTGGACAAGGGCGACCCTTATCACTGTGAATGCCTGAAAACCGGCCGCCTGCTGGCGGAGCGGCTGCAGCTGAGCAAGGAACAGTATGTGGTGGCATTCCAGAGCCGCTTCGGCAAGGCGGAGTGGCTCAAGCCCTATACCGTCGACACGCTGACGGCACTGGCCAAGGCCGGCACGCAAAAACTGGACGTGATGTGCCCCGGCTTTGTCGGCGACTGCCTGGAGACGCTGGAAGAGATCGCCATGGAAGGCAAGGAGATTTTCCTGACCAACGGCGGTGGCGAATACCGCTATATTTCCTGCCTCAACGAAGATCCAAACTGGCTGAATGCACTGACAGCACTGGTACAGCAGCATCTTGGTGGCTGGATAACAACACCGGATGATCCGGTGCTGCGTTTTCAGCGTGCGCAAGATTCAGGCGCAAACGGCTAGCAAAAGCGATTTTTTCACCCCAATGGCGCACCAACATGGTGCGCCATTGTTCATTTTATACTTTATCCGCCTGGCAATCTGACCAATGCAGTGCAGCAAATATGTCATAACCTTTGACGTGTCCGACAATCTCCAAACTGGTGAAATCAAACTTCGTTGACACTGCATAGGGTGCTACGCATAATCAGTCCGCATCTGCTCTTTCCAAAAGAACTGAGCGGATCTTACAAGTCACATGACTAAGATCAGGGGAAACACAAGATGAATAAATTCGCACGCCTTAGCCTCTTTGCAGCAGCCGCCATCGCACTGACTGCCTGCGGCAACAAAGAAGAACAACCAGCTGCTGATGCTTCCGCTGCCGCGGCCGATGCCGGCGGTGAAGTGGTAGTCAAAATCGGTCAAGTATCGCCAATGACCGGTCCGATTGCTCACCTGGGCAAAGACAACGAATTTGGCGCGCGTCTGGCCATTGAAGACCTGAACGCCGAAGGCGTCGAGATCGGTGGCAAGAAAGTCAAGTTTGAACTGGTCTCCGAAGATGACCAGGCTGACCCGAAAATCGGTACCCAGGTTGCACAGCGTCTGGTTGATGCCCAGGTTGTCGGCGTGGTTGGTCACCTGAACTCCGGTACCACCATCCCTGCATCCAAGATCTACTCCGATGCCGGCATCCCGCAGATCTCCCCTTCCGCGACTAACCCTGACTACACCAAGCAAGGTTACAAGACCACCTTCCGTGTGATTGCCAACGACGTACAGCAAGGCAAGGCACTGGGTGAGTTTGCCGTGGACAACCTGAAAGCGAAAAAAGTCGCCATCATCGACGACCGTACCGCTTACGGCCAGGGTCTGGCTGACGAATTCGAAAAAGCAGTTAAAGCCAAAGGTGGCGCGATCTCCAAGCGCGAGTTCACCACCAACACCGCCACCGACTTCAACGCCATTCTGACCTCGATCAAATCGACTCAGCCTGACGTGATCTTCTACGGCGGCATGGACGCACAGGCAGCACCACTGGCCAAGCAGATGCAGCGTCTGGGCATCAAGGCCAAGCTGATGGGCGGCGACGGCTGGCAGACTCCGGAGTTCATCAAACTGGCCGGCGAAGCATCTGAAGGTCAGTACTCCTCCAGCTGCGGCGTGCCACGCGACAAGATGCCAGGTTTCGCGGCATTCAACGACAAGTTCAAAGCCAAGTTCAACACCGATGTACAGATCTATGCTCCTTACGAGTACGATGCTGTGAAAGTCCTGGTTGACTCCATGAAACGTGCCGGCTCGACCGATCCTAAGGTCTACCTGCCGGAAGTGGGCAAGACCCAGATGACTGGTGTAACCGGCGAGATCTCCTTTGACGAAAAAGGCGACATCAAGAACGGCGCAGTCACCGTTTACCAGGTTAAAGGCGGCAAGTGGGAAGTGGTTTCCACTGTTGGCGGCCCAGCCAAGTAAGCTGATCTGACAAGCTTGTTGTACGTAAAAATGGCGCCCTGACGGGCGCCATTTTTTATGCTTGCCATATCGCAATGCAGCATTTAAGATCATTGCAACACGTCGATTGTATCCAGTCGCCGCTCCCCTTTGTCTCCACGACTGCCACCACCCCGCGCGGTCCGGACACAATGTCACGACAACAGGCGCCCGAACCGGGCCCGGTTCGGCTGACCATAAAACCACCTGCATTTTACAAACACAATGTTCCCGCTTATGAGGAACAGGGACACGTTTTCACCATGAATCCATATCGCCTCTCCGCTATCGCCGCGGCCGCACTGACGCTGGCCGCCTGCAACAATGCCGAACCACAGCAAGACGCATCCGCCAGCGCCCCCGCTGCCGCGCAGGAACACGTAGTCAAGATCGGCTCCGCCAACCCGCTGACCGGCCCGTTCGCACACTGGGGCCGTGACGCCGACAATGGCGTACAGCTGGCTGCAGAAGAAGCCAACGCGGAAAAACTGACCCTGGACGGCAAGCCGGTCCGTTTTGAAGTGGTCTCCGAAGATGACCAGGCCGACCCGAAAGTCGCCACCCAGGTTGCGCAGCGCTTTGTCGACGCCGGCGTTGCCGCCGTGATCGGCCACCTGACCTCCGGCGCCGCCATCCCGGCCTCGCGCCTGTACAACGATGCCGGCATCACCATGATCGCCGGCTCGGTGACCAGCCCGAAATTCACCGAGCAAGGCTACAACAATACCTTCCGCATCATCGCCAATGACCTGCAACAGGGTCAGGCGCTGGCCAAGTACGCGGTAACCGAGCTGAAGTCGAAACGCATCGCCGTCATCGACGACCGCACCACCTACGGTCAGGGCCTGGCCGACGACTTTGCCAAGGCCACCGAAGCGGCCGGCGGCACCATCGTCAAGCGCGAATACACCACCAACAGCGCCACCGACTTCATGGCGATCCTGACCTCAATCAAGGGCGAGAAGCCGGAACTGATCTTCTACGGCGGCATGGACGCACAAGCCGGCCCACTGGTGAAGCAGATGCGCAAGCTGGGCATCACCGCGGTATTCATGGGTGCCGACGGGGTCAACACTGCCGAGTTCGCCAAGCTGGCGGGCAAGGATGGTGAGGGTGCCTACGCCTCCAGCGCCGGCGCCTCGAAAGAGCTGATGCCGGGCTACACCGAGTTCAACACCAAGTACAAGGCGCGCTTCAACGGCGAAATCCAGGCCTACGCGCCGTACACCTACGACGCCACCCGCGTGGTGATCGATGCGATGAAACGCGCCAACTCCGCCGACCCGAAGAAATACCTGGCCGAAGTCGGCAAGACTTCGCTGCAGGGCGTGACCGGCCCGATCGCCTTTGAAAGCAACGGCGACATCAAGAACGGCACCGTGACCCTGTACCGCCTGGAAGGCGGCAAGTGGGCCGGCGTGGCCAAGCCGGCCAGCGACGCTTCCGCCGCGCAATAAGCCTGAGCGTGACGCAACAACGCCGTTCCCGCTGTAGCGGGAACGGCGTTTTTTGTGACCACATCAGCGTCGGCGCAGCGGCACCGGAAACGTCCGGCACCCCGTGTCCGCGCTTTAGCCGGTCAGATCCTTGATCGTGGTTGATCCACCGTTGGTCTTGACGCTGTCGATGCCGTTATCGCGTGCCGCCTCGCTGCTGTACATCTGGCTGCTGCCGATGACCTGGTGATTGCCGGCCTTGAGATTGAAAAACGCCTTGCCGTTGGTCGCGGTCTTGCGCTCGTAACGCTCCTCCAGCGGACTGTTGGCCTGCACCGAGGCGATACCGCTCTCCGCGGCGGCGCGGGTGTGGTACAGCTCGCTACTGAGAATGGTTTCCGCATTGCCCGCCTTCAGCACAAAACGGAACTGCCCGTCGCTGCTTTTGCTCAATTCGAACCAACCTGCCATGTGACGACTCCTTGTTGTGACGTTGACAAACACCCCAAGACGAGCGGCGATGACCACTCTGCGTACCACCGCCCGGCGGCAGTCCATGCCAAACAGCTTAGCAGAGCCGGCACGCCAGTACCAAGCCCGAGGCATGCCATGAAAAAAGACACACCACAAATAAGTGCGCAATAAAAAACGCCCCGTGACCACACGGGGCGTTTTGGCAAGCCATGGTTGGCCGCAATCAGGCTTTCAGTACTTCCGCCATCGCATCGGCAACGTATTCCACGTTGCGGCTGTTGAGACCGGCCACGCACATGCGACCGGAGCGCACCAGATACACCGCGAACTCTTCGCGCAGGCGATCCACCTGCTCCGGTGTCAGCCCGGTGTAGCTGAACATGCCGCGCTGCTTGATGAAGTAGCTGAAATCGCGGCCCGGCACCTTGGCCGACAGCACCGCGTACAGCTTCTGGCGCATCGCCTTGATGCGCTCGCGCATCTCGGTCACTTCGCCTTCCCACTCGGCGCGCAGTGCCGGCTCGGTCATCACCATGGCGGTCACCTGGCCGCCGTGGGTTGGCGGGCTGGAATAGTTGCGGCGCACGGTGGCCTTAAGCTGGCCCAACACGCGGCCGGCTTCTTCGGCATCGTGGCACACCACCGACAGGCCGCCACAGCGCTCGCCGTAGAACGACAGGTTCTTGGAGAACGAGTTGCTGACAAAGAAGCTGACGCCGGCGGCGGTCATCGCGCGGATGGCAAATACGTCATCCTCCAGGCTGTCGCCGAAGCCCTGGTAGGCGATGTCCATGAATGGCAGCAGGTCACGCTGCTTCACCACCTCGATTACCTGCTCCCACTGGGCATTGGAGAGATCGACGCCGGTCGGGTTGTGGCAGCACGGGTGCAGCAGCACGATGGTCTTGGCCGGCAGCGCCTGGAAGCAGGCGATCATCTCGTCGAACTTCACCCCTCCGGTGGCGGCGTCGTAGTACGGGTAGTCGTGCACCACGAAGCCGGCCCCTTCGAACATGGCGCGGTGGTTGTCCCAGGTCGGCGCGCTGACCCACACTTCGCTGCCCGGGAAGTAGCGCTTGAGCAGATCGCCGCCGATCTTCAGCGCGCCGGAGCCGCCGATGGTCTGGATGGTGGCAATGCGACCGGCGGTTACCGCTTCGTGGCCGGCGCCCCACAGCAACTGCTGCACCGCGGTGCGGTAGTTGGCGGCGCCTTCCATCGGCTGGTAGGAGCGTGCACCGGCACTGGCCACGCGCGCGGCTTCGGCCTTCTGCACCGACGGCAGCAGCGGAATGCGGCCTTCCTCGTCGTAGTACAGGCCGATGCCGAGGTTGACTTTCGGATTGCGGGTGTCCTTGTTGAAGGTTTCAACCAGGGTCAGGATCGGGTCGCCGGCGTAGGCTTCGACATGCTGGAACATAGTTTTCCTGTTTCTCTCTTGTCTGGATCGGGTGGCAAACAAGCCATAAACCTAACATAAAGCCTGCTTTTTCACAGCATCGACACCGACAAGCCGCCAAATCTGCAGCAACATTGCCGCAAATATCATTTTCAGGCCACTAAATTGCCAGCCACCCGCCAGGGTCTTACACCGCGATGGGCCACGCCTGCTCGGCCACCGTTACCTGCGCCAGTGCCGCCACCTCGCCCAGCACGATCACCGCCGGGCTGGCCAGGCCGCTGCGCGCCACATCGGCGGCCAGGGTTTGCAATCGGGTAACGATGTGGCGCTGCTCGGCACAGCCGGCGCGGTGCACCACCGCCACCGGCAGGCTGGCGGCAAAGCCGGCGGCGATCAGCTCGCTGGCCAGCGCCTCGACATCGCTCATGCCCATGTAGCAGACCACGGTCAGCTGTGATGCCGCCAGCGCCTGCCAGTCCGGACGCGAGCCGTCCACGGTGTGCGCGGTGACCAGCGCCACGCCGCGGGCGACGCTGCGGTGCGTCAGCGGCAGGCCCAGCGCCGGGCCGACGGCAAGACCGGCGGTGATGCCGCCGACGGCCTCCACGTCCACGCCGCGCTCCGCCAGCCACGCCCACTCCTCGCCGCCGCGGCCGAAGATGAACGGATCGCCGCCCTTCACCCGTGCCACGGTCTTGCCCTGCCGTGCGTAACGCGCCATCAGGCGCAGAATGAAGGCCTGCGGCGTCGACTTGCAGCCGCCGCGCTTGCCGACGTGCACGATGCGGGTGCCGGGGCGGGCAAAATCGAGAATGTCGCGGCCGACCAGATCATCCACCAGCCAGGTGTCACAGGACTGCAGCACGCGCAGCGCCTTCAGGGTCAGCAACTCCGCATCGCCGGGACCTGCGCCGATTAACCATACCTTGCCGTTCATGAGATTTCCTTTGCGTGTGCGGCCTGTTAGAACCTGATCACAATCTGCTGCGCCTTCGTGATCCTGCGTTGGGATTGGCCAAAAAATGCTCATTGACTTCGTGTCAACTGCGCTTTTTTGGCCAATCCCGCCTTGTCTGACTTTGGCTCGCGAGATCGTGAATACGTTCCTAACCCTGCCGGCCACCATACCTGAAACAAAAAGTTCGATTAGACCAATGTTTTATAACCAAATATCGCAAAACCAGCGCTATTACGCCGCCACCATGCGCACCAGCTCCGGCACACAGGAGCCGCAGCCTGTGCCGCAGCGCAGCTCGCGCTTCAGCCCGTCCACGTCCAGCCCCTTGGCGATGCCGGCGCAGATCGCATCCTCGCGCACGCCTTCGCAGGAGCACACCACGCGCGAACGCACCGCGCCGCGCGCCTGCCCGGTCAGCAGCGCCGACAGGCTGTCCGGTGCCGAGCCGCCGTCCAGCCAGCTGCTCAGCGCCTCGTCGGCGCGCACGTCGCCGGCCAGCACGAAGCCCAGCGGCTGTTTCGCCTGCAGCCACACCCGCCGCAGGATGCCGCGCGCCGGGTCGTCCAGCGCCGCCGACAGGCTGCCGGCCGGCTCCAGCACGCTGGCCAGCTGTTGCAGCACGGCGGCGTCCGGTGCCGCGCTGGCGGCCAGCCGCAGCCGCAGCGCCTCCACGCCGCCGAGCATCACCGGCACCGCCACCGCATACGGGAACAGCGCGCGCAACGCGTCCAGCCGCGCCCGTGCCGCCAGCGCGTCGCCCTTCAGCAGCAGCGTGGCGCGCCACGGCAGCCTGGCCGCTTCCACCGCCACCGCGGCGTGCTTCAGCTCCGGCTGCCGCGACAGCGGATCGCCTACGCGGGTGGTCAGCGCGTTGATACCCTGCCCGCCCAGTGCGGCGCCGCCCCAGTGCATCGGGATGAAGGCCACGCCGGGACGCAGCTTGTCATCGGCCACCACCGGCAGGTAGATCGCGCCGCGCTTGTTGCGCACCTTGACCAGGTCGCCGCTGTTCAGGCGCTGGCGCTGCAGGTCGCGCGGGTGCATCGCCAGCTGCGGCTCTTCCACGTGACGGGTCAGTGCCGGCACCAGCGCGGTGCGGCTCATGGTGTGCCAGTGGTCACGCAGGCGGCCCGTGGTCAGGCGCAGCGGGAAGTGTGCCGACACCTTGTCGCTGACCGTGCGCCAGGCGACATCGACAAACTGCGCGCGGCCGCTGGCGGTGGCGAACACGCCGTCGCCGTACAGCCGGGCGGTGCCGTGACCGTCGCGGAACGGCCACTGCTGCGGCCCGCGCTCGTCCAGCAGCGCGTAGCTGAGTGCGCTGTAGTCCAGATCGCGGCCGGCGGTGGTGGTGGCGTGCTCGGCGAACACCGCGGCGGCATCGACAAAGCCGAAGGCCGGCAGCCGCTCCGGCGCCAGGCTTGCGGCCAACCTTTGCGCCACGTCGTCGGCGATGCGCCAGTCTTCGCGCGCCTGCCCCGGTGCCGGCAGCGCGGCGCGCACGCGGCTGATGCGGCGCTCGCTGTTGGTGACGGTGCCGTCCTTCTCCGGCCAGGTGGCGGCCGGCAGCACGATGTCGGCGTAGGCCAGCGTTTCGCTGCTGTTGAACGCTTCCTGCACGATCACGCAGTCCACCTTTTCCAGCGCGGCGCGCACCAGCGCCTGCTCCGGCATCGACTGCGCCGGGTTGGTGCACACGATCCACAGCACCTTGATCTTGCCGGCGGCCGCAGCCTCGAACAGTTCCACCGCCGCCAGCCCCGGCGTGGCCGGCAGCGCCGGCACACCCCACAACGCCGCCACTTCGGCGCGGTGTGCGGCATTGCCCGGCTCGCGGTGACCGGGCAAGGCGGTGGCGAGACCGCCGACCTCGCGCCCGCCCATCGCGTTGGGCTGGCCGGTCAGCGAAAACGGGCCGCAGCCGGGGCGGCCGATGTGGCCGGCAGCCAGGTGCAGGTGGATCAGCGCCGCGTTCTTGTCGCTGCCGTTGCTGTACTGGTTCAGACCCATGGTGTAACAGGACAGCGTGGCCGCGCTTTTGGCAAACCAGCGCGCGGCGGTGACCAGATCCTGCTCGCTGATGCCGCACAGCTCGGCGGCGGCGCGCGGGGTGAATTCCTGCAGCCGCCGCTTGAGCACGGCAAACCCTTCCGTATGTTGTTCGATAAAGGCGCGGTCGATCAGCTCTTCCCAGATCATCACGTTGAGCATGCCGTGGAACAGCGCCACATCGGTGCCGGGCAGCACCGGCAGGTACAGGTCGGCGATGCTGGCGGTGTCGGTACGGCGCGGATCGACGACGATGATCTTCATCGCCGGGTTGGCCGCCTTGGCGTCTTCCAGGCGACGGAACAGCACCGGGTGGGCGAAGGCCATGTTGGAGCCGGCGATCAGCACGCACTCGGCGTGATCGAAGTCGTCGTAGCAGGCCGGCGGCGCGTCGGCGCCCAGCGTCAGCTTGTAGCCGGTGACGGCGCTGGACATGCACAGCCGCGAGTTGGTGTCGACGTTATTGGTGCCGACCAGGCCGCGCGCCAGCTTGTTGAACAGGTAGTAGTCCTCGGTCAGCAGCTGGCCGGACAGGTAAAAGCCGACCGAATCCGGGCCGTGCTGGCGGATGGTGTCGGCAAGCCTTGCACTGACCGCCTCCAGCGCGCTATCCCAGCTGACTTCCTGCGCCGGCTCGTCCTTGGACAGGCGCAAGGTTGGCCGCAACAGCCGTGCCGATGGCCGGCCGGTGGTGTCGCCGAGGGTGCGGCCCTTGCTGCACAGGCGGCCGAAATTGGCCGGATGGGCGCCGTCGCCGGTCACCGCCAGCACGCGGCTACCGTCGGTGGTGATCTCGACGCCGCAGCCGGTGCCGCAATAGCAGCAGATGGAGGAGACGGTGTGGTGGTGTCCCGTTGTTTCAGTCATGTTCTAGTCTCCTTGCGGCCAACCTTGTTGATGCAATGCTCAGTCCAGCGCCAGAAAGATGGCGCCCGCTTCCAGCTTCACCGGGATGTGGCCGCTACAGCCCTCGTCCGGCGCGCAGGCCTGGCCGGTGGCCAGATCGATATTCCAGTTGTGCAGCGGGCAGGTCACGGTGCGGCCGGAGACGATGCCCTGCGACAGCGGCCCGCCCTTGTGCGGGCACTTGTCGACCAGCGCGAACACCTGGTCGTCGATGGTGCGGAAGATGGCGATGTCGTCGCCGTCGTCACGCTTCAGCACGCGGGCGCCCTGCGCCGGGATGTCGTTCAGCTGGCAGATGGTTTTCCAGTTGCGGCTCATGGTGTGATCCTTTTGGTGGTGGCCACGGCGGCGCGGTGGCTGCCGTGGCCGATGGACAAGTCGCCGGTTCAGGCGGTAACCGTTTCGATGCTCAGCGCTTCAAACTCGTGGCGGGCGACACCACCCTTGGTGCGCTCCGCCCACGGGTCCTGCTCGAAGGTCAGCGCGAACTTCAGCCGTGCGTACAGCTCGTTGCGGCCAGCCTCGTCGGCCAGCACCCGCTGCTTGATGTATTCCATGCCGACGCGGTGCAGGTAGTGCACGGTGCGCTCCAGATAGAACGCCTCCTCGCGGTACAGCTGCAGGAAGGCGCCGCTGTACACCATCACCTCGTCGTGCGTTTTCACCTTGCACAGAAACTCGGCCACCTCGGTCTTGATGCCGCCGTTGCCGCCGATGTACAGCTCCCAGCCGGAATCGACGCCGATGATGCCCACATCCTTGATGCCGGCCTCGGAGCAGTTGCGCGGGCAGCCGGACACCGCCAGCTTGACCTTGGCCGGGCTCCACATGCCGAACAGGTCGTGTTCCAGATCGATGCCCATCTGCGTCGAATCCTGGGTGCCGAAGCGGCAGAACTCGCTGCCGACACAGGTTTTCACCGTGCGCAGGCTCTTGCCGTAGGCGTGGCCGGACGGCATGTCCAGGTCGGCCCACACTTTCGGCAGGTCTTCCTTCTTCACCCCCAGGAGGTCGATACGCTGGCCGCCGGTGACCTTCACCATCGGGATGTCGTACTTGTCGGCGACATCGGCGATGCGGCGCAGCTCGGACGGGTTGGTGACGCCGCCCCACATCCGCGGGATCACCGAGTAGGTGCCGTCCTTCTGGATGTTGGCGTGCACGCGTTCGTTGATGAAGCGCGACTGCGGATCGTCCTTCGCCTCGCCCGGCCAGCTGGAGATCAGGTAGTAGTTGATTGCCGGACGGCAGCTGCTGCAGCCGTCCATCGAGCGCCAGTCCAGCGCGGTGAAGGTGTCCGCCAGCGAGGTCAGGTGCTGCTCGCGGATCGCCTGCCGCACCTGGCCATGGTTGAGGTCGGTACAGCCGCAGATCGCCTTTTCCGATTTCGGCTTCACGTCGGCGGCGCCGCCGACGCAGTTGATCAGGATCTGCTCCACCAGGCCGGTGCAGGAGCCGCAGGAGCTGGCCGCCTTGGTGTGCTTTTTCACCTCGTCGACGGTGAACAGGCCCTTTTCCTGGATCGCCTTGACGATGCTGCCTTTGCACACGCCGTTGCAGCCGCACACTTCGGCGTCGTCGCTCATGCCCATCGCGCGGTTCTGGCCGGCGTGGCCGACGTCGCCGATGGCGCCCTCGCCCAGCATCAGCTGTTCGCGCATTTCGTGGATGGCGTGGCCTTCGCGGATCAGGCGGAAGTACCAGCCGCCGTCGGCGGTGTCGCCGTACAGGCAGGCGCCAACCAGCTTGTCATCCTTGACGATCAGCTTCTTGTAGATGCCGCCGACCGGATCGGACAGCGTGATTTCCTCGTGGCCGTCACCGCCCATGAAGTTGCCGGCAGAGAACAGGTCCACCCCGGTCACCTTCAGCTTGGTGCTGGTGGCCGCCGGCACGTAGCGGGCGATGCCGAAGTTGGCCAGATGGTTGGCCACCACTTTCGCCATGTCGAACAGCGGCGCCACCAGGCCGTAGCTGACGCCGCGGTGGCTGACGCACTCGCCCACCGCGTACACGCGCGGGTCGAAGGTCTGCATGAAGTCGTTGACCACGATGCCGCGGTCGCAGTAGATGCCGCTCTGTTCCGCCAGGCTGAAGTTGGGGCGGATGCCGACCGCCATCACCACCAGATCGGCCGGCACTTCCTCGCCGTCCTTGAAGCGCACACTGGCGACGCGGCCGCTGCTGCCGGCGACCAGCTCGGCGGTCTGCTTCTGCAGCAGGAAGTTCAGGCCGCGTTCCTGCAGCGTGTCCTGCAGCATGGCGGCGGCGGTGCGATCCAGCTGGCGGTCGAGCAGCCATTCACCGAGGTGCACCACGGTCACCTTCATGCCGCGTGCGGCGAGACCGTTGGCCGCTTCCAGCCCCAGCAGGCCGCCGCCGATCACCACCGCGTGCTGATGGTTGGCCGCGGCATCGATCATGGTGTTGACGTCGTGGATATCACGGAAGGTGACCACGCCGTCCAGTTCCTTGCCCGGCACCGGCAGGATGAACGGATTGGAGCCGGTGGCCAGCAGCAGGCGGTCGTACTCGGCGGTGGTGCCATCGGCGGCGCGCACGATGCGGCGGCCGCGGTCGATCTCCACCACTTCCTTGCCCAGATGCAGGGTGATGCCGTGCTCGGCATACCAGTCGACATCGTTGAGCATGATTTCCGGCAGCGTCTGTTCGCCGGTCAGCACCGGCGACAGCAGGATGCGGTTGTAGTTGGCGTACGGTTCGGCACCGAACACGGTGATGTCGTACAGCTCCGGGGTCAGCTTGAGCAGCTCTTCCAGCGTGCGCACCCCGGCCATGCCGTTGCCGACCATTACCAATTTGAGCTTCTTCATGGTGTTTCCTTTGTCTGATTTGCGACGCATTGCGCGGTGTCCTGCCTGCGCCGCCCGTCGTCATTGCCGTAGCGGTGCCGAAACGAAAAAAGGTCCGCCGGTGTGACTTGCGCCACGCCGAACGGACCTCATTGTCCCTGTCCCGGTCACCGCCATTGGCGACCCGGACAATCTGATTGTGCCTGTCTTAATGCAAAGGCCGTGCCAGCCTGCAAACCCCTTATTTTGCGGCCAACCCTGGCCGTGGCCGCCCTGATTTGCCTGTCTATGGTGCACGGCAGCACCAAAAACAGGCAGCCGCACCAGTCAGCGCAGCAGCAGCGCGTACAGCAACACCAGATTCGCCAGCAGCGAAACCAGCGCCAGCGTGCGCCACAGCCGCAGCGGCGCCCGCTCCGCCCACGGCACGCGCTGCAGGCGGCGCTGTGGCACGCTGTCGCCGCGCTCCAGCGCCAGCTGCATTTCCTCGGCGGTTTCGAAGCGCTGCCCCGGCTCGCGCGCCACCGCCTTCAGCAGCAGGTTGTCCAGCCACAGCGGCACATCCGGGCGCTGGCGCGAGGCCGGCTGCGGCGCGTCGAAATGCGGCGTCTGGAACGCCTCGATCTCGCCGTAGGGATAGCGGCCGGTCAGCAGCTGGTACAGGGTGACGCCGGCGGCGTACAGGTCGCTGCTGCTGCTCGACTTGCCGCCGGCAAAACGTTCCGGCGCCATGTAGCTGGCGGTGCCGGGGCCGGGGCCGTCATGCTCCGGCGTCAGCCCGGCGCAGTAGGCGACGCCTAGATCGAGCAGGCGCAGCTGCCCGTCGCGGCCCAGGTGCACATTCTCTGGCTTGATGTCGCGGTGCACGATGCCGAGGCGGTGTAAGGCCGACATCGCGCGGCACAGTGCGAGCCCGATGGCGACCACCTCGCTGATGCCGAAACGTTGCTGCGCCAGCCGTGCGGCCAACGTTTCGCCGTCGTGCCAGCGCTGCAGGTAGTACAGGTGCTGGCGTTCGATACCGGTGGCGACCTCGGCGAAATACGGCGAGCTGATGCGTTTTTGCAGCCACTCCTCCACCAGCAGCGCCTGCTCCGCGCCCGGGTCGCCGGCCAGCAGCGGCGGCAACGTCTTCAGCACCCAGTGCCGGCCGGCGGCGTCGGCGACGCGATAGGCCAGCCCGCCGGGCGAGGCGTGCAGGCTGGCCACCACTGTCAGCCCTTCGAACGGCTGGCCGTCGCGCAGCTTCGGCGGCAGCGGCAGGCTGGTGCAGCGCGCCAGCTCGTCGGCCAGTGCGCCCTGCGGCAGCGCCTCCACCCGCAGCACCAGCGCCGACAGGTTGTCCTGCGCGCCGGCGGCCAGTGCCGCTTCGCACAGCACGCTGGCGGCGCGCTGCACGTCGAGGTGCAGGTGCAGGATCTCGTCGATGCGCTTGTCGCCCAGCGCCTGCCACACGCCGTCGCACAGCAGCGCGAACACGTCGCCGGCGTGCAGGTCGCCGTCGCAGAAATCCGGCATCACGTGCTCGTCCAGCCCCATGCCGCGCTTGAGCACGTGCGACAGCGACGCTTCCTCCCACACGTGATCGACGGTCAGCTGCGTCAGCCGCCCCTGGCTGAGCCGGTAGACGCGGCAGTCGCCGACGTGGGCGACGGTGTAGCGGTGGCCGCGCAGCACCAGCGCCGACAGCGCCGCCACCAGCGGCTTGCCCTGCGCGCGCAGCCAGCGGTTGTGCGCCGCAAGCAGCCGGTCCAGTGCCGACGACACTGCCCACGTTTCCGGCGTGGCGTAGTAGTCGGCGCACACCGCCCGGATGGTGGACTGCGCCGCCAGGCGGCCGTCGGCACAGCCGGAGACGCCATCGGCCAGCGCGAACAGCGCGCCCTTGCTGGTCAACAGCCCGTCCTGCGGCACGCTCCAGCCCAGCGCGTCCTCGTTGCGTTCACGGCGGCCGGCGTCGCTGGCGTGGCCGACTGCAAGTTGCAAGCTCATGGTGCTTCCCTGCTAGAAATAATGCCCGCTTAAAGATGATGCCCTGCTCCAGCACGGCGTAACGGGGCGGGATCCGTGATCCCGCCCCGCTGATGGACAGAAGCTGCCGCTTACACCCGTGCCGCGGTCACGTTGCTGGCGCCCCAGGTGGTGCGCCAGCGCAGCTTCACGCCGTGCAGGCCGATCCACGCCACCACGCCGAGGCTGGCGAACAGCCACAGCCCGAGCTGGTAGTTGCCGGTGTGCTGCTTGACGAGGCCCAGCCCGGCGGCGAGCAGGAAGCCGCCGATGCCGCCGGCCATGCCGATCAGCCCGGTCATCACCCCGATTTCCTTGCGGAAGCGCTGCGGCACCAGCTGGAACACCGCGCCGTTGCCGCTACCCAGTGCCAGCATCGCGCCGACAAACAGCGCCAGCGCCACGTTGACCTGCGGCAGGTTGAAGCCGACCACCGCGATCAGCAACGCCGCGGCGGTGTACATCACCAGCAGGGTGCGGATGCCGCCGATACGGTCGGCCAGCGCACCGCCCAGTGGCCGCATCAGCGAGCCGGCGAACACGCAGGCGGCGGTGTAGTAGCCGGCGGTGACGGCATTGAGACCATACTGGTCATGGAAGTAGCCCGGCAGCGCGCTGGCGAGGCCGGCAAAGCCGCCGAAGGTCACACAGTAGAAGAACATGAACCACCAGCTGTCCTTGTCGCCCAGCACGCGCAGGTAGTCGGCCAGCGCCTTCGGCTTGGGACGCTGCGGCGCGTTCTGCGCAAACAGGCAGAACAGCACGAACACCACGGAGAGCGGCAGCACCGCGAGGCCGAATACGTTTTCCCAACCATAGAGTGCGGCCAACGTTGGCGCCAGCAGCGCGGCAAACACAGTGCCGGAGTTGCCGGCACCGGCGATGCCCATCGCCTTGCCCTGGTGCTCGGGCGGATACCACTGCGACGCCAGCGGCAGCGACACAGCGAAGGCGGCACCGGCCACGCCGAGGAATACCCCCAGCAACAGCGCCTGCGACAGCGACTGGATGCCGTGCAGCCAGGCAAAGCCCAGCGCCAGCATCACCACCACCTGGCCGAGGATGCCGGCGAATTTCGGCGAGAAGCGGTCCACCAGCAGGCCCATGCCGAAGCGCAGCAGGGCGCCGGCCAGGATCGGCGTCGCCACCATCAGCCCGCGCTGCTGCGCCGACAGCTGCAGGGCCTCGGCGATCTGGATCGCCAGCGGCCCGAGGATGTACCACACCATGAAGCTGAGGTCGAAATAGAGGAACGACACCAGCAGTGTCGGGGTATGGCCTGCCTTCCAGAAGTCCTTGCTCATTGTCTTGTTCCTTGAAAGATGTCCGTGATCGATCAGGCGGCGCGCCGGGGGCGCCGCGGCGGTCCGTGCCGCAAAAAAGCAAAGAGGCCCGTTGCCCGCGGTATCGCACCACGCGCAACGGACCTCTTTGTCCAAGCCCGCATCGCCGCCATTGGCAACCGGGACAATCATCTGCAGCGTTACCTGAGCAAGTGCCGTGCCAGCCGAATACGGCATTTTGGCCACCCAATCGCCACCTTTGCCTACAGCGGCGCCTGCCAATGGTGCACAGCAGCACCAAAAGCAGGCAGCTGATCGCAGGCCCCATGAAAAAACCGGGCCAGCGGCCCGGTGTCAACAACGTGTCGCCACGTCAGGGGATGCAGCCTGCCGTTGCCGCTCAGGCTGCCTCTTTGCGGTGTTTCTGGTACAGGAAATCCAGCACCGCGCCGCGATAGCGGTGATAGTCGGCGTCGCCCGCCAGCGCCAGCCGGTTACGCGGCCGTGGCAGCTGCACCTCCAGGATCTCGCCGACGGTGGCCGCCGGGCCATTGGTCATCATCACGATGCGATCGGACAGCAGCACCGCCTCGTCCACGTCGTGCGTCACCATCACCACGGTGCTGCCGGTGGCATCGACGATCTTCACCATCTCGTCCTGCAGGTTGGCGCGTGTCAGCGCGTCCAGCGCGCCGAACGGCTCGTCCATCAGCAGCACCTTCGGTTCCATCGCCAGCGCGCGGGCGATGCCGACACGCTGCTTCATGCCGCCGGAGATCTCGTGCGGGTGCTTGTCGCGGGCATGGCTCAGCCCCACCAGCGCCAGCGCGGCGTCGGTGCGCGCGGCCAGCTGCGCCTTGTCCTCCTTCGCGCCGAACACGCGCTCCACCGCCAGCAGGATGTTGCCGTAGCAGGACAGCCACGGCAGCAGGCTGTGGTTCTGGAACACCACCGCGCGCTCGGGGCCGGGGCCGTCGATCTCGCGGCCGTTGCACAGCGCGATGCCGTCGGACGGCTCCAGCAGCCCGGCGATGATGTTGAGCACCGTAGACTTGCCGCAGCCGGAGTGGCCAATCAGCGACACCACCTCACCCTGGCGGATGGTGAGATTGATGTCCTGCAGCGCGACGAAGCGGCCTTTTTTGGTATCGAAGTGCTTTTGCACGTTTTCCAGCTCGACGAAGCGTTCCATGTCACTCTCCCTGTCCGAAGCTGGCCTTCTTCGCCAGCCATACCAGTGCCTGTTCCAGCGCCAGCCCCACCAGACCGACCACGAAGATGGCGATCAGGATGTGCTCCACATTCAGGTTGTTCCATTCGTCCCACACCCAGAAGCCCAGCCCCACACCACCGGTGAGCATCTCCGCCGCCACGATCACCAGCCACGCGGTGCCGATCGCGAGGCGCACGCCGGTGAGCATGTGCGGCAGCACCGCCGGCAGCAGGATGACGCTGAACACCTTCCACTCCGACAGCCGCAGCACGCGCGCCACGTTGAGGTAATCCTGCGGCACCGCGCGCACGCCGGCGGCGGTATTGAGGATCATCGGCCAGATGCTGGAGATGAAGATCACCCAGATCGACGCCGGACTGGCAGCCTTGAACACCAAGAGGCCGATCGGCAACCACGCCAGCGGCGACACCGGGCGCAGCAGGCTGATCACCGGCGCCGTCATCCGTGCCAGAAAACCGAAGCGGCCGATCATGAAACCCAGCGGGATGCCGACCACGGCGGCGAGGCCGAAGCCGACGCCGACGCGGCCCAGCGACATCAGGATGTTCCAGCCTATGCCCTGGTCGTTGGGGCCGTTCTGGTAGAACGGATCGGCGAACAGCTCGGTGGCCGACGCCCAGGTGCTGAGCGGCCCCGGCAGGCTGCCGCGGCTGAGCTGCGACACCAGCGACCACAGCAGCACGAAGGCGATCAGCCCCAGCAGCGGCGGCACCAGCCAGCGGATGAAGCGCACCAGCGGTTGCAGCGACGGCGGCGCCGCGGCGAGCAGGGTCTTGCGCTTGCGCGGGCGGGCGCTGCGCGCGCCGGTGGCGGACGGGCCTGCGGCCAACATTGGCGAGAAAGTTTCTGCAGCACTCATGATGTCGCTCCTCAGGCCTTGATCTTGAAGCTGGCGGCGTAGGCGGCCGGGTTCTTGCCGTCCCACACCACGCCGTCAATCAGCTTGCTGGCACGCATGTCGCTGGCCGGCAACGCCACCCTGGCCATCGCCGCCGCGTCCTTGTAGATGGCGATCTGGTTGATCTGCTTCGCCACCGCCAGGTAGTCGGGATCGGTCTTCAGCAAGCCCCAGCGCTTGTGCTGGGTCAGGAACCACATGCCGTCGGACAGATACGGGAAGTTGACCTTGCCGCCGTCGAAGAACTTCATCAGCTTCGGGTCCTGCCACTTCTTGCCCAGGCCGTCCTCGTAGGCGCCGGCAAAGCGGCCGGCGATCACCGCTTCCGGCGCGTTGACGTAGGCCTTCTCGGCGATCAGCTTGGCGACGCTGGCGCGGTTCTTCACCTCGTCGATGTAGCGCGAGGCGTCCAGCAGCGCCGCCACCAGCGCGCGCGCGGTGTTGGGATACTTCTTCACCCACTCGCCGGTGGTGCCTAGCACCTTTTCCGGGTGATCCGGCCAGATCTGCTGCGTGGTGGCCACCGAGAAGCCGATGCCGTCGGCGATGGCGCGCGCGTTCCACGGCTCGCCGACACAGTAGCCGTCCATATTGTCGACGCGCATATTGGCCACCATCTGCGGCGGCGGCACCACGATGGTCTTCACGTCCGACAGCGGATTGACACCGTGCGCCGCCAGCCAGTAGTACAGCCACATCGCGTGGGTGCCGGTGGGGAAGGTCTGCGCGAAGGTGTACTCGCGCGGCTCGGCCTTGATCAGCTTGGCCAGCGCCGGGCCGGTGGTGGCGCCCTTCTCCTTCAGCTGGTTGGAGAGCGTGATGCCCTGCCCGTTCTGGTTCAGCGTCATCAGCACCGCCATGTCCTTCTTCGGGCCGCCGATACCGAGGTGCACGCCGTAGATCATGCCGTACAGCGCGTGCGAGGCATCCAGCTCGCCGTTGACCAGCTTGTCGCGCACCGCGGCCCAGCTGGCCTCCTTCGACGGCACGATGGTGATGCCGTACTTCTTGTCGAAGCCCAGCTTCGACGCGACGATCACCGAGGCGCAGTCGGTCAGCGGGATGAAACCGACTTTGACTTCGGTCTTTTCGGGTTTGCCGGTGGCCGCGGCAAAGGCGGAGGTGGCAAAGCCGGCAGGCAAGGCGGTTGAGGCCATCAGTGACAAGGCTCCCTTGAGGAAGTCGCGGCGTTCGTTGCCCGCCGCATGCGGGTGGAGATCGAGTTCGTGACGCTTTTCCATGTGCTGCTCCCAGAGTGAGTGGACTGCAAGTGCAAAAGAAAAAACGCCCGTCACCCCTTCATCAGAAAGGGCAACGGACGCCGTTGTCCGTGTTACCAGGCCTGCGCCGCCGTTGGCACCTTCCTGCTTTGTGACGCGTACTCGCGTCTCGCCATTCATTTAGCAAGGGTCGTGCCAACCATCAATGCCTTGTTTTTAATGGGTTTTTTATTTTACGACAATTATTTTGCACTGCAACAGCGCCGCGCGGCACCAGCTCGGCACAGGCGTGCACCACGAGTGGCGCCGCCAGAAAGCAAAAAGCCGCAACAGCATGCCTGTTGCGGCCAACCTTGCGCGACTGCGGCGGCGGATTCAGCTTTTCAGCCACTCCGCCAGGCTGATGATCTCCTGCGCCACCTCGGACAGCTTCTTCTGCTGCTTCATCGCCCGCTCGCGCAGCTGCTTGTAGGCGGTGGCCTCGTCCAGCCCCTTCATCTCCATCAGCAGGCCCTTGGCCTTTTCCACCACCTTGCGGTCGGCCAGCTGCCGTTGCGCGTCGGCCAGCTCGGCGCGGCGCGACACGTCGATCTGGTGGCGCTCGATCGCCACCTCCAGCAGCGGCTGGATGCGGCTGCTTTCCACGTCGCCGACCACATAGGCGGCGACGCCGGCGCTGAGGGCGGCGCGGATGGTGTCGCGGCTGCCGTCGTCGGTGAACATCACCACCGGCCGCTCGCTCTGCGCGCCCATCACGCACACCTGCTCCAGCATGTCGCGCGATGGTGCATCGCTGTCGATCAGCACCACGTCCGGACGCGCCGCCGCCAGCACGTCGGCCAGATGCAAGTTCGCCTCCACCTCGGCCACCACGCGCACGCCAGCCTGCTCCAGCAGCGTCCGCAACGACGCGGCCTTGCCGGAACCGTCCTTCACCAGCATGACTGTCAGCACCTTGTGTCCCTCTCTTATTTCGTTATTGCAGCAGAGCACAGCAATTGCCATGCCATGTACTGACAGCACGCTGGCAGCAGATCGCCATTACAATGCTGTCATTAACGGCAAACCGGCCATCACCCACAAGGAACCCGCCACCATGACCACCCTGCAACGCTGCGGCTGGTGCAGCGACGACCCGCTGTACATCGCCTACCACGACACCGAATGGGGGCAGCCGGTACACGACGACCGCAAGCTGTTCGAGATGCTGGTGCTGGAAGGCGCCCAGGCCGGGCTGTCGTGGATCACCATCCTGAGAAAGCGCGACAACTACCGCCGCGCCTTCCACCACTTCGACCCGCAACGGGTGGCGGCGATGGACGAGGCCGACGTCGAGCGGCTGCTGCAGGATGCCGGCATCGTACGCAACCGGCTGAAGATCAACAGCGCGATCCGCAACGCCCGCGTTTTTCTTGCAATGCAGCAAAAACATGGCAGCTTTGCTCGCTGGTTGTGGGATCATGTCGATGGCCAGCCGCTGCAAAACCAGTGGGCCAGCCTGGGCGAATGCCCGGCCAGCACCGAATTGTCCGACCGCATCAGCAAGGCGCTGAAAAAGGAAGGCATGAATTTTGTCGGCAGCACGGTGATCTACGCCTTCCTGCAGGCCACCGGTGTGGTCAACGACCATCTCTGCAACTGCCCGCAGCACCCGCAACACCGCCAGCACGGCGCGTAACACCCGAACACCCCGGCGGCCGCCACGCCGCCGGCAGCCCGACCCAGACTCTTCTTCCTGTTGCTGCGCACCTGGCGCGATAAGTTGATCAGTGCCGATCCCTCTATCGCCCGAAAGTGCCCATGCCCGGCTATCAGGTCAAATTCGAATCCGTGCTCATCGGAGACACCCGCTATCCCATCCGCTCGCTGCTGGATGGCAACCAGTACCACGATCCCGACGGCGCCGCCGCCGCGGCCGGCATTCCGGAAGCGGCGTGGCCGCTGTTCGGGCTGGTGTGGCCGTCGGCACGCATCATGGCCGACGCCATGCTCAGCAAGAACATCCGCGGCAAGCGCATTCTGGAGGTCGGCTGCGGTCTGGGGCTGGCCAGTCTGGTGCTGCAGCAGCGCGGCGGCGACATCACCGCCAGCGACTGCCACCCGCTGACCGACAGCTTCCTGCAGCACAACGCGCTGCGCTGCGGCCTGCCGGCGGTGCCGTACCAGAATGGCAACTGGGCCACCGCCAATCCGGCGCTGGGCAAGTTCGACCTGATCATCGGCAGCGACCTGCTCTACGACCGCGAGCTGCCGTCGCAGCTGGCCGGTTTTCTCGACCGTCACTGCGCCGACAACGCCGAGGTGATCGTGCTCGACCCCGGTCGCGGCAACAAGAATGCGTTCACCCGCGCGATGCAGGCACGCGGCTACCGTTTCAGCGAGCGCGCGGCGGCACGGCGGCAGAACAGCGGCGAGGCCTACAAGGGCCACTTCCTGACCTACACCCGCGGCCGTATCGACAGCTGAACGCCTGCGGCCAACGTTGGCCGCACGCGGTGCCGGCGCACCAGATCGGCGCAGCGGCACGTTCCCGGTCATCGCACTGCACCATGGCGGCGCGGCCGGCGCAGCATTATTTATCGAAATAATGGCCTGATTCTTGCTGCAACACGGCATCCCCCTCCGCTGACAGGATCGCCATGACTGCACCAAGTCCTACCATGTCCCTGAGTCGCAAAGAACAACACTGGCTGCCGTGGTTCGGCGGCACCGGCAAGCTGGCCATGCGCTGGAGCTGCCTGCTCAACCGTCACCGCCACGACGCGATGGCGCAGATTTTCGGTAGCCTGGCCGCCAACCGCGTCGACATCCTGCAGCGCTGGGCCAGCGAGCAATGGGCGCAGCTGGAGACACTGGCGCAACAGTGCCGCAGCAGCGCGCAGCCGCAGGCACTGCTGGCACGCCGCAAGCAGCTGGCGCCGGACTTCTCCGAGCTGTTCATCGTCGACGCCGCCGGCGTGGTGCTGGCGTCCACCGCCACGCAGCGCTGCGGCCAACGTCTGACGCAGCCGGCGGCGCTGCAGCGCGGCCTGCGCCAGCGTTTCCTGCACGGCCCCTACAACGACCCCGTCACCGAACAGCTGGGGCCATCCACCTCGCGCTTTCACGACGAAGTGACGCTGATGTTCTACCTGCCGCTGGACAATGGCAGCCGCTGCCTGTGCGGGCGGGTGCCCAACGACGTGATGGGCGACCTGATCCAGCGCGAGGCCGGGCACATCTTCCGCGACTCCGGCGACAACTACCTGTTCATGGCCAGACCGGTGTTCGATCCCGGCGTGGTGCCGGGCACCGCGCTGTCGCGTTCGCGCTTCGAGGACAAAACCTTCAGCCTCGGCGACAACCTGAAGGACGGCGTCGCCACCCCGTTCGGCAGCGTGCGGGTGCAGAAGCACACCGAGCTGGAGCTGCGCTTCAACGATCCGTCCAGTGGCCAGCTGCACCCCGGCGTGCGCGAGACCATACGCTGCGGCGAAAACACCTTCGTCAGCTATCCCGGCTACGCCGACTACCGCTACATCCCGGTGGTCGGCCGCGGCGTCACCTTCCAGCTGCCCGGCAGCGACGACACCTGGGGCATGATGTGCGAGGCCGATCTGGAAGAGGTGTACCGCAGCCGGCCGCTGGGCTACCGCCTGACGCGGCTGTACCTGCTGACCGCCATTCCCGCCGGCCTCGCCGGCTGGGCCATCGACCACTTTGCCGGGCTGCCGGCGGCGCTGTCGCTGCCGGTGTTCTGGGTGGCGCAGGCGCTGGGGGTGCTGGCGTTCTACCACCTCGGCGCCAAGCAGCTGACCGGGCGCGTCACCTCGCTGATCCGCGCCATCCGCAGCATCGCCGAGGGCGGCGGCGACCTGCGCCAGCGTCTGGACCTGGACAGCCGCAAGCCGGACGAGCTGTCGACGCTGGCCAGCTGGTTCAACAGCTTCATCGACAAGCTGGAAGGCACCATCCGCCAGGTGGTGCACGCCTCGCACGAGATCGGCATCGCCAACCAGCAGCTGCAGGGCAGCCGCCACGACACCCGCGACAGCGTGATGGGCGTGGTCGAGCGCATGGCAGAGATGCGCCCGCTGCTGGGGCAGCAACAGCAGCAGATCGACCACGCCAGCGACAGCGCCGCCAGCATCCTGCAGCGCATGGAAGCGCTGGCGCAGGGCAGCACGCAGCAGGTGGCGCTGATCCGCGAGCGTTCGCAGGGCATCCGCGAATCGGTGCTCGGCTCGTCGCAGACCCTGCAGCAGCTGCAGGCCAGCGCCAGCGAGATCGGCGAGATCGTGGCGGTGATCCGCGACATTGCCGACCAGACCAACCTGCTGGCGCTGAACGCGGCGATCGAGGCGGCGCGGGCCGGCGAATCCGGCCGCGGCTTCGCCGTGGTCGCCGACGAGGTACGCAAGCTGGCCGACCGCACCGCCAGCGCCACGCTGCAGATCGGCGGCATGATCAGCGGCATCCAGCAGCAGGCGGCCGGCGCCGTCAGCAGCATGGGCAGCGGCATGAGCAAGATGGAAGACGGCCTGAAACTGGCCGAGGACGCCGCCCACGACAACGGCGACGCGCAGCAGCTGATCACCACCCTGATCACCGCCATCGATGGCATCGCCAGCGCCAGCCGCGGTTATGGTGACAAGGTGCAGCACGTCGACAGCGCCACGCAAAACATCAGCAGCGTGCTGCTGCAAAGCGAGCACAGCGCCGAGCAGACCGCCGCCGCGAGCCAGCGCCTGGCCGCGCTGATGCAGCAGTTCAAGGTCGCCTGAACACACCGGCAACGCGGCAGGCCCCACCCGGCCACCCGTAACGGCTGCCGACCCGATCGGTCATGCAGCCAGCGCCAGCCGGTCCATCTCGCCGGCACCGCAACACAGCATCCGCAAGGGTTGGCCGCAAGCAATCCCGCGCCAGCCTGGCCCCGGCAGCCTCGTCACCAGCGGGCGCCATGAAAAAACCCGCCAGTTGGCGGGTTTTTTCATGGACTGGCGTGGCGCACGGCTGGCCTTGCGGCCAACCTTGGCCAGTACGGCGTGCCTTACATCGCTTCCAGCACCGCGATGCCGAGCAGGCCGAGGCCGGTTTTCAGCGTCTTGCCGGTCAGCGCCGCCAGTTGCAGGCGGCTGTGGCGTACCTCGCCCTCGCTCTTCAGGATCGGGCAGGCCTCGTAGAAGCGCGAGAACAGCGTCGCCACGCTGTACAGATAGCTGCACAGGTGGTGCGGCTGGCTGCCTTCGGCCACGGTGGACAGCACGTCCTCGAACTGCGACAGCGCTACCGCCAGCTGCTTCTCCGCCGCTTCGCTGATGACGATGGCGGCCGCCGGGTTGTAGTCCTCGGCCTTGCGCAGCACGCTTTGCACGCGGGTGTAGGCGTACTGCAGGTAAGGCGCGGTATTGCCCTCGAAGCTGAGCATCGCGTCCCAGTCGAAGATGTAGTCGGTGTTGCGGCTCTTGGACAGGTCGGCGTACTTCAGCGCGCCGATGCCGACGGCCTCGGCGATCTGGCGGCGTTCGCTTTCCGCCATCTCCGGGCTCTTGCCGCTTACCAGCAGGTAGGCGCGCTCGATGGCCTCGTCCAGCAGGTCGACCAGCTTCACGCTGTCACCGGAGCGGGTTTTCAACGGCTTGCCGTCCGGGCCCATGATGGTGCCGTGGCCGATGTGCTCGAACTGTGCGTCGGCGCGCAGGAAACCGGCTTTGCGCGCGGTGGTGAACAGCTGCTGGAAGTGCAGGCTCTGGCGCGAATCGACCACGTACAGGCAGCGATCCAGCCCCAGCACACGGGTACGGAAGCGGATCGCGCCCAGATCGGTGGTGGCGTACAGATAGCCACCGCCCTGCTTCTGCACGATGTAGGCCGCCGGCTCGCCTTCCTTGTTCTTGAATTCGTCGAGGAACACCACCTGCGCGCCCTGGCTCTCGGTCAGCAGCCCCTGCTGGCGCAGCTCTTCCACCAGCACCGGCAGGTCGTCGTTGTAGAAGCTCTCGCCGCGCACGTCGTCGTCGGTCAGCAGCAGGCCCAGCTTGCGGTAGATGGCATTGCAGTGTGCCAGCGACAGCTTGACGAACTGCTGCCACAGCGCCAGCACCTCGGCGTCGCCCGACTGCAGGCGCACCACGTAGTCGCGCGCCAGGTCGGCGAAGGCAGGGTCTTCGTCGAAGCGTTTCTTGGAGTGCTTGTAGAACACGTCCAGGTCTTTCAGCTCCAGCTCCGCCTCGCCAGCGGCGCGCGATTCCACCATGTGCGCCACCAGCATGCCGAACTGGGTGCCCCAGTCGCCGACGTGGTTCTGGCGAATGACGTCATGACCGATGAAGCTGTTCACCCGCACCAGCGCATCGCCGATGATGCCGCCACGCAGGTGGCCGATGTGCATTTCCTTGGCCAGGTTGACCGAGGAGTACTCGACCATCACCTTTTGCGGCGCCGGTTTGCTGATGCCCAGCGCGTCGTCGTGCAGCGCGGTTTGCAGGCGTGCGGCGACAAAGGCCGGGTCGAGGTGGATGTTGATGAAGCCGGGACCGGCGATCTCGATCTTGCTGGCGATACCGGCCAGGTCCAGCTTGGCCACCACCTGCTCCGCCAGCGCGCGCGGGTTGGTCTTCAGCGCCTTGGCCGCGCCCATCACGCCGTTGGCCTGATAGTCGCCGAATTCCGGCTTGGAGGCGGTCTGGATGGCAGCATTGGCGCCCTCGACGCCGACGGCGGCCAGCGCGGCCACCACACGGTCATTGATCAGTTGCTGAATGGTCATATCGGTCCTGAAAAATCAAAGGCCGGACGCAAGGGCGTCCGGCTGGGATGCAATGCACAAATTGTACGGGCTAACCGTGCTTGCGGCCAACCTTTGCACCACAAAGGTTGGCCGCAACGGCGGGGATGCGGCTCAGAACAGGCGCGCCAGCAGTGCCTTCTCCATGCCGGCCATGCCGGGGATTTTCACCTTCACGCCGTTGCCCGGTGCCACGCTGGCGCTTTCGCCGTTGCGGGTCATCGCGGTGAGTTCCACGGTGCGGTTGCCGCTCGGGTGGATGATTTCCACACGGTCGCCAACGGCGAAGCGGTTTTTCACGTCGATCAGCGCCCAGCCGTCGGCGTCCACTTCCATCACGTCGCCGACGTACTGGCTCTGCTTGGCGATGGAGTGACCGGACAGGTAGTTCTGGTGTTCCTGTGTCTGGTGACGCTCGAGGAAGCCCGGGGTGTAGCCACGGTTGGCCAGGCCTTCCAGCTCGGCCAGCAGGCTGTAGTCGAACGGGCGGCCGGCCACGGCGTCGTCGATCGCGCGGCGATAGGTCTGCGCGGTACGCGCCACGTAGTACAGGCTCTTGGTGCGGCCTTCGATCTTCAGCGAATCGACGCCGATCTTGACCAGCTTTTCCACCTGCTCCACGGCGCGCAGGTCCTTGGAGTTCATGATGTAGGTGCCGTGCTCGTCCTCGATGATCGGCATCATCTCGCCGGGGCGGTTGGCTTCCTCGATCAGATAGGTCTTGTCGGCCAGCGGATGGCGCTCTTGGCTGCCACAGGCGGAGAAGTTCTGGTTGGCTTCTTCCAGCGCCTTGCCGAAGTCGAAGTCGATCTTCTGCGGCTTCACGTCACCGGCGTCGTCGCCCTGGGTGTCGTGCACCTTGTAGTCCCAGCGGCAGGCGTTGGTACAGGTGCCCTGGTTCGGGTCGCGGTGGTTGAAGTAGCCGGACAGCAGGCAGCGGCCGGAGTAGGCAATGCACAGTGCGCCATGCACGAACACTTCCAGCTCCATGTCCGGGCATTGCTGGCGGATCTCGGCGATTTCGTCGAGGGACAGCTCGCGCGACAGGATGATGCGCTCCACGCCCATCTTCTGCCAGAACTTCACCCCCATGTAGTTGGTGGTGTTGGCCTGTACCGACAGGTGGATGGGCACGTGCGGCCAACGTTCGCGCACCATCATGATCAGGCCGGGGTCGGCCATGATCAGCGCGTCCGGCTTCATCTCGATCACCGGTTCCATGTCCGACATGTAGGTCTTGATCTTGCTGTTGTGCGGCAGGATGTTGCTGGCCACGAACAGCTTCTTGCCGCGGGCGTGCGCTTCTTCGATGCCGATGCGCAGCTCTTCCAGCTTGAAGTCGTTGTTGCGCGCACGCAGGCTGTAGCGCGGCTGGCCGGCGTACACCGCATCGGCACCAAAATCGTAGGCGGCACGCATCTTGTCCAGCGTGCCGGCAGGCAGTAGCAGCTCGGGAGCTTTCATCGGGGAGGCTTCTTCAGTGGTTCAGTGCAACAGACAGGACATCGGCAGCGGCGCGAGGTCGGGCTCGACAAAAGCCCGGCGCGCGATGTCGTCGTTGAGTTTGTGTTCGGAATAGTGCTGCCGCAGCAGCGCCGGCAGGCCATCGAGCAGGTCGGGGTTGGCCGCAACAAAATCCTGCCAGTTGCCCAGGCACTCCGGCATGGTGTCGAGACGGTCGTAGACCAGCGTCAGGCTGGCCATGGTCAGCGTGTGGTGGTACTTCTCCGCCGCACCCTGTGCCATCGCGTAGCGCGACAACGCGCGCGCGCAGCGGGCCGCCGCCTCGCGCGCCGGATAAAACTGGCGGTACGACCACGCCGCCAGCAGGTGCGCGCGATGATTGAACTCGGCCGCTGGCAGGGTATTGCTTTCCAGCTGCAGCAGAAACGCCTGTGCATCCATGTTTGATTGTCCCGGAGTCAAGCCAAAGCAAAAGGCCCCGCGACGGAGCCTTTTGATGAATTTTTTGTTGCGCTGCGATTATGCGCGCCGCCCTGCGCAGCGTCAAGCCGGCCACAGCGCACAACAGCGACATCAAGTTACTGTTTTTTGTAGCATTTTTAGCGTTTTCCACCACGCATCAGCGCCAGAAGGCCCAGCATCTGGCCTGCCACGCCCAGCACCATCAGCACGATGGACAGCAGCAGCAGCGGCACACTGCCGGCCGCCGCTTGTTGCAGCGCAGAAGCCAGCACGAACAGCAGGCTGCCGATGATCATGCAGCCAATGGCCAGCGGCCGTCGTGCGCACAGGTGACGAAACAGTTGTTGCAGCATGGCATTACGCTCCGGCTGAAAGGCGCCGCCGGGTGACGGCAAAGTCTTCCAGCATCGCCAGTTCGAATTCACTGAAGCCCGCCGCCCGGCGCGCCTCCCAATTGTAAGCACCGCGCAGGTTATCGACTTCGTAGTCGATCAGCAACTGGCGGAAGCAGGCCAGCGGTTCGATGCCGCGCGCGTCGCACAGTGTGGTGAACCAGTAGTTGCCGATCTGCACGTGGCCGATCTCGTCCTCGAAGATCTGGTCGAGGATCGCCACCGTCGCGCTATCGCCCAGCGCCGCCAGCTTTTTCTGGATCGGCGGCACCGCGTCAAGGCCGCGCGCCTCCAGCACCCGCGGCACCAGCGCCATACGCACCATCACGTCGTGATCGGTGTCCACCGCCATCTGCCACAGGCTGTTGTGGCCGACAAAATCGCCGTAGTCAAAACCCAGCTGCTGCAGCCGCTCGCGCAGCATGTTGAAGTGCTTCGCCTCTTCCGCCGCCACCCGCAGCCAGTCTTCGACAAAGGTGTCCGGCATGTCACGGAAACGCCAGACCGCATCCAGCGCCAGATTGATGGCATTGAATTCGATATGGGCGATGGCGTGGATCAGGCCGGCGCGGCCGGCGACGCTGCCCAACCCCTGGCGCGGCACCTCGAACGGCGACACCAGCTGCGGCCGCGCCGGGCGCCCCGGCGCCGGCAACGGATGCGGCAAGGGCAGCGCGTCCGCCGCGCGCGGTAGCCGGCCGGCCAGCCACTGCTGATGACACAGGCTGGCGAGCCGCGGTTTGGCGTCGATATCGCTGCTGCACAGCGCCTGATAGACGGCAGGATAGAGAGAGGAAGTCATGGCGCGGCATTTTACCCGTTGCCGGCTGACATTTGTCAGCCAACAACGCCCGCAGCTATTGCATAATGCCGGTTCACGATGTCATGAGGAGACGCACCATGCTGTTCAATTCCAGCCTGCTCGGCCAGGTCGAAGTCGATGAAAACACCATCATCACTTTCGAGGCCGGCCTGCCTGCCTTCGAGAACTGCACCCGCTTCAAGCTGTTCCACGAAGCCGACAGCAACAGCCCCAGCGTGTTCTGGATGCAGTCGCTGGACAATCCCGACGTACTGTTCAGCGTGACCGACCCGCAGAAACTCGGCATCCGCTACGAGATCGAACTGAGTCAGGACGAGGTCGCGGCGCTGGCACTGAGCCGCCAGGAAGACGCCGCCATCCTGCTGACCATCTACCGCGAGCTGCCGAGCGACGAAGCCAACCCGGCGCTGTCGCAGCTGCGCGCCAATGTCCGCAACCCGCTGATCATCAATCTGGCAACGCAGAAAGCGCTGCAGAAAACCGGTCTCGCCTGCGACATCGTGTTCCACAACCGCTGAACCGGATCGCAAGAGGACAAGGTTGGCCGCAACGCTTGCGGCCAACCTTGCCCCCGCCGCCATAAAAACCGCCCGACAGGCCAGGCCTGTCGGGCGGTTTTAGCTGGAACCGTTGCCGGTTCCTGCCAGCCATTTAGTTGGCGGCAGCCTTGTTCATGCGGCGACGATCGGATTCGTTCAGGAAACGCTTGCGAATACGGATCGACTTCGGCGTGATTTCAACCAGTTCGTCGTCGTCGATGAATTCCACAGCCGATTCCAGAGTCATCTTGATCGGGGTAGTCAGGCGCACGGCTTCGTCGGTACCGGAGGCACGTACGTTGGTCAGCTGCTTGCCCTTGACCGGGTTCACCACCAGGTCGTTGTCGCGGCTGTGAATGCCGATGATCATGCCTTCGTACAGCTTGTCGCCTGGCGACACGAACATGCGGCCGCGGTCTTCCAGCTTCCACAGTGCGTAGGCCACGGCGTCGCCGTTTTCCTGCGAGATCAGCACGCCGTTGTGACGGCCTGGCATATCCGGCTTCACCGGTGCGTAGTCGTCAAACACGTGGCTCATCAGGCCGGTGCCGCGGGTCATGGTCATGAAGTCGGACTGGAAGCCGATCAGGCCACGCGCCGGAATGTGGTATTCCAGACGGGTACGGCCCATGCCGTCAGATTCCATGTTGGTCAGTTCGCCACGGCGACGACCGATTTCTTCCATCACGCCGCCCTGGTGGTTGTCTTCCAGGTCGATGGTCAGGTTTTCGTACGGCTCGCACTTCTCGCCGTTGATGTCCTTGTACACCACGCGCGGCTTGGCCACGGCGATTTCAAAGCCTTCACGACGCATGGTTTCCAGCAGGATGGTCAGGTGCAGTTCGCCACGACCGGATACGCGGAATACGTCGGAGTCTTCGGTGTCTTCAACACGCAGTGCCACGTTGGTCAGCAGCTCTTTGGTCAGACGGTCGCGAATCTGGCGCGAGGTCACGAACTTGCCTTCGGTACCGGCCAGTGGCGAGGAGTTCACCATGAAGTCCATGGTCAGGGTCGGCTCGTCCACACCCAGCACCGGCAGGCCAACTGGCTGGTCCTTGTCGCAGATGGTCACGCCGATACCGATGTCTTCGATACCGGAGATGATAATGATGTCGCCAGCTTCGGCGCTTTCAACCGGTACACGCTCCAGGCCACGATAGCCCAGCACCTGGTTGATACGACCGGCAGCAACCTGGTCTTCGTGGTTCATTACGACAACTTGCTGGCCCGGCTTGATGCGGCCGTTCAGCACGCGGCCGATACCCATGCGACCGGTGTAGGTCGAGTAGTCCAGCGCGGAGATCTGGAACTGCAGCGGGGCGTCGGCATCACCGGCCGGAGTCGGTACGTGCTTGAGCACGGTCTCGAACAGCGGACGCATGTTGTCGGATTCTTCTTCCAGTTCCAGCTTGGCAAAGCCGTTCAGGCCGGAAGCGTAGATCACCGGGAAGTCCATCTGTTCGTCGTTGGCGCCCAGTTTGTCGAACAGGTCGAAAGTCTGGTCTACCACCCAGTCCGGACGTGCGCCCGGACGGTCTACCTTGTTGATCACCACGATAGGACGCAGGCCCAGGGCCAGTGCCTTCTTGGTCACGAAACGGGTTTGCGGCATCGGGCCTTCAACGGCATCCACCAGCAGCAGTACGCCATCCACCATACCCAGAACGCGCTCTACTTCACCACCGAAGTCGGCGTGACCAGGGGTGTCAACGATGTTGATGTGCACACCTTCGTACTCGACGGCGGTGTTTTTGGACAGAATGGTAATGCCACGCTCTTTTTCAAGATCGTTGGAGTCCATTACACGTTCGTCAACTTGCTGGTTTTCACGGAAAGTACCGGATTGACGCAGCAGCTGGTCAACCAGCGTGGTCTTGCCGTGGTCAACGTGGGCGATAATGGCGATGTTACGAATTTGTCGGGTCATGGGAACACGTAGTTTTAGAAAGTCGCGCGAATAATAGCACAAACAGGGTTGCAGTTCACCGCCTGGGGTGGCTTTATTTCGGTACACTGGCGGCGTTTCATCAGGAGAACAACACAATGTACGACTGGAATGCGCTTTGGCACACTCATGCCGGCAAGCAGCAGCGTTTTGCGAGCGAGACGCTGGACATCAACCAGCTGGCCCCGGAACTGGGCGCCACGCTGCATCGCGCCGCACGCAACCCGCACGACATCGCCGTCTACGACCACGGCGACCACTACAGTCTGTTGCGCCACGACCAGGGGCTGCAGCTGCTGCGCCTGGAAAAGCGCGTCCTGTTCGACATTGCCATCCGTCTGGTCACCGCCGACGAGGGTCAGGCGCTGGCGCTGCCCTACCTGGAAGTGCTGGTCGACAACCTCGCCACCGGCGAAGCCGGCAGCTGGCGCGCCGAAGTCCGCTGCAGCGAGGATGGCGAACTGCTGGCCAACGACGCCCTGCTGCAACACGAACAGCCGCCGCTGATGGACTGGCCGGAGCTGAGCTTTGCCGACGATGCCCGCTTTGCCGCCGCGCTGCGCGACAGCTGGCAGGAAGCCGCCGAAGCCGTCACCCTCGACGCCGCCGCCTGGTTCAACGCCGAAGCACTGGAGCAGCACGCGGCCGAGCCGCCACTGGACGCCCGCATTCAGCAGATGTGCGAGCGCTACGCCGAGATCGTCCGCCGCGAGCAAGCGCTGCTGTCGCGCCAGTTCAGCGACGAGGAGTTGCTGCTGATTGCCGAGGTGTTGCGCGGCGTGACCTTCGAATCCGCCGAATCCTGCCGCGGCCTGTGGCTGGCGGTGGAAAACCGCTTGCTGCAGGACGAACTGGACCGCAAGCACGGCGTCGATGGCGCCGCACTGCTGCGCCAGTTGCAACAGCTGAGCTACACCCAGGAAGTGGCGCTGATCGAGGCGCTGGCACCGGCGCAGGACTGAGAACCTGCTCACGATCTGCTGCGCTTCGGCGATACCACGTTGAAAACGGCTTCGGAATGCTCATTGACCCGATGTCAACTCCGCTTCCTCAGCCGTTTTCGCCTTGTCTCACTCTAGCTCGCGAGATCGTGAACACGTTCCAAGCAAAAAAAACGGGGCAATCCGTCCAAAGATTGCCCCCACCCCTATCCATTCAGCAGAAAGTGAACACCGTTTGCTGATGCACTGCATCATAGAGGCGCCAGATTACGCCGCCGTGACAGGGAACAGCGTCAGCACCACCTTGCCGAGATTGCGGTTGTCGGCCAGATACTGGTGCGCCTCGGCCACCGCTGCCAGCGGATAGCTGCTGTCCAGCGTCACGCGGGCGCGACCGGACTGCAAGGCCGGCAGCACCTGCGTTTCCAGCGCCTGCGCCAGCTGGGCGCGCCGCGCCAGCGGCTGGGTGCGCAAGGTCGAGCCTTGCACCCGCAAGCGCTTCATTAGTAGCTGCGCCAGATTGATCTCGCTCTTGCTGCCGCCCATCACCCCGATCAGCAGCAGCCGGCCGTCGGCGCGCAGGCTGGCCAGATTGTCGGCAAACAGCGCCGCGCCCACCGGATCGAGGATCACGTCGACACCGCCAGCGGCCTTGAGGTTGGCCGCAAAGCCCGGCTGGCGGCTGTCGATGGTCAGCATCGCACCCAGCGACTGGCAGTAACAGCGCTTCTCCTCGCTACCGGCGCTGGCCACCACCTCGGCGCCGAGCAAACCGGCCAGCTGGATCGCCGCCGCGCCAACACCGCTGGCGCCGGCGTGTATCAGTGCGCGCTCGCCCTCCTGCAGCTCGGCCAGCTCGACCAGGTTCAGCCACGCCGTCATCCACGCCTCCGGCAGGCTGGCGGCCTCGACCCAGCTCAGCCAGTCCGGTTTCGGAATCGCCACCGCGCTGTCCAGCAGCGCGTACTCGGCATAACCGCCGCCCGCCACCAGCCCGAACACGGCATCGCCCTGCTGAAAACGCGACGGGCCGTTGACGGCATCGACAATGCCGGCCACCTCCAGCCCCAGTAGCGGCGACGCGCCCGGCGGCGGCGGATAATGCCCTTCACGCTGCACCAGATCCGCGCGGTTCACCCCAGCGGCCAACACCCTGACCCGCAGCTGGCCCGGCTGCGGCTGCGGTTTTTCGATCAACGCCAGTTCCAGCGTTTCCACCCCGCCCGGGGCCTGTTGAATCACGGCCTGCATAGACATCATTGACCCTCCGCAAGCTAAGCATGTGCACTTGCATTACAATAGCACGCCATGAGCGCACCCTGTTTCCACTGCGGGCTTCCCGTCCCCGCCGATGCCGACTACCCCGTCCGTTACCGTCAACTCCAGCAGCACACCTGCTGCGCCGGCTGCCAGGCCGTGGCACAGACCATCATCGATGCCGGGCTGGACGACTACTACCAGCACCGCACCGAAGGCGGCCGCCCGGCCGAGGCGCTGCCGGCCGAGCTGCTGCAACAGATGCAGCTGTACGATAACGACGAACTGCAGAAAAGCTTTGTCCACCTCGAAAGCGAACAGGTCCGCGAAGCGGCGCTGATGCTGGAAGGCATTACCTGCGCCGCCTGCGTCTGGCTCAACGAGCAGCAACTGCGCCGCCTGTCCGGCGTACTGACGGTGGACATCAACTACGCCACCCACCGCGCCCGCGTGCGCTGGGACAACAGCCGGCTGCAGCTGTCCGCCATTCTGGAGGCCATCGCCGCCATCGGCTACCGCGCCCACCCCTACGACGCCTCGCGCCAGGAAGCGCTGCACCAGAAGGAACGCAAGCAGGCGCTGAACCGGTTGTGGGTCGCCGGGCTGTCGATGATGCAGGTGATGATGTACGCGGTACCGGTGTACATGGCACCGGACGGCGAGATCGAGGCGCAATACCTGTGGCTGCTGCACTGGGCCAGCTTTGTGCTGACCGTGCCGGTGGTGATCTACTCCGCCATTCCGTTCTACCGCGCCACCTGGCGCGACCTGAAGACACGCCGCGCCGGCATGGACACCCCGGTCACCATCGGCATCCTCACCGCCTTCTTCGCCAGCTTCTGGGCGCTGATCAACCGCATCGAACACGGTATCTACTTCGACTCGGTATCGATGTTCGTGTTCCTGCTGCTGGGCGGGCGCTACCTGGAAGGCATGGCGCGACGCAAGACCGGCGAGGCCACCGAACGGCTGGTCAAACTGCTGCCGGCGTTCGCCCACCGCCTCGACAACTGGCCGACCTCGCGCGACAGCAGCGAGGTGGCTGCGGCCAACCTTGCGCTGGGCGACCTGCTACTGGTCAAACCCGGCGAAACCATCCCCGCCGACGGCATCATCCGCGACGGCCAGTCCAGCATCGACGAATCGCTGCTCAGCGGCGAGAGCCTGCCGGTCGCGCGCCGCAGCGGCGAGGAAGTGGTCGCCGGCAGCGTCAACAGCGCCAGCCCGCTGGTGATCGAGGTCAACCGCATCGGCCAGGGCACCCGTCTGGCCGGCATCGTGCGGCTGCTGGACCAGGCGCTGGCGGAAAAACCGCGACTGGCGCTGCTGGCCGACCGTTTCGCCAGCGTGTTTGTCGCCGCGCTGCTGCTGGTGGCGCTGGCCACCTTTGCCGGCTGGTACTGGTACGAGCCGGCACGCGCGCTGTGGATCACCGTCGCGGTGCTGGTGATCTCCTGCCCCTGCGCGCTGTCGCTGGCAACCCCGGCGGCACTCACCGCCGCCACCGGCCACCTGGCGCAGCTGGGCGTGCTCACCGCGCGCGGCCATGCGCTGGAAACGCTGAGCAAGATTACCGACGTGGTGTTCGACAAGACCGGCACCCTCACCCACGGCCGCATGCAGCTATTGCAACTGCAGACCTTCGGCGCGCTCGACAACAGCACGGCGCTGGCACTGGCAGCGGCGATGGAATCCGGCTCCGAGCACCCGATCGCGCGGGCACTGCTGGCCGCCAATGAGGCGCCACTGCCGGCGCTCGGCGACGTGGCCAACACCCCCGGCCAGGGCATCAGCGCCCGCCTGCAGGACACCGTCTGGCGCCTGGGGCGGCCGGAATTCGTCAGCAGTCGCGCAACAATCATCCCGGCCGACTGGCCGGCGGCGGCGACCTGCATCGCGCTGGGCCACGACGACGAGATCGTTGCGCTGTTCGCCATTGGCGACCAGCCGCGCGCCGAGGCCGCTGCCGTGGTGCAGCAGCTGCAGCAACGCGGCCTGACCCTGCACCTGCTGTCCGGCGACGCCGCACCGGCGGTCGAACACCTTGCGGCCAACCTTGGCCTGGATCACGCCCGCGCCGCGGCCACGCCGGAAGACAAGCTGGCCTACGTCAGCCAGCTGCAGCAACAGGGCCGCCGCGTGCTGATGATCGGCGACGGTGTCAACGACGCGCCGGTGCTGGCGCGCGCCGACGTATCGCTGGCGATGGGCGGCGGCACCGATGTCGCCCGCGCCAGCGGCGACCTGATCCTGATCCACGACGAGCTGGGCCGTCTGCCGGCGACGCTGGCGCTGGCACAGCGCACCATGCACATCATCCGCCAGAACCTGTGGTGGGCGGCGCTGTATAATCTGCTGGCGCTGCCGCTGGCCATCGCCGGCTGGATCACGCCGTGGCTGGCCAGCCTCGGCATGGCGCTCAGCTCCTTACTGGTGGTGGGCAACGCCCTGCGCCTGATCAAACGGGATAAATGATGGAAAGCCTTTATTTGCTGATACCGATGAGCATCGTGCTGGTGTTCTTCATCGGCGTGCTGTTCTGGTGGTCGACCCGCTCCGGCCAGTTTGATGATCTGGAAGGTCCGGCGCACCGCATCCTGATGGACGATGACGACACCAACGACGACGACACCCCGCCAGCCGCACGCTGAGCACCGTTTCATCCTGACGCCACGCCGAGGCTTCGGCGTGGCGTCGTGCTTTTCGGTCCTGCCGCCGCGCGGCGTGGCAAAAAAACGGGGGAGCAAGCTCCCCCTCGAAAACCGCACCGTTGCAGGGCACGCAGCCGGCACGGTCACAACCCCCGATCGCCACCGCGTCACGGCGGCCATCGGCTTGCCGCCATTGTGCGCAGCGCCCCACCATTCGGCCAATTAATTGTCGCCAAACTGACGATTATGTTTTTCAATCACCCTGCCGCGGCACAAGGCGGCAGGCAGCCGCTAAAATGGCCGGCCTTACGCAGCAATGCCAATGGCGTTGCCCGTCATGGCCAATCAATACGAGTAACGCCGCCAGCGCGGCCAGCAAGGACACGACACGGATGAGAATCCTGATTCTGGGAGGAGGACAAGTTGGCGCCAGCGTGGCGGAAAGCCTGACCAACGAAGGCAACGACGTCACCGTGGTCGACCAGGACGCCAACCTGCTCAAGCTGCTGCAAAACCGCCTCGACATCCGTACCGTGCTCGGCAACGCCGCCCATCCGTCGGTGCTGCTCAATGCCGGCGCCGAAGACGCCGAGCTGCTGCTGGCACTGACCCGCAACGACGACACCAACCTGCTGGCCTGTGCACTGGCCCGCACCCAGTTCAACATCCCCACCTGTATCGCACGCATCCGCGCCAGCGATTACGTGGAGGGCCGCCACGCGGTACTGAAGCAGTTCTCGGTCGATCACGCCATCTGCCCGGAGCAGATCGTCACCAACAACCTGTACCAGCTGCTGTCCTATCCGCGCGCGCTGCAGGTGCTGGACTTCGGCCACGGCCTCGCCCAGCTGGTGGTGGCCCGCGCCGGCAGCGACGGCAAGCTGGTCGGCCGCCCGCTGAAGCAGATCCGCGACGACATGCCGGACAGTGATTCGCGCATCTGCGCCATCTACCGCAACGACAAGCTGATCGTACCGGACGGCAACACCGTGATCGTCCCCGGCGACGAGGTGTTCTTCATCGCCGCCAAGGCCGACGTGCCGGGCATGCTCGGCGAGCTGCGCAGCAGCGAAAAACCGGTGCGCCGGGTGATGATCGCCGGCGGCGGCAACATCGGCTACCGCCTGGCGCGGCTGCTGCAGGACGACTACGAGGTCAAGCTGATCGAGGCGCGCGGCGAGCGCGCAACGTGGCTGTCGGAAAACCTGGACAAGGCACTGGTGCTGCATGGCGAGGCCACCGACGAGGCGCTGCTGGAAGACGAAAACATCGACGAGATGGACGTGTTCTGCGCGCTGACCAACGACGACGAGGACAACGTGATGTCCACGCTGCTGGCCAAGCGCATGGGCGCCCACCGCGTCATCGCGCTGGTCAACCGCTCCAGCTATGTCGACCTGCTGGAAGGCAACCGCATCGACGTGGTGATCTCGCCGCACCTGTCCACCATCGGCTCGGTCCTGGCGCACCTGCGCCGTGGCGACGTGGTGGCGGTGCACCCCTTGCGCCGCGGCGCCGCCGAGGCCATCGAAGTCATCATTCACGGTGACGAACGCACCTCGCGCCTGGTTGGCCGCAAGGTGGAAGACATCAATATGCCAACCGGCTGCACCCTCAGCGCGGTGATCCGCGGCCAGCAGGTACTGATGGCGCACCACGACCTGGTGCTGTGCAGCGAAGACCACCTGATCATCTTCGTGTCGCGCCGCCGCCAGCTGCGCCAGATCGAGAAGCTGGTGCAGGTCAAGATGGGGTTCTTCTGACATGCTGCTGCAAGGCATCCACCACGTGGCGCTGATCTGCCGCGACTACGCGCAGAGCCGCGCCTTCTACCACGACATCCTGCGCCTGCCCATCGTCAGCGAGCACTACCGCGCCGAGCGCGAATCGTGGAAGCTCAACCTGGCGCTGCCCGACGGCAGCCAGCTGGAGCTGTTCAGCTTCCCGTCGCCACCGCCGCGCCCCAGCCATCCGGAGGCCTGCGGCCTGCGCCATCTCGCCTTCCGCGTCGCCGATCTCGACCACGTCATCGCCACGCTGGCTGCGGCCAACGTGGCCAGCGAAACGGTGCGCACCGACGAATACACCGGCCGCCGCTTCACCTTTATCGCCGATCCGGACGGCCTGCCGCTGGAGCTGTACGAAATGGCGTCACCATGCTGAAAATCCTGCCAGTCATCCACGTGCTGGCCAAGCTGATCATGCTGTTTTCCGGCACGTTCGCCTTCCCGGCGCTGGTGTCCTGGTATTACGACGATGGCACGCTGCCCTACTTTGTCCGCGCCGCGGCCGCCAGCGGCATCGCCGGCTTCCTGCTGTGGATCGCCACCGCGCGCTTCGAACGCGAGCTGAAGCCGAAGGACGGCTTCATCCTGGTGACGCTACTGTGGATCACCTTTGCCGTCACCGCCTGCCTGCCGATGCTGTTCTACCTGCCGGGCATGACGGTGACCAATGCCTTTTTCGAGTCGATGTCGGCGCTGACCACCACCGGCGCCACCACCATGCAGGGGCTGGACCGGCTGCCGCCGTCGATCAATTTCTGGCGCCACTTCCTGACCTGGCTAGGCGGCATGGGCATCATCGTGCTGGCGGTGGCGGTGCTGCCGCTGCTGGGCATCGGCGGCATGCAGCTGTACAAGGCGGAAACCCCCGGCCCGATGAAGGACAACAAGCTGGCGCCACGCATCGGCCAGACCGCGAAGAACCTGTGGTACGTGTACTCGGCGCTGACCCTCGCCTGCTACGCCTGCCTGCTGCTGGCCGGCATGGCACCGCTGGACGCGCTGTGCCACGCCTTTACCGCGGTGGCGCTGGGCGGCTTCTCCACCAAGGACAGCAGCATCAGCCACTTCGACTCCTGGCAGATCGAGGCGGTGCTGTGCGTGTTCATGATCCTGGCGGCGATGAACTTCGCCACCCACTTTCTCAGCTGGCAGCGCCGCAGCCTGAAAAGCTACTGGCACGACATCGAGGCGCGCTACGTGGTATTGCTGCTGCTGGGCAGCATCCTGGCGATGAGCCTGTACCTGTGGTGGCAGCAGATCTACACCTTCACCACCGCGCTGCGCTACGTGTCGTTCAACCTGATCTCGGTGGCCACCGATACCGGCTACGCCAGCACCGACTACGCACAGTGGCCGATATTCGTGCCACTATGGATGCTGTTCCTGTCCTGCCTCACCGTCAGCTCCGGCTCCACCGGCGGCGGCATCAAGATGATCCGCACCCTGATCCTGACGCGGCAGGGCTACCGCGAGATGAGCACCCTGCTGCACCCGAAAGCGGTGCTGCCGCTAAAGATCGGCAACCGCGTGATTCCGGAAGCGGTCGCCTTTTCGGTGCTCGGTTTCATCTTTGTCTACTTCATGAGCGTGGTGGTGTTTACCTTCGTGCTGATCGGCAGCGGGCTGGATTTCATCACCGCCTTTACCGCCAGCCTGGCCTGCATCAACAACATCGGCCCCGGGCTGGGGCAGATCGGCCCGACCGGGAACTACGCCGGTCTCAGCGACTTCCAAACCTGGGTGTGCACGCTGGCCATGCTGGTGGGCCGCCTCGAGGTGTTTAGCGTCCTGATTTTGTTTACCCCTACTTTCTGGCGAAAATGACCATGCGACATTCCTTATCCCTGCTGGCTTTCGCCCTGCTGCCCTGCTTTGCCCACGCCATCAGCGACAGCACGCTGCTGGCCGCGCGCGAAGCCTTCCGCAACAACGACAGCGCGCAGCTGGCCAGCCTCGGCAATGGCAGCGGCGACCGCGATCCGCTCGCCGCGTGGCCGGGCTACTGGCAGGCGCGACTGGCACTCGACAACGGCGACGACAACCCGAGCCGTGCCTTCATCAGCAACGGCGGCAACGCCTTCCTGCGCGAGCGGCTGCTCAACGACTGGGTACAGTCGCTGGGCAAGCGCGGCGACTGGGACGGCATCCTGCGCGTGGCGCCGGCGCTGTCCGGCGAGGCGCGCGACGCCGACAGCAGCTGCTGGCTCGACGTGGCCACCCTCAACCGCCGCCAGACCGTGGCCAGCGCGCCGGACCTGTGGCAGAACGTGCGCCTGTCCGACGGCTGCGCGCGGCTGGTGGAAGAACAGGCCGCCCGCGGCATCCTGACCCCGGCGCAGACCGAGGCGCGCATGCGCCTGCTGCTGGCCGGCAACTATCTGACCGTGGCGCGGCGGCTGGCGGCTGCGGCCAACCTTGGCGAGCGCTTCTTCACGGCAGGCGGCGCCGAACAGCTGGTGCAGCAACTGCTGACCCTCGGCAAGAACAACCCGGTGGCGGCGCTGGAGCGGGCCGCCGCCAGCGAGGCGATGTTCAGCAAGGCGCAAAGCGGCTTCCTCTACGGCCAGCTGGCACTGCGCAGCGCACAGCGGCTGAACATGCCGCAGGCGCTGGACGCCTTCGAGCGCGCCGACCCGCAGCAGCTGACCGACGAACAATGGGAATGGTGGCTGCGCGCCACGCTGCGCCAGCAGGACTGGGGCCGGCTGGAACAGCTGAGCCGTCGCCTGCCGGAAGCGCTGGCCGGCAAGGGTGCCTGGCAGTACTGGCGCGCACGCAGCCTGCAGGCGCTGGGCCGCGGCAACGAGGCCACGCCGCTCTTGATCAAGATCAGCTTCGAGCACAACTACTACGGCCTGCTGGCCAAGGAAGAACTGGGCACCACGCTGGAAGCCCCGCTCAGCCGCAGCCCGACCCCGCTGACACTGCAACGCCAGCTGCTGGCCGACCCCGACATCCAGCACGCGCTGGCGCTGTTCGAGCTGTCACTGCGCAACAACAAGCCGGAATGGCGCGAAGACGGCCGCCGCGTGTGGCGCTGGGCGCTGCGCGGCCGCAACGACGAGCAGCTGCTGGCCGCCGCCGAGATCGCGCTGGAGCGCAACCTCTACGACATGGCGATCTACGCCGCCGAGCGCACCGTGCGCACCCATGACTTCAGCCTGCGCTTCCTGACCCCGTACCGCGACACCACCCGCCGCTACGCCAGCCAGCTGGAAATCGACGAAGCCTGGGTCTACGGCCTGATCCGCCAGGAAAGCCGCTTCCTCAACGTCGCCCGCTCCGGCGTCGGCGCCAGCGGCCTGATGCAGCTGATGCCGGCGACCGCGAAATGGGTGGCCGGCAAGATGGGCCTGCCGAGCTACCAGGTCAACGACGTGGACACCAATATCCGCCTCGGCACCTGGTACCTGCGCCACGTGCTGGACAACCTGTCCAGCCACCCGGTACTGGCCACCGCCGCCTATAACGCCGGCCCCGGCCGCGCCCGCGGCTGGCAGGCGGCGATGCCGCTGGAAGGCGCCATTTACGCGGAAACCATTCCGTTTACCGAAACCCGCGACTATGTTCAGAAGGTGATGGCCAATGCGGTCTATTACGCCGGCGCGTTCCGCCAGCCCGGCAACACGCTGAAATCGCGACTGGGTACCATCCCGGCACGCTGACCGGCGTTCCGACAGGGAGATAACATGCACCAATTCAACAGAATCGCCGTGATCGGCGGCGCCGGCTTCGTCGGCAGCTACATCGCCGAAGAGCTGACCCGCTACGGTGCGCAACTGAGCATCGCCACCCGCCGCCGCGAGCGGCACAAGGGCCTGCTACTGCACCTGCCAAGCGCGGATCTGGTCGAAACCAACGTCCATGATGCCGGCCAGCTGGAACAGTTCCTCGCCGGCCACGACGCGGTGATCAGCATGGTCGGCATCCTGCACGGCTCGCGTAACGACTTCGAGAAGGCGCACGTGCAGCTGACCGGCAAGATCATCACCGCCTGCAAGAGCCAGGGCATCCGGCGCATCGTCCACATCAGCGCGCTGGGCGCCGGCGAAAGCGCACCCAGCGACTACCAGCAGACCAAGGGCAAGGCCGAGCGCCTGCTGCGCGACAGCAATCTGGACGTCACCATCCTGCGCCCGTCGGTGATTTTCGGCGCCGGCGACAGCTTCCTGACCCTGTTTGCCAGTCTGGCCGCCGTCGCGCCCTTCATCCCGCTGGCCGGCGCCGACACCCGCTTCGCGCCGGTATGGGTCGAGGACGTCGCCCGCGCGGTGCGCGTCTGCCTGGAGCAGGACGCCAGCATCGGCCAGACACTGGAGCTGACCGGTCCCAAGACCTACACCCTGCGCCAGCTGGTGGCCTATGCGGCCAACCTTGCCGGCCATCCGCGCACGCTGATCGCGCTGCCGGAAGGCCTCGCCATGCTGCAGGCAACGCTGATGGAGCTGCTGCCCGGCAAGCCGCCGCTGAGCCGCGACAATGTGCGCTCGCTGCGGGTCGATAACGTCAGCCAGCAGCCGTTCCCGGCGCTGCTCGGCTTCAGCCCGACGGCACTGGAGGCGGTGGCGCCGCTCTACCTCGGCGAACAGGAATTCAACCGCCAGCTCGACCGCTACCGCAAACAGGCCGCCCGCCGATGAAGTGCTACATCGTTGGCGGTGCCGTGCGCGACCGCCTGCTGGGGCTACCGGTGGCCGACCGTGACTGGGTGGTGGTCGGCGCCACGCCGGAGATGATGCAGGCGCGCGGTTTCCGCCCGGTGGGCAAGGATTTTCCGGTATTCCTGCACCCGCAAACGCAGGAGGAATACGCGCTGGCGCGTACCGAGCGCAAGAGCGGGCGCGGCTACCACGGCTTCGTGTTCCACACCTCGCCGGAGGTGACGCTGGAAGAAGACCTGATCCGCCGCGACCTCACCATCAACGCCATCGCCGAGGACGAACACGGCGCGCTGACCGACCCCTACGGCGGCCAGGCCGACCTGCAGGCGCGGCTGTTGCGCCACGTCAGCCCGGCCTTCGCCGAAGACCCGGTGCGCATCCTGCGCCTGGCGCGCTTTGCCGCGCGCTTCGACTTTGCCGTCGCCGAAGAGACCATGCAGCTGATGCGTGACATGGTGGCCGCCGGCGAGGCCGACGCGCTGGTGGCGGAGCGGGTATGGCAGGAGCTGGCCAAGGGGCTGATGACCGCCAAACCATCGCGCATGTTCACCGTGCTGCGCGATTGCGGCGCGCTGGCGCGCCTGCTGCCGGAGCTGGACGCGCTGTTCGGCGTGCCGCAACGCGCCGACTACCACCCGGAAATCGACTGCGGCGACCACGTCATGCGGGTGCTGGACTACACCGCCGCCTGCGGCCAACCTTTGAGCGTGCGCTTTGCCGCGCTGATGCACGACCTGGGCAAGGCGCGCACGCCGGCCGACATCCTGCCGCGCCACCTCGGCCACGAGGCGCGCGGCGAGGCGCCGCTGCTGGCGCTGTGCGAGCGGTTGCGGGTACCGAGCGACTGCCGCGACCTGGCACGGCTGGCCACCCTCTATCACACCAAGATCCACCGCGCCGCCGAATTGCGCGCCGACACCGTGCTGCGCCTGCTGCGCGACTGCGATGCGCTGCGACGGCCGGAGCGCTTCCTGCAACTGCTGGACGTCTGCCTCGCCGACGCCCGCGGCCGGCTGCACTTCGAGACCTGCGACTACCCGCAGGCCGAGTGGCTGCGCCAGCTGCTGGCCGCGGCGCAGTCGGTCGATGCCGGTGCCGTCGCCCGCGACTGCGCCGACAAGCGCGACATCCCGCAGGCGGTGGACCGCGCCCGCGTCGCAGCCATCGCCGCCTGTCGTCGCCAGCTGTTCCCCACCGAAAGCCGACCATGAGCCGGCTCGATGTCACGCTGCTGCGCGGCGGCACCAGCAAGGGGCTGTTTTTCCGCCACGACGACCTGCCGCCGGCCGGCGCGGCGCGCGACGCGCTGCTGCTGCGCGTGCTGGGCAGCCCCGACCCCTACGGCAAGCAGATCGACGGCCTCGGCACCGGCATCTCCACCACCAGCAAGGTGGTGCTGCTGCGACCGTCAGAGCGTGACGACCACGACATCGACTACCTGTTCGGCCACGTGTCGATCGCCGAGCCGCTAATCGACTGGTCCGGCAACTGCGGCAACCTCAGCGCGGCGGTGCCGCTGTTCGCGCTGCTGCAAGGCATGGTGGCGCACGCGCCGCGCGACGGCGCCGTCAGCGTACGCATCTGGCAGGCCAATATCGGCAAGACCATCATCGCGGAGCTGGCCATGCGCGACGGCCGGCCGGTGTGGGAAGGCGACTACCGCATCGACGGCGTCGCCTTTCCCGGCGCGCCGCTGACGCTGCGCTTTCTCGATCCCGCCGGCGGTGCCAGCGGCCGGCTGTTCCCCACCGGCCGCGTCTGCGACAGCCTGAGCCTGCCGGATGGCAGCCGCCTCACCGCCACGCTGATCGACGCCGGCAACCCGACCGTGTTCGTGCGCGCCGCCGATGTCGGCCTGGTCGGTGACGAGCGCGGCGACATCGCCGATGCCGCGGTCAACCGGCGTCTGGAATGGGCACGCGCCGCCGGTGCGGTGGCGATGGGCCTCTGCGCCGACATCGACAGCGCCAGCCGCGAGCGGCCGGCGACGCCGAAGGTGAGCTTTGTGTCGCCCAACACGGCGCCCGGCGTGGCGCTGACCGCGCGCATCCTGTCCATGGGCCGGCTGCACCACGCCTATACCGGCACCGGTGCCATCGCACTGGCGGCGGCGGCCGCGATCGACGGCACGCTGGTGGCGGAAGTCTGCGGCGGCGTGGTGCGCGGCGAGGCGCTGCGCTTTGCCCACGCCAGCGGCCAGCAGCAGCTGGAGGCGCGGCTGTCGTCCACGCCGGCCGGCTGGCACATCGACGAAGTGGTGATGACGCGCACAGCGCGACCGCTGCTGCAGGGCAGCCTGTTCCTGCCGAGCCAGTACTGAGCGTTGCGGCCAACCCTGGCGCAAGGTTGGCCGCAATAGCGCCCCGTTAGCCCTTTGTCATCGCATGCTGGCATACTGCGGCTTTCCCCTAGCATCAGGAGCCCCCATGGCCATCCTTATCCTGTTCGGTCTCGTCGCCCTCATCGTCATCGCCGGCCTGCGCGTCATCGACCAGCAGACGCTGGCCATCGTCGAGACCTTCGGCAAGTTCTCGCGTGTGCTCACCCCGGGCCTGAACTGGATCATCCCCGGCGTGCAACGCATCGCCTGCCTCATGGACCTGCGCGTGCAGGAGCTGTCGGCACAGGTCGAGGTCAAGACCCGCGACAACATGTTCGTCACCCTGCCGGTGGCGATCATGGTACGGGTGATTCCGGAACGCGCCGCCGATGCCTTCTACCAGCTGGCGTCACCGCAGGAGCAGGTCAAGACCTGGGTGCTCAACACCCTGCGCTCGTCCACCGCGGCGATGTCACTGATGAACATGTACGAGGACCGCGACGAGCTGGCGCAGCAGATGCAGGCCAGCCTCGCCGAGCGCATGGGCACCTACGGCTACGAGATCGTCAGCGTGCTGATCGACCAGCCGACGGTATCGGAAGAGGTGCAGCACGCGTTCAACAGCGTGATCGCCTCCGAGCGCAAGCGCGAGGCGGCGGTGCAGGAGGCGGAAGCGAAGCGCATCCTGATCGTCGGCGAAGCCCGCGCCGAGGCCGAATCGCAGCAGCTGCGCGCCGAGGGGCTCGCCCGCGCCCGCACGGTGCTGGCCGCCAGCCTGACCGAGGCCATCGCCCAGGCCAAGGGCAGCGGCATCAGCGAGAACGACATCATGTACCTGCTGCTGGAAACCAACCGCCTCGACACCGTGAAATACGCCAGCGAGAAGGGCAAGCTGGTGCTGATGGACCTGCGCGCGCCGGCCAGCCAGGCCGGGCTGCAGATTCCGCTGGATTAAGCCGGCCCCGTCCGCCGCCGCGCCGAGCAAGGTTGGCCGCAATATTGCGGCCAACCTTTTTTGCATTTCGGCCGCCATCACGATGCGGCAAGCTTATTGACGTTGCACCGCGGCAGCGGGCATGATGCCAGAGCGCAAAACAGCGGGATTCACCCGTGCTGCAGACAAAGGAATCGGAGAAACCATGAGTCAGTTCGACAACGTCAGCGTTGTAAAAGAAGCCAATGTTTATTTTGACGGCAAGTGCGTCAGCCACGGCATCATCATGCCGGACGGCAGCCGCAAGTCCGTCGGCGTGATCCTGCCGGCCAAGCTGCTGTTCAGCACCGGCGCCCCGGAAATCATGGAAGTCCTTGCCGGCGAATGCAAGGTCACCCTTGCCGGCGAAACCAGCGCCCGCAGCTACAAGGCCGGCGACTCGTTCAAGGTGCCGGGCGAAAGCTCGTTCCAGATCGAGGTCAGCGACACCGTGCACTATGTCTGCCACTTCGGCTGAGCCTCGCTCGGCACAGAAGCCAGGGCCACTTCGGTGGCCCTGTTTTTTTGCGGCCAACCTTGACTACGCCATTGGTGGTGACCGCTTCCGCCGGATGGTCGCCCTTGACCCAGGACAAGGCTGCCCGCCTTGCCGCTTGCTACTGTGCGCCGGTCCCGACTGACGGAAACACAGCATGCAACGTCTTCCCGAACTGATCTGCCCGGCGGGCAGCCTGCCCGCGCTGAAGGCCGCCATCGACAATGGCGCGGACGCGGTCTATCTCGGCCTCAAGAACGACACCAACGCCCGCAATTTTGCCGGCCTGAATTTCGACCACCGCAGTGCCAGCGAGGGCATCCGCTACGCCCGCGATCGCAAGCGCAAGGTGCTGATGGCGATCAACACCTACGCCCGCGGCGGCGACAGCCTGCGCTGGCGCGCCGCCATCGACGAGGCCGCCGCGCTGGGCGTCGACGCGGTGATCCTCGCCGACCTGGGCCTGCTCGCCTACGCGCACGAACACCACCCGGCGCTGCGCCTGCACCTGTCGGTACAGGGCTCGGCCACCAACTACGAAGCCATCAATCTGGCGCAATCGCTGTTCGGCGTGCAGCGCGCGGTGTTGCCGCGGGTGCTGACGCTGGATCAGGTGCGCCACGTGATCGCCAATACCAGCGTCGAGATCGAGGTGTTCGGCTTCGGCAGCCTGTGCGTGATGGTGGAAGGCCGCTGCCTGCTGTCCAGCTACGCCACCGGCGAATCGCCGAACAGCCACGGCGTCTGTTCGCCGGCGCGCTTCGTGCGCTGGGAGGACAACGGCCAGGGCATGGACGCCCGCCTCAACCACATCCTGATCGACCGTTACGGCGCCAGCGAAACCGCCGGCTACCCGACGCTGTGCAAGGGCCGCTTCGAGGTGGAAGGCCATACCGATTACGTGCTGGAGCAGCCGTCCAGCCTCAATGTGCTGGCGATGCTGCCGCAGCTGCTGGACGCCGGCGTCGCCGCGATCAAGGTCGAAGGCCGCCAGCGCAGCCCGGCCTATGTCGCGCAGGTCACCCGCGCGCTGCGCGAGGCACTGGACCAGGCCGGCCAGAGTACGCAGCGCTTCAGCGTCAAGCCGGCCTGGCAACAGGCGCTGGCCAAGGTGTCGGAAGGCCAGCAGGTCACCCTCGGCGCCTACGACCGGCCGTGGAAATAACAAGGAGACGCTTCAGTCATGTCACATCCCGCCATGAGGCTCTCGCTCGGGCCGCTGCAGTACTTCTGGTATCGCGACCAGGTAATGAATTTTTACGCCGAAGCCGCCGGCTGGCCGCTGGACATCATCTATCTGGGCGAAGTGGTCTGTTCGCGGCGTCAGCAATTGCGCACCCGCGACTGGATCACCCTCGCCGCCGACCTCGCCGACAGCGGTAAGGAGATCATTCTCTCAAGCCAGGTGTTGCTGGAGAGCGAAAGCGACCTCAAACGCCTGCGCCAGCTGATCGAACACGGTGCCGTGCGACTGGAGGCCAACGATCTGGGCGCGGTACGCCTGCTGCATGAACGCCAGCTGCCGTTCGTCGCCGGCCCGCACCTCAACATCTACAACCGCGACACCCTGCGCCTGTTCCAGAAACTGGGCGCCTATCGCTGGGTCTGCCCACTGGAATGCAGCGCCAGCCTGCTGCGCGACATCCTCGGTGATGAGGAAGACCTGCCACAGACCGAGCTGTTCGCCTGGGGCCGGCTGCCGCTGGCCTACTCCGCGCGCTGCTTTACCGCCCGCCACTACCGGCTGAACAAGGACGACTGCCAGTTCAAGTGCCTGGAGCATCCGGAAGGCATGACCATGCACACCCAGGACGGCCAGCCCTTCCTCGCCATCAACGGCATCCAGACCCAGTCCGCGGCGCGGCAATCGCTGCTGGCGCACTATCCGGCGCTGCAGCACAGCGGCGTCGACATCCTGCGTCTCAGCCCGCAGGCCGACAACATGGCCGCCATCGTGCAGCAGTTCCGTGACGTGCTGACCCAGCCGGCGACCGCCGCCGCTGCCGCGAACCGCCTGCAGTCGCTGTCCGCGATGCCGCTGGCCGACGGCTACTGGCGCGGCGAGGCCGGCATTGCCTACCAGGGAGACCACCATGCCTGTTCCTGACTTTACCCTGCCGCCCTTCGGCCGCCGCTGGCTGCAACGCCTGCCGGCGACGCCGCCGGCGTGGCTGCTGGTGCACAGTCTCAACCAGCTGCAGAAGCGGCAGGTGCTGGCCGCCGACATGAGCCTGCTCAGTGGCAAGACCTTCGCGGTGGAGATTTGCGACGCCGGCCTGACGCTGACCTTCTGTGCCGATGACGAGCGCTTTCACACCGGCAGTAGCGGCGACGTGCCCGACCTGCGGCTGGCCGCCAACCTGGCCGACTTCCTGCGGCTGATGCTGCGCGAGGAAGACCCGGACACGCTGTTCTTCTCGCGCCGGCTGCGCATCGAGGGCGACACCGAGCTGGGGCTGATCGTGAAAAACCTGCTCGACAGCGTCGACTGGGACAGCACGCCGCTACGCCGCTTCATGCAGCACTAGATAACAAAAGGTTGGCCGCAACGCCGTGAGCGTTGCGGCCAACCTTTTGTCTGTTTGTCAGCCATGCACTGCTAGCGGATGTGCGACAGCCCTTCGCCACTGGCAATGCGCTGGTGCACCACGGCATTGAAATGGCCGATCCAGCGCCGGTCGAACTGCGACTCGCAGGCGTTCAGCTCCGCCACCGCGCGCAGCAGCGAACGGGCTTGCTGGCGCTGGCTGTGCTTGAGGATCACCGCCTCGAACGCGTCGACGATCGCGATCAACCGCGCGCCGTCGCAAATGCTGTCGCCGCCCAGCCCGGCCGGGTAGCCCTTGCCGTCCAGCCGTTCGTGATGCTGGCGCACCATCAGCGTCGCCTCTTCCCAGCCCGCCATCCGCGCCAGCAGGTCGGCGCCCCATTGCGGGTGATGCGCCAGTTGCGCCCGCTCTTCCTCGCTCAAGCGCCCCTGCTTCAGCCACAGCGCTTCCGGCAGGAACATCATGCCCAGATCGTGAAGGTAGATCGCCGCCTCCAGCTGCAGCGGGTTGACCGCAAAGCCAGCCGCCTCGTTGCAGGCGCGCGCCAGCAGCAGGTTGCGCTCGGTACGCCCCTGGAACAGCAGCGAACGCTGCTCGAACTGCATCGCCAGCTGGTGGAACAGGCGCAGATCATCGCGCTGGCTGGCGCTGAGCGCGGCGGCACGGGCATCGGCCTGATACGGCACCACCGGCTTGTAGCCGGTCACCGTCTCGATCAGGTGGGCGATGGCCTCGTCCAGCGCCGCCGGTGGTGTTTGCGCGACCTGCGCCAGCTCGTGGCACAGCAGGTGAAAATCGGCCAGCTGCGCCTCGCTGTGCAGCTCCAGCGTCTGCACCAGCAACTCCAGCCGGTCCAGCGCCAGAAACAGCACCTGCTCGATGTTGTAGCTGAACAGCAGCTCGCCGCTGCGCACCCGTACCAGCACTTCCTCCATGCCGTGCAGCAAGGGCGCCACGAAGCCCAGCCGGCACAGCCCGGCATCGCCCTTGATGGTGTGCAGCAGACGCATCAGTTCGCCCAAGAGCGCCGTGTCGCCCGGTTTTTGCCGCAGCGCAGTCAGCAAATGGGCGATCCGCGGCGCATAGTCTTCCAGCGCATTCTGGAAATCGGTAAAGCTTTCTTCGTCTTCGATGCGGTAATACGCAGGTAAATTGGCCACGCCACGCCTCCGGAGAATGTCGGGTCTTGTTTGGCTTATCGATGCTGTATAGCCAATGACAGGCCAATGTGCCATAGCCGGCGGCAACGCGCCGCCAAAGCTTGACCAGACGCAATGATTGCCCGCTTCCGCCCCGGATTTCCGACAATTTTCTCCCCGCACGCCAAAAAACACTTGCCGAGGACGACACCAACAGGCAGACTGCGTTCTGCAGTTTTTCAAGATGTGATCTGTCAGTTGTTGTAGTGGCCCTGCCCGTACCACAGTTTGTCATTTCTCTTGATTGACATGCGCTTTTCTCAATTTACCTATTCTCCAAAGGGAACAGAACATGGCAACCGGTACCGTTAAATGGTTTAACGACTCCAAGGGCTTCGGCTTCATCACTCCAGACAACGGCGGTGACGACGTTTTCGCTCACTTCTCCCAGATCAACTCCAAAGGCTTCCGCACTCTGGCTGAAAACCAGCGTGTAAGCTTTGACATCGTTGACGGCCCTAAGGGCAAGCAAGCTTCCAACATCCAGCCAGAGTAATTCTGCCGCTGGCTGAACGAAAGCCGAAAAAACCCGGATCATGTCCGGGTTTTTTGTTTTGTTACTGCGCGCAAGGCACTGCCATGAACCCTACCGACCAAGACGCCATTCTTGATGCAACTCGCCGCTGGCTGGAAAACGCCGTCATCGGGCTGAACCTGTGCCCGTTTGCCAAGTCGGTCTACGTCAAGAACCAGGTGCGCATCATCGTCAGCGAAGCCCGCGATCCGGCCACCCTGCTGGAACAGCTGATGCTGGAACTGCGCCTGCTGCAGGAAACCGATCCGCAGGAAATCGACACCACCCTGCTGGTGCACCCGCACACGCTGCAGCGCTTCCTCGATTTCAACGACTTCCTGGAAATTGTCGATGCCGCGGTGGCCGACATGGGCCTGGAAGGCGAAATCCAGGTCGCCAGCTTCCACCCGAAATTCCAGTTTGCCGATACCACCGTCAACGATATCAGCAACTTCACCAACCGCTCGCCTTATCCGACCCTGCACCTGATCCGCGAAAGCAGCATCGCGCGGGCAGTGGAGGCCTTTCCGGAGGCGGAGGCGATCTTCGAGCGCAATATCGAGGTGCTGGAAGAGCTGGGACACGCCGGCTGGGTGGCACTGGATGTCGGCCCGGAACGCAAGCAGCCATAAAAAACATCACGCCTGGCGTGATGTTTTTTTATTACCGGCCGTGGCGCCGCTTACTGGTTGCGGGGGTGCTTGCCGGTGATGTCGCGATAAAAGGTGCGAATCTGCGGCATGTCCACCGCGATATCACCACCGGGCTGATACAGCGCCAGGATGCCGCCACGCTTGTTGGGGTAGTCGAGATACGCCAAGGCAATCGGCACGCCGGCGCCCTGCGCGATGTAATAGAAACCGCTCTTCCACTCCGTCACCCGGCCACGGGTTCCCTCCGGCGGCACCGCAAGCACCAGCGCGTCACGCTGGCGGAATTCGGCCACCATCTGCTCCACCAGCGAATTGTTCTGGCGGCGGTCAACCGCCACGCCACCCAGCCAGCGCATCAGCGGCCCGAACGGCCCGCTGAACAGGGTGTGCTTGCCCATCCAGTAGATCCGGGCACGAGTGGCAAAGCAGAACATCAGGGTGAGCGGAAAATCCCAGTTGCTGGTGTGCGGCGCACCGATCAGCACGTACTTCTGCAGACGGGGGAAGTCGCCTTCCAGCCGCCAGCCGAGCAGGCGCAGGGTGGCAACGGAAAACCAGCGACAAAGGGTACGCACGACCGGCGTATCGAAAATGGTGTAGTGCATGCAACGCCCCAAAGGCGATAACCGCAGGGGCTAGCGCAATCCGATCAGCTTGCCGGCCACCAGGGTGGCCGGCGCAAAGAGGGCGAGAGTGTACACCATGTGCCGCGGCACAGGCTTATTGCGCCGTCAGCTGGCCGGTCACGATCAGTTCGATGATGCGCTCGGCGGTATCCATGTCCGCCTGCTGGTAGGCCGACTTGACGTAGGGCAACAGGCGCGCCAGTTCCGCTTCGCTGGCATTCGCGGTCAGCGCCGACATGTCGTAGATGAAGCGCACGAACAGCACCCCCGGCTCCGGCTCCTCGATGCGCATGATGCGCGAGCCGCCCGGATGCAGCTCCGTGGCCTGCGCGTGGTAGCGCACCTCCTGCTCCACCTCCAGCTCGATACGTTCGTGCACGATCAGTGTGCCGAAGGCGATTTCGCGCTGCCAGACACTGCCCTCGCGCGCCACGATGCGCGCACTGGTGATATTTTCGTCGAACCGCATCGGCAGCTCGGCGCGTAATACCAGCCCCTGCCACAGCTGCTGCCGGGTCAGTGCCGGCGCCTGGCTGCTATCGGCGGGAGAGATGCGAATCAAATGTTCAAACTGCATGACAACAATCCTCACAGTGGCGGTTCCGCCGGTGATGTTCTGATGCCGGTCATTGTAGCTTGGTTGCAATTTCGCAACATGAAAAGCCGGCATCTGCGGCATTCTTTAATCAAACAACACAGCAGCTTAAAGCGATTAATTACACATTATTAAGCGATACCGATAACGCCCATAAATAAAAATTTAGACATGCTTTAATTGCATACGCTATGCCATAACAGAGCATGCCCATAAGGCCATGTTGTGGCACCGCCAGCCGGCTACCAACCGCAGCGGCCGGCCATAGCAGCACAGAAGATCAACCCCACACCAACATCGAGACACGGGTTCGCTTCTTCCCATGATTGCACCATTACAAAAAGCGTCGTACCTCGGCAATGCCAGCGTCAGCCAGTTTGTGGCCCAGCTGGCCGGCTGGCTGGATGGCGAGGCGTTTGGTGAACACCAGTTCTACATCCGCGACAAGATCCTGCCGGACGGCTACGACCGCGCCTTCCGTGCCGACACCCTGCAGCAGGCCTTCCAGCGCTTTTACTGGAATGGCCGCCACTACGACCAGCATCTGGCGATCCAGCAGTCGCTGCGCGAACGGCTGAGCCTGGCGCTGAGCCAGCAGCACGACGCACTGGTCGACATCATCGACGATACCCTGCTGTGGGCCTCCGGCGGCAAGGTGATCAAGCTGTACACCCTGAACCGCGACTGGGCCCGCAGCCATGCGGCCAACCTTGCCGTCAAGCTGCAGCGCAGCCTCGCCATTTTCGCCAGCGACACACCGGATTGCAGCGCCTTCGACGGTGAATTGCGCATGAACGCCGGCTTTACCAAAGTGTACACCCTGGCCGCGCCGCGATTGCTGGCCTATGACGGTCGCACCGGCGCCGCGCTGGGCTATCTGGTACGCCAGTTCTGCGAAAAGAACCGCCTGCTGCTGGACCCGAACCTGTGCTTCCCGTGGGCACCGGGCGCGTCCACCATGAACCGCAACCCCAGCACCGAGCTGCTGCACTTCAAGCAGCTGGCCAACCGCAGCCGCTTCCACGCCGAATGGAAAATCCGCGCCGGCTGGGTGCTGGGTGCCGCCTGCGACGCCGCCAACAGCGACTGGTGCAAGGGCGATGCCGGCCTGCGCCGCGTCGAGGCCGCGCTGTTCATGATCGGCTATGACATCCCGCTGGCCAAGAAACCGGCCCGCTCCGGCCGCAGCCTGCTGACCGACTGAGGCGGCCCCGCCTGCACGTCCCCCGCGTTTCTGGCATGATCGGAGCATGGTGACCGCACGGTTGCCATGCCTGCCGACCTCAAGGACCATGCCGCCGTGACTGATCATGTAATGAACTGGGAAGCGCTGCTTTCCACCCGCCGTTTCAAACTGCAGGCCGGAAAGGTGCTGGCGTCGCAGGCACCAGCCACGCTGGAGGCCGCGGCAGGCCTGCGCAGCGATTTTCACATCGACCACGACCGGCTGGTGTTTTCCAGCGCATTCCGCCGCCTCGGCCGCAAAACCCAGGTGCACCCGCTGGCCAGCCACGACCACACCCACAACCGCCTCACCCACAGCGTGGAAGTCGCCAGCGTTGGCCGCAGCCTCGGCAACCGCGTCGGCGCCATGATGCAGCACGCCGAGCTGCTGCCGGCCGGCTACACCCCGTTCGACATCGGCAGCGTTGTGCAGGTTGCCTGCCTGGCCCACGATATCGGCAACCCGCCGTTTGGCCATACCGGCGAAGACGCGCTGCGCGAATGGTTCCGTGACCCGCAACATGCCCACCTGCTGCACGGCCTGTCTGCGGCGGAGCAGGCCGACATCCAGACCTACGAAGGCAATGCCCATGGCCTGCGCATGGTCGCCAGCCTGGAAATGTACGGCAGCGAAGGCGGCATGCGGTTGACCTCCGCCGCGCTCGGCGCGCTGATCAAGTATCCGTGGACCTCGGACGCGCCGCGGGCGCAGGCGCGCGGCAAGTTCAATATCTACCGCACCGAGCTGGCCTACTTCGAGCATGTCGCCGCCGAGCTAGGGCTGATCCGCAAGGGCGCGCACGAGTGGGCACGCCACCCGCTGTCCTACCTGATGGAGGCCGCCGACGACATCTGCTACGCCATTCTCGACCTGGAAGACGCAGTGGAAATCGGCATACTCGACGTGCGCGAGTTCGAGGCGCTGTTCAGCCACTTCGGCGAAACCGAGCGGCTGTGGCACACCGACGATCCGCGCCAGAAGTGCGCGATGCTGCGCGGCATCGCCATTGGCCGCTGCGTCGCCGAGGTCGCCGAGAAATTCATGGTGCACCAAGACACGCTGCTGCGCGGCAGCTTCCCCGGCAAGGACCTGATCGACGTCTGCGCGCCGCAGATCAAGGAAACCCTGCTCGCCGCCAAGCTACTTGCCAGCCAAAAGGTATACCGCCACCGCACCAAGCTGGTCACCGAGCTGGCCTCCTACCCCTGCATCGGCACGGTGCTGGACGTACTGGTACCGGCGATCCATACCCGCCTGACCTTGGGCGAAGACGCGCTCAGCGCCCGCCACCAGCTGGCGCTGAACCTGCTCCCCGCCCCGCTGCACCCAGAACAGGGCCTGTACCACGCCTACATGCAGGTGCTGGACTACATCGGCGCCATGACCGACAACTATGCGGCCAACCTTGCCCGCGAAATTTCCGGGGTCGGCATCCTGTAACGCCACCCACGCTGGCAGAACACGCTGTTCTGCCGGACCCGCCCCACGCAAGGGTTTACCCTCGTACACGGCGACCGGGCGCTGCACCACAATGTTTGCCCCACCCTCGCGAGCCCGCCCATGTTCGAACGCATCCTCACCATCATCCTGCCGGTACTGGTCATCGTGCTGATCGGCGGCGTGTACGCACGCCGCGTGCGTCCGGACATGCGCGCCGCCAACAAGCTGAACATGGACGTCTGTGTGCCGCTGCTGGTGTTTTCCGCGCTGGCGGCCAAGGATTTCGACCTGCTGGCGCACTGGAAGCTGGTGCCGGCGGCGGCGCTAATCGTGCTGCTGTCCGGCATGCTGAGCTGGCCGGTGGCGCGACTGTGCCGCATCGACCCGCGCACCCTGCTGCCGGCAATGATGTTCAACAACTGCGGCAACATGGGGCTGCCGCTGGCGCTACTGGCCTTCGGTCAGCAGGGTTTCCAGGCCTTCGTGGTGCTGTTCATCGTCTCCAACCTGCTGCACTTCACCCTCGGTGCCTTCATTTTCAGCCACCACACCAGCCTGGCCGGGCTGCGCCGCAATCCGATCGTGATCGCCACCCTGCTCGGCCTTGTCTTTGGCCTGAGCGGCGTCACCCTGCCGGCGTGGCTGATGGCCGGCATCAGGATGCTGGGCGAGATGACCATCCCGCTGATGCTGTTCGCGCTGGGAGTGCGCATGGTGGACGTCAGCCTTGCCGGCTGGCGCATCGGCCTGCTCGGCGCCGTGCTGTGCCCGCTGACCGGGCTGGCCGGTGCCGCGCTGGCGATCCCGCTGCTGCAGCTGGCGCCGGAGCAGACGGCGCTGGTGGTGCTGTTCGGCGCACTGCCGCCGGCGGTGCTGAATTTCCTGATGGCCGAGCTGTACCAGCAGGAGCCGGAGCGCATGGCGTCCATCGTACTGATCGGCAACCTTGCCAGCGTGCTGTTTGTACCGTTAGGCTTGGCCTTTGCCTTGCGCTAGAGTGCCACCGACATGACTGTTACCCGCATCTGCCTGGTTCGTCACGGCGAAACCGACTGGAACGCCGAGCGGCGCCTGCAAGGCCAGCTGGATATCCCGCTGAACGACAACGGCCGGCAACAGGCTGTCCGCCTCGCCGCCGCCCTCAAGCAGGCCGCCCACCCGTTTGCCGCGCTGTACAGCAGCGACCTGCAACGTGCCGCCAGCACCGCGGCGCCGATCGCGCAGCAGCTGGGACTGTCGGCCACCATTTTGTCGGAGCTGCGCGAGCGCCACTTTGGCGCCTTGCAGGGCGTCACCCTGGACGATGGCCCGCAACAGCAGCCGCACGCCTGGCACGGCTACAGCCAGCGCGAACCGGCGCACGACCTAAACGGCGGCGAAAGCCTGCTGGCATTCTCCGCGCGCGTGCACCACGCGCTGGCACGGCTGGCAGCGGAACACCACGGCCAGAGCATCCTGCTGGTCTCCCACGGCGGGGTGCTGGACATGGCCTACCGCCTGGCCAGCGGCCAGCCGCTGACGGCGCAGCGTGCGGTACCGATCCCCAATGCCGCACTCAACTGGCTGGGCGTCGACGCCGCGCAATGGTCTATCATCGAATGGGCCGACCAGCGCCATCTGGCACAAACCCTGGATGAGCTGTAAGAAAACCGCCGCCGGCACGACTATCCGTCAGTGACCAAGGAGCGCCCAAGGTTGGCCGCAAAGGAGATTCATCATGCCCGACAAGCTTTTCAAGACCCCGGCCGAATGGCGCGCCATCCTCACGCCGGAACAATACTACGTCACCCGCGAAGCCGGCACCGAGCGCCCGTTCAGTGGGGATTACTACCTGCACAGCCAGATCGGTAATTATCACTGCGTGTGCTGCGACGCGCTGCTGTTCGAATCCACCACCAAATTCGACGCCGGCTGTGGCTGGCCCAGCTTCTGGGAAGAAGCGGTCAAGGGCAGCATCCGCCGCATCCGCGACACCAGCCACGGCATGATCCGCACCGAGGTGCGCTGCAACCGCTGCGACGCCCACCTCGGCCATGTCTTCGATGACGGCCCGCCCCCCAGCGGCGAGCGCTTCTGCATCAATTCCGTGGCGCTGTACTTCATCGCCAACGAGCAGGCCGAACTGTAGGGACTCATAGTCACTGAAAGTTCAGCACATAAAACTGAAAACCGCACCAAAACAGGGCAACCCACTGAGCGGCCCTGTTTTTTATCTGCTTGCAACAGATGGCCACCTCATTGATTTCAAAGAAAAAACCATGCCGATTGCGTGACCCCAACCAACGACATGGTATTGATGACTAATTTTTCATGACGACGTTGCGAAATAACAACAAAGCCCTATCAAATCGCATTTTTTCGCGGATATTTAAGCAAGTCTTTCATGTGAACCAACAGATGCATTCAATAAATTACATTCCAATAGGTATCATTGAATCGCCCATCCTTTCCTAGATACCTCGTGAGCCTCACACTAGGCCCTACAAGGAGGTGTCATGAGCAGGCCGCGTTTCCCCGAAGAGTTCAAGATTGAAGCCGTTAAACAGGTTACCGAACGTGGCTATCCCGTCGCCGAAGTCGCCAGCCGTCTCGGCGTATCTGCCCAAAGCCTGTATCAATGA